>NZ_FONY01000023.1 GCF_900113045.1 Thermoflexibacter ruber
ACCCTGACAAGGAAAAGATTTATGTGATTTGTGATAATGCACGATATTACAAAAATAAGCACTTACAAGAAAAATTGGCAAGTAGCAGGATAAAACAGCTTTTCTTGCCTGCTTACTTGCCTAATCTTAATCTAATTGAAAGATTATGGAAATTTATGCGTAAAAAGGTCATTGATACTTGTTTTTATAGGAAGTTTCAAGATTTCAAGGAAAAGGTCTGTGAGTTTTTTACCCATATTGCCCAATATAAGCAGGAATTAGAAACCTTAATTTCTTGGAATTTTCATATCCCTAAAACCAAAACCAATTTTTATTGAGTATATATAAATTTGGAGTAACAGATGCTAATTTTAAAAGGATGAATGAAGCAATAGACGAAATGGGAGCTAACTTTGGGAAAGCAAAATTCTCTTATATTATGCCTAAAAACCAAGCCCATTTGATGGAAAAATACCTAAGAAGTTTGCATTATACCTCCACAGGGCAGTGGAGATTAGATGGAATGAAAGTTCCTTTTCCTCATGATTTAAACACGGGGAAAAGAATTCCAAAACCTTAAAAATCACTTCAATGAAAAAAAATATAGGAAGAACCTTATTTTGGTTCAAAGATGGAGATGAGAAGCTTCATAAATTAGCTGATAAATATTTTGGTTTAGGCACTTTGCTCAATAGATTGATGAATGAAGTCTATATTGGTAAAAAAATTATTTTTATTAATATTAATTTCTATTCAGAATTATCATATAAAATATATGATGGCTTACTAAAACATTATACCCATTTTGGTGGGCAAAATTTGACTCATAATGCTGTTTTGGATTTTGAGATGTTCTATGCCTTAACAGAGGAAGAAAAAGAGCATTTTCTTTGGAAAAGAGGGTATGAGATTTTGCAAGAGGCTGCTATTGTTATCAAGAATCCGTACTTGGCAGAGGCAAGCAAGTACGCATACCAAAAAGGGCTTGAAACTAATCTAAACCTTGATTTTAGGGTACTCGAAGTAGATATAATGCTTTATGATGTTCCTTTGAAAGCCTGTGTTTGGATACGTTTTACCAAAGAAGAAATGTACTCACAATTTACTTTGGAAAAAAATGGTATTATTATTTTTGAAAAACATTTGATGACTACTGTACATGGGGTTGAATTTTTCTTGGAGATGTATAAAAAGATAGAGGTAAAAGATAACATTATTCTATTGAGAGGCGCAAAAGAAGCAAAATTACCAATGAAAATTCCTATTGAGGAAGAAATTGTAAAAGGCAAAGATTGGTAAGAGTATGTTTAAATTACCGTTTGCGATAGATTTGAGCAATTTTCACTTCCGTTTTCTCAACCTTCAGCACTTCGGCAAGACTTAAAAAAGTCAAAAATAAATATAGGTTTAGCCTTAAAATCTGTAACTTTGACAAAATTAGATAGACTATGAAAGCATTAGAATTCTCAACAGTAATTGATACCACTCGTCAAATAGAAATTCCTCAAAATTACTGGAATCTGCTTTCCAAGCAGTCCAAGGTAAGAATTATCATACTGATAGATGAGCCTGAAAAAGAAGCAGAAGACTGGGATAAACTAACAGCACAACAATTTTTAGAAGGCTATGCCGCAGAAGATGCTATGTATGATAAACTATAAATCTGCCTCTTATGTATCGCTTTGGAGATATGGTATTGATAGCTTTCCCTTACTCTAATAATGAAGGAAACAAAAAGCGACCCGCACTTGTGCTTTTAGATGCAGGAGATGATGATGTACTCTTGGCAAGAGTTACCAGTCAATATACTAATACAAATTTTGATGTAGAGATTAACGAATGGCAACAAGCGGGTTTATTAGTTCCTTCGTATGTTCGTTTGCATAAACTTGCTACTCTTGAAAAAGTCTTAATAGACAGACGATTGGGGTATCTATCGTCCAATGACTTATCAAAGGTAGCGTCAAAACTCAATGAAATTTTTGGCGATTTGTAAGATTTATTCCTTACTTGCTCATTATTGGCGTATAAGTATATAAAGATAAGAAGTAAGCTATTATTTGTTGATAACCAATATTTTATAGCTAAGTAAATAAATCTTACCTTTTCATTCCAGATTCCTAATTTAGTCTTTCGGCTTGGGCATGAAGGGCTTGGATTATGTGCAGACGGCGAGTAAGGAGAATAAATGGCAGTTCAATGGAAAAGAAAAGCAGACCGAACTTGGGCTACACCACTATGATTTCAATTTACCCTCATTCATCTAATCAGAAACAAGCCTTTACTTATGTATGAAGTTTTTTTATAATATTATCGAAACCTCCTGTTAGTCCGAATTTGCAATGCGGATGTCCTTTATCAACTCTTTGTAATCCGACTTTATTTTGGGTTTATAACCATGCCTTTTCATTTCAGATTTTTATTTTCGCCTTTGTTGATATTGAACGCAGCATGCAATGCTAACAAAGGCGAAAACTTTAGAAAAACTTTATTATATGAAAATAGAATATCGAGCTAATAAAACCAAAACCCTGATGAGATTAACTACAATATGGGAAGAGAGTAAAGTCTTTGATTATCAAGAAGTCTCTCCTCTTTTGGGGAAAGATTTAGATAGGGGCAAAAGGCTGTTTTAATTTGCTTTATTACTTAATTCATTAGAAATTTAAACATAATTTTAGGCAAATATTTTGTATTTTTGCTAAAACATTGATGAATCGCTTATGCCATTTTTCTCTATTGTTATTCCTACTTATAACCGAGCGCATCTCATCGTGCCTACTATCCAGTCCGTCCTTGCCCAAGACTTCCCCGACTTTGAAATTTTAATCATAGACGATGGTAGTACAGATGACACCGAAGAAGTCATAGAAACTGTATTTGGACATCATGAGAAAATTTATTACATCAGAAAGAAAAACGAGGAGAGGTCTATTGCTCGAAATACTGGCTTCCATTTAGCAAAAGGAGAATACGTTGTTTTTTTTGATTCAGATGACTTGCTTCTCCCCCATTATTTAACTACTCTGTATGAAGCTATAGAAAAGTATCCTGAATGTAATTTCTTTGCTACCAAATACCAGATAGCTACTGATGGCGAAGTTGCTATGAACGAAATCAAGGACTTAGCAGAAGGCTTTTATGATTATCGCCTTTTGCTCAAGGGGAGTATTTTGGGGACGATGGTATGTGTAAAACGGCAAATTCCTAATTTCTGTCCATTCCCTCCTGAGTTCAATATGTGTGAGGATTGGATTTTTAACATGCTAAATCTAAGAGAAAATAAAATCTATTTGATTGATAAAGTGGGAATAACGATTGTTAATCATAATACTCGCTCTATGGCAAACAACCAAAAAGCTATAGAAGGACGACTAAAAGCAATGCAATTTATTAAGGAAAAAATATCGTTTTTGCCACAAGAAGCAAAAGAACTTACAGGCTATTCCTATTATTTTTGTGCTACCCACAGTTATATAGAGGGCAAAAGAAAACAAGCCCTCATTTTTTGGTTTAAAACGATTAAAAATTTAGGCATACAAACAAGCACTATCTTACTGTTTATCAAAATACTGATAGGCAAAAAACTGATAAACAAGGTACGGAAAAGATGAAATACCCTCAGGCGTTTACTTCATGCTTAAAATATTTGGCTAACCAAGTTTGGTAGGCAGGTACTTGCCAATGCGTATCTAAGTCTTTTTTACTCTGAACAGTATTATTGAATACCAAAGTTTCAGACAAAAACTCTCCTCTGTCAATTTTTTCCTTTAATTCCTTACTTTTTAGAGTCTTAATTTGTCCATTTTCCCAATAAGCAATGGTAAGTCTATCAAACAGTTTCAAACCAAACTCTTGCTCTATATGTCTAATAACAGCTACAGACTTATCTATGGAGCAGCCACTTGGCTCATAGTGGTCTTGATTGACAGCCAATATGATAAATCGGTGATAAAGAATTTGATACGAAGCTTGGAGCGGGTGTTGATGGGCTTCCCAGTTTTGAGTGAAGTAACGAAGTGCAAAATCTATAGTTTCTATTTCTGAAGCCTCTAAGAGTCTATCCGATTGGTAAATCCAAATACGGCTATGTACTGGTAATTGCTCAAATGGTATAAACATATTGATAATGAGTTTTCTATCTTTCTAACAGAAAAGATATGCCCTCAAGCAGGTGCTTTCAGACATATCTCATAAACCTATTAAACCTTATCTACCTTTATAAACCCTGTGCAGAGGCGATAAGTTCAGATAAATCGTAAACTTTTATTTCTGCTTCTTTTTCTTTGCGTTTTACACCGTCTATCATCATGGTCATGCAAAAAGGACAAGCTACTGCTATCGTATCTGCCTTGGTTGCTATAGCATCTTCTATGCGCTCGTGATTGATTTCTTTTTTGCCTTTCTCGGCTTCCTTGAACATCTGCGCTCCGCCTGCTCCACAGCAAAGTCCGTTCTTTTTGCTTCTTTTCATCTCTACCAAGTCAGCATCAAGGCTTTCTAAGAGCTTCCTTGGGGCTTCGTAAATATCGTTGGCTCTGCCCAGATAGCAGGAATCGTGGTAGGTGATGCGTTTGCCTTTAAAATCTCCTCCTTCTTTGAGCTTGATTTTTCCCTTGTCTATGAGTTCTTGTAAAAAAACGGAGTGATGTACCACCTCGTAAGTACCTCCTAAAGAGGGATATTCATTTTTTAGCGTATTAAAGCAATGAGGGCAAGCTGTAACTATCTTTTTTACTCCGTATCCGTTAAGCACTTGGATATTACTAATTGCCTGCATTTCAAAGAGAAACTCATTTCCAGCACGCTTAGCAGGGTCGCCTGTGCAAATCTCCTCTGTACCAAGCACCGCAAAGCTAATACCCACCTGATTCAAAATCTTTATCATAGACCAAGTTACGCGCTTGTAGCGGTCATCAAAAGCACCTGCACAACCTACCCAAAAAAGAATTTCTGGAGTTTTTCCTTGTGAGGCAAGCTCAGCCATAGTAGGTATTTGTATCTTATTTTCGGTCATCATATTTTTTGTTGCAATCTTTTTATGCCTTGTTTGTTGGCTCTAAATTAAATCAAAATTCTTTGGAATAGAAAAGTTTTGAGGAAAAGTGTTTCTTATAATCGTTATTTTTCTTATTAAATTCTTTCGTTTTTCATCTCCTCCCGTAAAAACAGCGCAGTGTGGCTATTTTTGTGCTTAGCTACCTCCTCGGGAGTGCCTTCGCAGACAATCGTACCACCACCCTCTCCGCCCTCAGGACCCATGTCTATAATATGGTCTGCAACCTTGATGATGTCCAAGTTATGCTCTATGATGAGAACCGTATTACCCTTGTCTGTCAGCTTGTTAAGTACGTCCAAAAGGTGTTCTATGTCTTGGAAGTGCAAGCCTGTGGTTGGCTCGTCCAAGATGTAAAGCGTTTTTCCTGTGTCTTTTTTGGAGAGTTCTGTGGCGAGTTTTACTCGCTGGGCTTCTCCGCCTGAGAGCGTAGTGGCGTGTTGCCCAAGCGTGATGTAACCCAAACCTACGTCATTGAGTGTCTTTAACTTGCGGTAAATTTTGGGCATTGCCTCAAAAAATTCTAAGGCATTTTCTACTGTCATGTCGAGTACATCAGAGATGGATTTGCCTTTGAAGCGCACCTCTAAGGTTTCTCTGTTGTAGCGTTTGCCCTTGCAGTTTTCGCAGTCCACGAGTACATCGGGTAGGAACTCCATTTCTATGGTTTTTTTGCCTGCACCTTCGCAAGTTTCGCATCTGCCACCTTTCACATTGAAAGAGAAACGACCTGATTTGTAGCCTCTTATCTTTGATTCGGGTAGTTCAGCAAAAAGATTTCTGATGTCGGTAAACATCTCGGTATAGGTCGCAGGATTGGAGCGTGGTGTTCTCCCTATGGGCGATTGGTCTATTTCTATCACCTTGTCCAAGTGCTCCAGTCCCTCTATGTTTTCAAAGGGAAGTGGGTCTTTTTTTGCCCTAAAAAAGTGTTTATTCAAAATTGGATACAAGGTTTCGTGAATTAGAGAGGATTTTCCGCTTCCCGATACGCCTGTAATGCAAATCATCTTGCCCAAAGGAAGTTTTAAAGTTACGTTTTTGAGATTATGTCCTGTGGCATTTTTTAGTACAATAAACTTCCCATTGCCCTTGCGTCTTTCTTTGGGAATGGCTATTTTTTGTGTTCCATTCAGATAATTAGCTGTTTGAGAGTGTTTGGTCAAAAAAACTGGGGGACTTCCCTCTGCGACTACTCGCCCTCCATGTACGCCTGCTCCTGCCCCAATGTCCAAAATGTAGTCCGAAGCCAACATCATATCTTTATCGTGTTCCACCACAATTACCGAGTTTCCCAAATCTCTCAAATCTTGCAATGCTTTGATTAGCTTTTCGTTATCTCTTTGGTGAAGCCCTATGCTTGGTTCGTCTAAAATATACAAAACGCCAACTAATTGCGTACCTATTTGTGTAGCCAACCTAATTCTTTGCGCTTCTCCTCCCGAAAGTGTTTTCATTTGGCGGTCTAATGTCAAGTAATCCAACCCCACGCCTAACAAAAAGCCCACTCTTTTGTTAATTTCCTTCATCACTTCGCTTGCGATTGCTTTCTGCTTTTCAGAAAATTGGGGTTCTGCATTCCTGAACCAATCTGCCAACTGGTTGATGTCCATTTGTGCCAACTCTGAAATATTTTTTCCTACTATTTTGAAGTGCAAAGCTTCTTTTTTTAGCCTCATGCCGTTGCAAGTAGGGCAAGTTTGCGCAACCATGAACTCATTTGCCCATTCTACCATTTTGTCAGTACCGTATTGATATTGGTCTTTTACGAAATTAATTACCCCGTTAAACTTGGTAGTCCACTCTGTTCCAGGGTATTTCACCGAAGGCACATTGACTTCTAAATCAGAACCATACAAAATTTCATGGATAATTTCTGCAGGAATTTTTTTAATTGGCGTGGTCAAACTCAGTTTGTGTTGTTTCAAAAGCGATTCTAATTGCTTGAAAATCCATATTTCCCGATACTCTCCAATGGGTGCAATTCCCCCTTGCGAAATACTTAAACTGTCGTCAGGAATGACGGATTCTTTGGTGATTTCTTCTATATAACCCAAGCCGTTGCACGTTTCGCAAGCTCCATAAGGAGAGTTGAAAGAGAACAAGTTAGGAGCTGGTTCGTTGTAGGCAATGCCCGAAGTAGGACACATCAAAAATTTAGAAAAAAAGCGAGTTTTTCCGTTTTCGTCTAAGGTAAGCATAATTCCGTTGCCTTCTTTTAAGGCTGTGCGAACCGAATTGGCAACTCTGGTGCGTTCTGTTTCTTTGGGGACAACCCTATCTACCACAATCTCAATATCATGGATTACGTAGCGGTCAAGTTGCATCTTGGGCTTGATGTCCTGCACTTCACCGTCCACACGCACTTTGGTATAGCCTTTTTTGCTAATTTCTACGAACAGTTCTCGGTAGTGTCCCTTGCGACCTTGTACTACGGGAGCAAGCAAGACCAATTTCTGTCCCTTAAAAGTTTCAATAATGTAATCAATAATCTGGTCTTCTGACCATTTTACCATCTTTTCACCTGTAATGTAAGAAAAAGCCTCGCCAGCACGAGAAAAAAGCAGTCGCATGAAATCATAAATCTCTGTAACTGTGCCAACTGTACTGCGTGGATTTTTAGAAGTGGTTTTTTGCTCAATGGAAATCACAGGGCTGAGTCCATTGATTTTGTCCACATCAGGGCGTTCCATGTCGCCAATAAAGCCACGCGCATAAGAAGAGAAACTCTCCATGTACCGCCTTTGCCCTTCGGCATAGATAGTGTCAAAAGCCAGAGAAGACTTCCCACTCCCACTTATCCCCGTGATAACCACTAACTTATTGCGGGGTATAAAGACATCTATATTTTTGAGATTGTTTTCCCTTGCTCCAAAGATTTCTATAAATTCCTCTGGCGAGGGGTTAGATGGTTGGATAGTTGAATTATTCTTTGAATTAATTGTTGTTTGATTATTGTTAATTGATAATTGTTTCTTTTTTGCTGACATGGTGATTTTTTGATTAAGTAGAGTAGATTAGTCTTTTAAGTGAAAACACGTAAAAGAAGGAATATAGTACCTCTGTACGTATTTTCACGTGCAGAGCAAAAATCTATAAAAATTATCTTACCACGAAGGCACAGAGAAATTTTAAAATACAAATCTTAGTAGCTCTGTGGCTTAGTGATAAAAAATATAAACAAGGAAGTGATTGATATGGTTTTTAGCAAAAATAAGGAAAAAACATGAGTTTTAAAGAAAAAATAAATAAAACGGTTCGCCGTAGCGATTGTAAGGAGTGAATTAAGAATTGAAAAATAGATTCAAGCAGGATTATTTGAAAAATAAATTCTCTAAAAACCGCTAAAAAATAAATCAAATCGTGTGAATGCCTCAAACTCAAATCAAAGGATATAAGTGCCGCTTTATATATTTTTCAACTGATGCTGACACTGAAAAGCAACAGGGTCAGGGTAGAGAGTACTATCTAATCCCTTCTTTTACAAACATTTTTCCGTTGAGGTCATTATAAAGACTACGATAATGCTCTAACGTTGAGGGACTTCTACTCCTATTCTGATAATTACAAATCCTCTCTCACTGTATAACTAAATAAAATTTTTGAAAAAATTTGTGCAATCAAATAATTGCATTTATATTTGCAATCAAATAGTAGTATAAAACAAAATGAAAACAAGACGAGACGTTTTTCAAGCCATTGCCGACCCTACCAGACGGGCTATCATTATGCTATTAACCGTAGGGGCAATGACACCTAATGCTGTTGCAGAACATTTTAACAGTAGCAGGCAAGCAGTATCCAAACACTTGCAAATACTTGCAGAGTGTGAAATTGTAATACCTGAACAGCAGGGTAGAGAAATTCATTACCATTTAAATGCAAAAAAAATGAACGAAATAGAAAAGTGGTTAGAGCAGTTCAAACAACTACTTTCTAAGCGCTTTAACCAATTAGATGATGTATTAGAACAACTTAAAAATAGTAAATAATGAACAATCCGATTACGGTAACTGCAACCATTAATGCAGACTCCAACAAAGTTTGGGAGTATTATACCAACCCCAAGCACATTGTTAATTGGAACTTTGCAGACCCAACGTGGCACTGTCCCAAAGCTCAAAATGAGCTAAGAAAAGGCGGACAGTATTTTGCACGAATGGAAGCCAAAGACGGCAGCTTTGGTTTTGACTTTATAGCTATCTATACCGAAGTAATTGTCTGGCAATCATTTACTTATGAGTTTGGTGGACGCAAAGCAACAGTTCAAATAAATAAAATGGACAATCAGACTGAAATTACAGTAACATTTGAGCCTGAAAGCGAACACCCAATAGACATTCAAAAAGCCGGTTGGCAAGCCATACTTAATAATTTTAAAAACTATACCGAAACTAATTAAACCCCATTTTTATGCACAAAGCCATTTTATTCAATTTCATGGTTGATAAAGACAACAATCAAATAAAGGTAGAACGCTCTTTCAATGCGCCCCTTGATTTAGTGTGGGATGCATGGACAAAAGCCGATATTTTAGACCAATGGTGGGCACCAAAACCTTGGCGAGCCGAAACTAAGTATATGGATTTCAGAGAAGGTGGTTATTGGCATTACGCTATGGTTAGTCCTGAAAATGAAAAGCATTGGTCAAGGGCAGACTATTTAGCAATTAATCATCAAAAATATTTTGCAGCCATAGATGGCTTTGCTGATGAAGCAGGTAAGCCAAATAACACGCTACCCCGCAACAAATGGGAAAATAATTTTATTGACAAAGGCGAGCAGACGCAAGTGAATATTCTTTTAACCTTCAATAGCCTAACTGACCTTGAAACCATTATTCAAATGGGCTTTAAAGAAGGGTTTACCGCAGGGCTTGAGAACCTTGACCTATACATAGAAACTCAATTCAAACTTCGTAAACAAAATAAAATCAGTAACATGGCACGAGTATCCACTTATCTCAATTTTCCGGGCAATACGGAAGAGGCATTCAACTTCTATAAAAAAGTTTTTAGGTCAGAATTCATCAACGGTATTCAGCGTTTTGGTGAGTTGCCGGCAGACCCTAACCACCCACCCATAGCAGAAGAAGTCAAGAAAATGGTGTTACACATAGAGCTACCGATTATGGACGGACATATTCTAATGGGAACAGATGCACCCAAAGAAATGGGCTTCACGGTAACAAAAGGCAACAATATGCACATACAAATTGAACCCGAAAGCAGAGAAGAAGCGAAAAGACTTTTTGACGAACTATCGGAAGGAGGTAAAGTAGAAATGCCCATCCAAGATATGTTTTGGGGGGCTTACTACGGTAGTTTTCAAGACAGGTTTGGAGTGAATTGGATGATAAACTTTCAAAATAAATGAGTAATGAATGCGAATATATAACTATTTTTGTTGAATTAACTCTATGAAAATTAGGATAAATGATTGATTGCTCGTTAAGCGTATCATTACAGGGCATTTTATAAGTAGCTAAATCAAAATCATTATTTTTCTTTCTACTACCTTTGCCTAAAATTACATATACAAAACGCTATGTTTGACTTTATAGAAGGTGAAGTACTACTCGTAGATAAACCGCTCAAATGGACATCTTTTGATGTAGTAAAAAAAATTCGCAACCAGCACAAAGCCATCAAAGTAGGTCATGCGGGTACACTTGACCCTTTGGCTACGGGCTTGCTTATCATCTGTACAGGGAAAAAAACCAAGCAGATAGAACATTATCAGGGACTTACCAAAGAATATACAGGTAGGATTTTATTGGGGAAAACTACTCCTACCTTAGACTTAGAAATGCCTTTTGATAGCGAGCATGACATTAGCCACCTGACCAAAGAGGATATTTTAGAAGTAGTAAAATCATTCACGGGCAGACAGTTGCAAGTGCCTCCTGTGTTTTCTGCGATTAAAATAGACGGCAAAAGATTGTATAAAAAAGCTCGTAAAGGCAAGGAAATAGACATAGAGATTAAGCCAAGAGAAATAGAAATTCATGCTTTTGAGATTACTGACATGAGCCTGCCTGAGATTAGCTTCAGGGTAGTATGCTCTAAGGGGACTTACATACGCTCTTTGGCAAGAGATGTAGGGGAAAAGTTAGGCGTAGGCGCTTGCCTATCTGCACTTAGGCGTACTAAAATTGGTGATTTTTCGGTAGAAAATGCTTGGCAGATTACAGATTTGATTGAAAAAATCAAAGAAAATAAGCAAATAGCAAATACACAACAAAAATAATTTTCATGTTTTTTATTTTTTTGGTGAATGTTGTTATTATTTTTACGATGTGAAAGACGGTAATAAGTCAATCAAATCCTTCAATAAAAATCTTGGTATAACATGAGAGAAATACAATTTAGAGAAGCACTAAGAGAAGCTATGTCAGAAGAAATGAGGCGCGACCCCAATGTATTTTTGATGGGAGAGGAAGTAGCTGAGTACAATGGTGCATACAAAGTAAGTCAGGGAATGTTAGATGAGTTTGGGGCAAATAGAGTAATAGATACACCTATTGCAGAGCTGGGCTTTGCAGGAATTGGAATTGGAGCGGCGATGAATGGTTTGCGACCTATCATAGAGTTTATGACTTTCAATTTTTCTTTGGTTGCTATCGACCAAGTCATCAACTCAGCAGCAAAGATGCTCTCTATGTCCGGCGGGCAATATGGAGTGCCGATTGTTTTTAGAGGACCTACAGGCAATGCCGGACAGCTGGCGGCACAGCACTCTCAAAACTTTGAAAATTGGTACGCCAACACGGCTGGATTAAAGGTAGTAGTTCCCTCTAATCCGTATGATGCCAAAGGCTTACTAAAAACGGCTATCCGCGATGATGACCCTGTCATTTTTATGGAATCAGAAGTAATGTATGGTGATAAAGGTCTGGTTCCTGAAGGCGAATACCTTATACCTATTGGAGTAGCTGACATTAAAAAAGAAGGTAATGATGTAACTGTGGTATCTTTTGGAAAAATGATGAAAGTAGCCCTGCAAGCCGCAAGCGAGGTTGCCAAAGAAGGTATTTCCGCAGAAGTAATTGACTTACGCAGTGTTAGACCTATAGACTATGCTACGGTGATTAAATCAGTACAAAAAACCAATCGCTTAGTAATTGTGGAGGAGGCTTGGCCGCTTTCTTCTATTGCTACAGATATTGCGTTCAATATCCAACGTCATGCTTTTGATTACTTAGATGCACCTATATTTAGAGTCAATTCTATGGACGTACCACTGCCTTATGCGCCTACTTTGATAGAGGCAGTACTTCCAAACGTTAAGAGAACGGTAGATGCGATTCATAGAGTACTTTATAGAAAATAGATAAAAACTATACAAATGAAAAAGGGTTAGCTCGTATCAAAGCTAACCCTTTTATTTCTTATGAAAATGGCTTTTTATTTTTCCTCTTTCTTTTTGAAATCTATAGAAAGAGAATTGACGCAATAACGCAAACCTGTTGGATTAGGACCGTCCTCAAATACGTGTCCCAAATGCCCATCACAACGAGCGCACATAATCTCTGTACGAATCATGCCATGGCTGGTGTCTAAGGCTGTTTTAATCTTACCCGCAGCAACAGCATCGTAAAAGCTGGGCCACCCACAACCAGAATCATATTTCTGCTCCGAAGTAAATAATTCATTGCCACAACCCGCACAAATATAAATGCCTTTTTCTTTGTGTTTATAAAACTTTCCGGTAAAAGCATACTCCGTTCCCTTCTTTCTTAGAATCTGAAACTGCTCAGGTGTGAGTATCTTCTTCCATTCCTCTTCCGTCTTTGTTACCTTATCGTTAGGATTTATTTTGCTATTGTCTAAGGTTTTGTCTTTGATAATCCATTTGCTTTCGTCCATAGTATTTTTAGAATTTTGAGTATTACTTTGATTTTGGGCATGGCTACAACTACTAATGCTAAAAAGTAGTGTGGCAAGGAAATAAATTTTTATCAATGAATTTTTCATAGATTTTGGGATATTTATTTAGTCAATAATTTATGCTATTTCTTTCAATTTACGTGCAAAGCCATACCGACTATAGTAAAGTAGCTGACATTTTAACAGTATTTGTAAGTAAGAAGTTTAAAGATTTGGCATAAAAACAAAAAAGCGAACCTAATGATTCGCTTTTTTGGGTAATGAGTAACTTACGATTTATTAGTTCTTTTCTGAGGCACTTTCTAAGGTGAAACCATTGCGTTCTAAGAAAAATTGGTAGATTTTCTTGAACTGCTCAGTACCCCCAGAGAGTTTGATAGCTTCTTCGTAAGCATGAATAGCATCGGCATATAGTTCTTTGTCCTCAAAGAATCTTGCCTCTATCAACTTGCCCAAAGCTCCTTGAGCCTCTTTGCTAATTGTTCCAAGCTCTATACTTATCTGCTTGCTTTCAGCATTGTCCAATCTTGTCAAAGCAACTCCATCTATGGTGTGAGTTTTTTCTAATTCTTGACCATTCTTGTCCAAAGGAGTTACTTTGCAAATGATAATGTTCTCAGTAGAAAGTTTATCCTTGCTCAAATCAATCACAGCAAAATCCTCTTTCACCTCTTGAGCAAACAGCAAGTCATCACTTAGGTTGAAAAGTTGTACTTTGTATCTGTCTATTGCTTCTTTAGGAATACCGCCTTCCTTGATGTACCATCTTAGGGTCAAGGTATTTCCAAAGATTTTTTGCTTTGCTTCCAGCATAGGAACTACACTACCGACATCTCGTTTTACCGAACCTGTTTTGTTCATGTGCTGAAAACGATTTTTGGCAGCTATACCATCACTTCCAGCTTCTGTCAATTCGTCAATAACAAATTTGCCATACTGACTTGCAAAACTTCCAGAGGAATTTATCTGTGCGGTAAGGTCTTGTACTTTGTAAGTACCTTTTTTGGTTAGTTCTATGGTTTTTCCAGAACTGTGTGCCAAGCCAAGATAAGAACCCTCACCCACCTCGATGGTTTGATTTGCTGTCAATTTAGCACCTACTTTGATAGATGCCCCACCAGCGATAACGTTATGACCTCTGCTACCTAATACCTTAAAAGCATAATCTTGTGCAGATACACTTCCAACTATCAAAAAAAACATTGCACAATAAGCAAAAAATTTAATCTTCATGTTCGTAGGGAATTAAATAAAATGTATTTTAGTTTCTTTAATTTCTGTTTTTAAGATTTATTAGCAATAAACGGTGAAACGATGCAACAGGTTTTCTTTATAAAACTATTTTTTTGCATATTAAATTCCAAAAGATGCTTCATCCTTACAACTTCTTTAAATATTCCAATTCTATCCTGTTTATGTGCTAAAATTTGTATTAGCTTAAATCTCATGCCCTTTTAGCATTTTGGGCTTTCCTGTCAAATACTTGGACAAATTTTGTACCATTACTTGATAAATCTCAATCAATTCACCTGCCAAAAGAATCACAATAAAAGTAAGTGTTAGGTCTAATTTGATATTTTGATTGATAAAAAAGTATAGCATTACATAAACAAGTAAAATCAGTTCTATGACTTGAATGAATTTGGACACCACTCCATACCAAGGTCCCCAAAACTTATGCTCAGTGAGCCATGCAAATACAGCTACATTGAGATAGCAAAAAATAACAGCTAAGAGCCAAGTGAGCCAATTAGGAATGGTATCTATGTATTCTTTATTCAAAATCATGGAAATAATATTGGCGTGAACCACCACCCCATACATATCAGGGGGGACTCTGCCCACCGGCTTTTCGTTTAGTGGAGAGTAGTACTTATCATCGTCCCATGTACTTCCTGTGTACTCATCGCCTAAGTATCCCATAAGTACGATTTTACCTTTGATAGTTTCAGCAACAAAATTGGTATCAAGCACGTCGCTCACATCTAATTTAGTGAATTTGTCTAAGTTCCCACGAAAGTTAATGATTTCTATAGGGTAGTCCTTATTCCTGTTAATAAAGGTCTGTGCTGCCAAAGAGTCAAATTTTTGAGTGATTTTGGTAGCAAAACTGTATTCTACTTGTCCGTTGGAAAGATGCTCGATAGAAGAAGTTTCTCTCCAAGTTTCGAATTTGCTTTCTCCTTCGGTTAGGGCATTGGTATAGCCATGCTCGGCTACATTGGCAAAGCGGGGAATAGTAAGTAGTAAAGAATCCCAAATGATTTTCTCCTCATCTTCGGGGTCTGGTTGCCCATTGATTACTTTGCTCCAAAGGATTAGGTTTTTGGTTTTGGCAAAAGCATCAGCCAAAAGAGAATCCTCAAAAGCATCTTTCTCCTCTGAAAACTCTACGTCTATGCCTATCACGGCAGGTTCAAAATGGTTTAGTATATTTACTTGTTGAGCTATTTCTGCTCGCCCTAATCTTCCAATATTTACAACTACTATATTGGTATCAGAGCTTGCATTAGGGACTTTGAATTGGGAAAAAGCTATATCTGTGGTATTGTAATCATCTATGACTTCTCCAAATACATCTAAAAAACTTAGATTGAAGGCTATCTGCCCCAATGCCCACATAATTAAAAACACAAAAGCAGTTCCGCCAATGCCATTCCAATTTAAAAAAATTTTCTTCATTAATTCTCTGCTATTTACTTAACTTATTTTTTACCAAGATTAAATAAAGGGGGAAGGATACTTTTATTTGAAAATCTAAAATTAGCAAAATGATGCTAAAATATTGCGATTGTAAGGAAAAACTTTAAAAAAATTTTCATTGCATAGGTCTATACTTAGATTTTTCAAAAATAAGTTGTGCTTTTGGCTCTGACATTAGTCGGGTAAGCGTTACTTCAGGGTTATTTTTGAGATAACTCCTTACGATTTGCCAACCCACCCAGCGTCCTATACGACCGGGACAGTCATCACCGATTTCGCTGGTAAAAGGTCTTTCTCCGATATACCTATTAAGCATAGCATAGCTTTTTTCAAAAAATAAGTTTTTTTCTACAAAATGCGCCCATAAAATATCTTGATTAGCAAAACATTTGGCTATTCCTTCACTGGAGTAGCTGATAATCAAAGAGTCAGCTACATGGGGGGCAGTCATTTTGGCAAACTCATAGGTCTTTCCCCAAGCAATCATCTCAGCCAACAAAGTCTTGTCCATAGGGTCTCTTTCATTGAACTGTTGGGAAACAAGAAGCATGACGGCAGGGACGATGTATTCTTTTTGGTAACGGTCAGTCATATACTGAGGAAGTCGCTCCCCGCGATGATTCCTAATAGTATAGCGAGTATGCTTTCCCAAAAAGTAATCCAAGCCAATAACGACCATGCTACTATCTACATACAAATCATTGCTAAAGCCTGTGATGATGGTATAAATAGTCGGTATGTGAAAGTCGGGATAGTAATATTTCACTACTCTAAAGGCTGTTTCCAAATCATTTCTGATGTCTTCCATTTCTCCGAAATAAGCTTCTACTTCTTGGGAAAGCGTGTCTATGTACGGGCTTTGAGAAAGCCTGTAAATCTCCTCTGCTTGAACGCTATCAGGGAAAGGAAGATAGGCTGTAGCAAAGTCCGAATACTTCTTGATAAAATTAAATGCTTCTGCAGGGTCTTTAAAATTACTTATTTCCCTGTCTAAGCGATTGATTTTCAAAGATAACTTGACTTTTGATAAATCTGGTAGTTTTTCCAACTGCTCGTCGGAGGAGCAGGATAGTAAACTTATAAGCAGAAAAACGAAGGCACTTGCTTTATACAAATATGCTTTACTCATAGTAAAAAAACAGACATTAGTAAATTTAACATTATTACTGATTAATAGCTTTTTTTGCTAAAAGTTACCCAAACTTACATTCTACCTCTATCTCCTCCAATTCCTTGATTAAATTTGTAGAAGGGTTGATTTTGAACTGGTGGGCGGCAGTAGGGACAGAAAGTCCTTCTTTACGGTCAAAGAGCTTTACTCGCAACTCATTACTGCCTTTATTTTTCTGTAAAACTTCCATGAGTCTATCTAAGAAGTCTTGGCGTTGAAGAAGTTGAACATCTATGCTTACTTCCACGCTTACATTGCCTGCTTTAAGCTCGGAAAGAGGCTTTACTTCCATTGGGTCAAAATCCCAAGTTCCGGGTTGGTTGTAGCGTTCCCTGACTTTACCTTTAATCACTACAAAAGCACCTGCTTTGAGTTGGTCTTTCACTCTTTCATAAACGTTGTTGAAAAAGGTAACTCGGCTGGCTTTTTCGTAGTCCTCAATGTTTACAAAGGCGAAGTTTCTACCATTTTTGTCGGTTCGCAAATCTACTTGGCTAATAATACCACCCACCAATACTTCCTTGCCTTTGAAAAGTTCAATATTTGCCAAACTGATGACTTTATTTTTATCCATCGCAATTTTATATTGGTCGAGAGGGTGCCCTGAAAGATAAAAACCCAGCACCTCTTTTTCTAATTTTAGTTGCTCTAACTCTGAATATTTCTCACAATCAGGAAGTTTAGGATTGCTAATGCCGTTGCCACCGCTTGCACCAAAGAGAGAAGCCCCTGAATGGTTCTTATTGGCTTGTTCGTTTGCACCATATTTGAGAATTTTCTCTATGCCAGAGGTTTGTTCATTGGGAGGTGTAAAGAAAAACTGCGCCCTGTGTATTTCATTGAAACTATCAAAGGCGCCTGCTTGGGCTAAGGATTCAAAGGTTTTTTTGTTTACTGTTCGCAAGTTTACCCTTTTAGCAAAATCCCAAATATCTTTGAAAAATCCATTTTTTTCTCTTTCTTCTATAATGTTAGCGACTGCCGCATCACCTGTTCCCTTTACTGCCCCCAAGCCAAAGCGAATTTGTCCTTTTTTGTTTACGTCAAAAGTTCTCGCACTTTCATTCACATCTGGACCTAATACCTTCAAATTCATGCGTTTACACTCCTCCACAAAAAAGGCTATTTTTTCAATTTGTCCTATGGAGTGCGTCATCACCGAAGCCATGTACTCGGCAGGATAGTTGGCTTTAAGATAGCCTGTTTGATAAGCTAAGACGGAGTAAGCGGCTGAGTGAGAACGGTTAAAGCCGTACTCCGCAAACTTTTCCATGATAGCAAAAATCTCGGCCGCCTTGTCCTCTGGAATATTGTGTAGTTGCTTTGCACCCGCAATGAACTTGTCTTTTTCCTTTGCCATCTTCTCCTTGTCCTTTTTCCCCATTGCCCTACGCAACAAGTCCGCACCGCCCAAAGAGTAACCTGCCAAGACCTGTGCGGTCTGCATGATTTGCTCTTGATAAACCATGATACCAAAGGTATAACCCAAAATTGGTTCTAAGAGCGGGTGTGGGAATTCGGTTTTCTCTCTGCCGTGTTTCCTTTCTATATAGTTGGGAATGAACTGCATAGGTCCTGGACGGTATAAGGCGTTCATAGCAATCAAGTCCTCTATATTGGTCGGTTTTAACTCCTTCAAATACATACGCATACCTTCGGACTCAAACTGGAAAGTCCCCACCGTTTCGCCTCTTTGGTAAAGTTCATAAGTTTTTTTATCATCAAAAGGAATTTTGTCTATGTCAATGTCTATGCCTTTGTTTTTCTTGATGAGGGCAAGCGCATCTTTTATGATAGTCAAGGTTTTAAGCCCCAAAAAGTCCATTTTCAACATTCCTGCATCTTCTATCACCTTGCCGTCAAACTGCGTAACCCACAAGTCCAAAGCCTCACCTCCACCTTCTTCATCATTTTCCTCATTTTTTTTCTCTCCCCCTTTGTCTTTTGCTAAGCAAACAGGGATATAGTTGGTAATATCATCTGGTGCGATGATGACCCCTGCGGCGTGAATCCCTGTATTTCTGACCGAACCCTCAATGACTTGTGCTGCTTGTAAAATCTTGGCTTTCAAATCGTTCCCTTTACGTAGGTTGTCCAATTCTGGATTTTCCTCAAAAGCCATGGCTAAGGTCGTCCCTGGTTTTTCAGGAATCATTTTAGCAATTGCATTGGACTCGTCTAAGGGCAAGTCCATGACGCGAGAAACATCTTTGACGGACATTTTTGCCGCCATAGTGCCGTAAGTAATGATTTGTGCGACTTGGTTTTTCCCGTATTTTTCTACTACATAATCAATCACTCTGCTACGTCCTTCGTCATCAAAGTCTATATCAATATCGGGCATACTCACCCTTTCTGGATTTAAAAAGCGTTCAAAAAGTAGGTTGTATTGAATCGGGTCTATGTTGGTAATGCCTGTGCAGTAGGCAACTACGGAGCCTGCCGCTGACCCGCGACCAGGACCTACCGCCACGCCTATATCTCTTGCGGCTCTAATGAAGTCCTGTACAATCAAAAAGTACCCCGGAAACCCCATTTTTGCTATAATTTCTAACTCATAGTTAATGCGTGCTTCTATCTCAGCGGTAATTGTGCCATAATGTTTTTGCGCCCCTTTGAACGCCAAGTGTCTAAGATAATCATTTTGGTCTTGGAACTCTGGTGGAAGTGGGAAGGCAGGCAAGAGAATATCTCGTTTGAGCTTGATTTTTTCTACTTTATCTAAAATTTCGTTGGTGTAGTCTATCGCCTGAGGTACATCTCTAAATAGTTCGTTCATCTGTGCTTGGGTCTTAAAATAGAACTCACTGTTGGGAAAACCAAAGCGAAAACCCTTTCCGTCCCCTTTGGGTGTAGCTTTTTTCTCTCCTGTGTTGATGCAAAGCATGGTGTCGTGGGCGTCCCAATCCTTTTCGTCTATGTAGTGCGAGTCATTGGTTGCTATCACTTTGAGGTTGTACTTTTTAGCCCATTTGAGCAAAACTTGGTTTACATCTTCTTGGCTAATGCCTGTGCCATCTATATTTTCTAAGTGATGTCGCTGTAATTCAATGTAATAGTCTTCTCCAAAAATATCAATCCACCACTGCAATAGTTTTTCTGCTTCCTCTTCGCCTTTGTGCAGAATAGTTTGAGGAATCTCCGCTCCTATGCAACAGGAGGTAGCAATTAAATCCTCATGGTATTTGAGAATCAGCTCCTTATCTATGCGTGGATACTTGCTATAATACCCCTCAATAAAGCCCAAAGAACACAATTTGGACAAGTTTTTATATCCATTTGGATTTTTTGCTAATAACAACTGATGATAACGTATATCTTTACTTCCTTTCCCAAAAGTTTTGTGGTGTCTGTTTTCAACTAAGTAAAACTCACAGCCGATAATAGGTTTTAGCCCGTGTTTATCTGCTTCATTGACAAACTTAAATGCACCAAACATATTGCCGTGGTCGGTCAGTGCGACTGCTTTCATGCCATCGGCAACTGCCTTTTTCATCATACCAGAAATGCTTGCCGCCCCGTCCAAAAGGGAAAATTGAGTATGACAGTGTAAGTGAGTAAATTGTGGCATTGTGTTTTATAGTTAAGTGCTTGGATTTATGACAGTATTTTTTTAGTAGTTTCTAAAAACGATTTGGCAATTTCTAGTGCCTTTTCTGCATCTTCTTGTGTAAGAGTTGCGTCATAATCATAATCTTCTGCTTGCCGCAAGTCAAATACAAAGTCAAGTTTTGCGCCTAAATCTTCTGGTAAAATTCTTGTCTTCAGGTAGAGTTCGTGAAATTTAATGTGAGTACCTTGGTGTGTTTTTACAAAAATACCTTTGACATAAAGTAGAGCTTGTAAACAGTCAAAAATACAGTAATAAGAACGATTAATACAAGCGATATATCTTTGAAACTGATGGTTCAGTTGTGCATCAAAAAGACAATCTTCTGCTCTGTGTATAATTTTAGTTATTTCCTCATTCATATTACTTTACCTTCTTTTCTAATTTGACTATAAAACATACTTTGAGAGTTTTCCAACTTTTTTCTGGTCGTTGGATAGTGCGAAATCATTATCCCATAATGTAAAGTAAGACGAAAAATAGCAGAATTCATAAAATAAAGTTCTTTTCCTAATGCTATCTCTTCCTCATTAAGTACTACTAAAAAATCTATATCAGAGTTTTGATTATTATCTCCTCTGGCATAAGAGCCATAAAGAATTATTTGTGAAAGTCTATCACCGTAGAGTTTATTTATCGCTTGCTTAAAATCTCTTTTAATACACTCTATCTTATTCATACTCAAAATATTCTATTACATTCACTTAATAATCATGTAAATTTAGGGAAAAAATTGGAGAAGAAAAAAAAGGCTACTTTGCAAATTAGTTGATTTTTTGTAACTTCGTATTTATTACTTCATGCGCTATATTTTTGGACAGTTTTTGTTACTATTTTCTAAATAAAACTCAGTGAAATCAATTTACCATGAAAATATGCGTCAGTCAGAGGTTTCCTCTTTGGGGGAGGCTATAGATGCATATTTGAAGGCATACAGGCTCAAAGACCGTTACCAAGAGGCAGGCATTGTAGTTTCTTGGACAGAGTTAATGGGGGCACCTATTGCCCGCTATACTCAACGAATTTTTATTAAAAACAAGACTTTATTTGTAGAGATTTCTTCTGCGCCCCTCAAAAATGAACTATTGATGTCCAAGAATCAAATCATTAAAATATTAAATCAAAACGCCGGGGGAAACTTAGTAGAAGAAGTTATTTTTTTATAAAATTATACTAACTAAATCCACAAAAATTTGAAAACAGATGAATTCAAATAACTATGTAGTTATCATGGCAGGCGGAGTAGGTACGCGTTTCTGGCCCTACAGCCGAGTTACCAATCCCAAGCAATTCCAAGATATGTTAGGCATTGGTCAAAGTCTTATTCAAATCACCATAGAAAGATTTAAAAATATCTGTCCTGATGAAAATATTTACATTGTTACCAATGCCGACTATTACGGCTTGGTAAAAAAACAATTACCTCAATTAGCAGACGAGCAGATTCTTTTGGAACCTACCATGCGTAATACTGCCCCATGTGTCGCTTACGCTTCGTATAAGATTCAGAAAAGGAATCCCAATGCCAATATCGTAGTAGCACCTGCTGACCAGATTATTCATAAGTTAGATGCTTTTACAGAGGCTTTGCTGACTGCAATCAATGCTGCGGCTACAGAAGATGTATTACTGACCTTAGGCATACAACCCACACGTCCTGACACAGGTTACGGATACATCAAAGTGGCTGATATGGAGTCTCTTTCTAAGGTGAAAAAGGTAAAAACCTTTACAGAGAAACCTAATTTAGAATTAGCTTTAGAGTTCTTGGAAAGTGGAGATTATGTATGGAACGCAGGAATTTTTATTTTTAATGTCAATACGATTACAAAAGCATTTAGGCGATACCTACCTGACATACACGGTATTTTTAATGAGTTGAAAGAAGATTTTTATTCTCTTAAAGAGGAGGAGAGCATCAAAAAAGCCTACTCCCAATGCCATAATATTTCCATAGACTATGGTATCATGGAAAAAGCGGATAACGTGTATGTTGTGCCTTGTGATTTGGGTTGGTCTGACCTTGGTACATGGAAGTCTCTCTATGAGCAGTCCCCAAAAAATAAAGACGGTAACGTGTTAAGTGGAAATATCATGACTTATGAAACTGCTAAATCTATTATCAAAACTCCAGAGGATAGATTAGTAGTGGTGCAAGGATTGGACAACTACATAGTAGCAGAGTATCAAAATGTTTTGTTGATATGCCAGAAAGACCAAGAGCAGAGGATAAAACAATTTTTAGATGATGCTATCAAACAAAAGGGAACACAATTTTCATAAAATATGCTCCTTTAATTTTGCTCTTTTAAAAAATATACCTAACTTTGCGGTCTTAAAATTCGGGTGCTTTGAGAAAGTTCAAAGAATTTGATATAGATTTAGCTGGCTTAGCTAACAAACAGCATGATTATCAGTATGTTGTAGATGATGCTTTCTTTGCTTTGTTTGAAAATAGTTTAGTAGAAGTAGGTAAGTGCGGGGTAAGCATTGCGCTAAATAAGACTGAAACTATGCTGATTTGTGATTTTGATATTAGCGGTTCTATTCGGCTTACTTGTGACCGTAGCCTTGAATTGTTTGATTATCCTATAAAGAGTACAGAACAGATAATTTTTAAGTACGGAGATGAAGCAAAAGAACTTTCTGATGAGATAATCATTATTCCGAGAGAACTTACTACGCTTAATCTTGCGCAGTACATTTATGAGTTTATCGGCTTATGTGTACCAATAAAAAAGTTACACCCAAGATTTATAGAAGAAGATTTAAGCCAAGAAGGGGACGCAGATGAAGATATTTTAGTATATTCATCTACTACAATTTCCTCTGAGGAAGATGACAGTGAAAGTTCGCAAGGAATTGACCCGAGATGGGAAGATTTAAAAAAGTTAATCAAATAAAAAATTAGTTGGTAATAAAATTATTGAGCATATATTAATTTGTTGTAACAATGGCACATCCCAAGAGTAAGATTTCGAAAACGAGAAGAGATAAACGCAGAACACATGATAAATGTACGCCTGCTACTATTGCCACTTGCCCTACTACAGGTGAAGCACATCTATATCATAGAGCGCATTGGCATGAAGGAAAGTTGTATTACAAAGGAAAAGTAGTAATGGAAAAAGAAACTACTACTACAGATTCTGAATAGAACTTAATTTGGTGTTTTCATAGTTGTTTTTAGTTTTGAAAAAGGGGGAATCTTTATGATTCCTCTTTTTTTTGGCTATCTCGATTGATGTATGCTGGTTTCTGCTCCAATAAAAAAATCCTGAACAGCTATCAAAGATTTGATAGCTGTTCAGGATTTTATATTTATTATTCATTCATACTCCTTACATTCCAGGGTCTGGAAGCATAGGGGTAGAGAGCATTTTAATCACGAATGGAACTTTATCTATCAGAATGTATAAGATAATTAAGGAAAAAAGTATCACTTGAACCATTTTAAGTTTAGCAAGCGATAAAAATGCCTCCAATAGATGTTGGATATCTTCACCATCGGTACCATGGATAAGTCGAAAATACTTCGCTACAGTGAGCGTTAGCAAACCAATAATGACGTACATGGAAGTAACTGCCAATTCATAAACCATGTCAGACCAATCCACCTCCATATCGGGGTAGAGAAAAGCGGTAAGGTAACTCAGTAAATTAATGACACCATATACAATAGCGATTACTCCTGCCCAAGTCATTCTTGTAGCTACTTTTAGGATAACCTTATTTTCTTCTGCATCAAATTCGTATTTTTGACCGTGCATATTATTTCATTTTTTGGGTGATAAAATCAAAATTTGTTGTATCTACATCAATAACGGGCTAAAACTACAAATCTTAAAACAATAAATCAACAAATTATAAGATTGTTTTAAATTTTTTAAACTCAATGTACTAAAAACTCTTTTGCTTAGCTACTTTTTGATAAAAGTTGTTTATCTTTATCTTATTTAAATCTATTTTTTATGAAGTTCATAAGACTTTTTACAATATTTCTATTTTATATGAACAGCCTGATAGCCCAACAAAGCGATATTGCTGTTTTCAAAAATGGAACGGCTTTTTTGGTCAAAAAAATGCAAATCAATGCAGAAAACGGCACTGCTATATTGCCAACCCTACCCCAAGCTACTTTTGGAACGCTGTGGTTCTTAGCGGACAATAACGCAATTAAGCAAGTAAGCAGTTTTACAGAAGAACTGAATACTTCGCTTGTCATTACTAATGTAGCCGATATGCTTAAAGCTAATCAGGGGAAAAAGGCTATTTTTGTTTTTGATAATAATGTAAGTGTAGAGGGCGTATTGGAAAGTGTGTCAGGAACAGCCGTGTTGATTCGGACAAATGCTGGAAAATATTATACTAATGATGCCCAAAACTGTAAATCCGCAGAGTTTTCTGAAAAACCTAATACGCTTTTAACTCAAAAAGAAAATAAAAGGATAGTAAAGTTAGAATTTGCGAAAAAAAATACTTCCCAACCGCTGCAAATGATGTACTTGGCAAAGGGGCTTTCTTGGGTGCCAAGCTATCATATAGACCTGCTCAATGAAACCCAAGCCAAAGTTACGCTTCGGGCTACTTTGATGAACGATTTAGAAGATTTGGAAAATGCCAACCTAAATCTGGTAGTAGGTGTACCTAATTTTGCTTATAGCTACTTATCATCTCCCCTTGTTTCTACCGAAGGGGTCGTTACTTTTCTCAATCAACTAAACCGTTACAGTAACCAATACTATGGTGGGGGGGGGAGAACGGGAGCGGTAAGCAGAGGCGATATAAGTATGCAGTCTTTTTCAAATGTGATGAGTAGTGATGTAGAAGGAGAAGACGAAGACTTACCGAGTATTGAAACAGAAGGTAAGCAATCAGAAGATTTTTTCTTTTATCAACTAAAAAATGTTACGCTAAAAAAGCAAGGTAGAACCTTTCAAGATATTTTACAGCAAAGCACTACTTACGAGCATTTGTACGAAGTAAATCTCAATAGTAACAACACAAGCAGCTACACCAATCCGAACGAAAGCACTTATGAAAACATCAGTTTGGTAAAGCATGCCGTTATGATAAAAAATGAGTCCAAATTTCCGTGGACTACGGGAACAGTACTGCTCACTAAACTACTTGATGGAGTAGCCCAGCCTATCAGCCAAGACAAGCTAAACTATACTCCCGTTGGCGGGAAAGTAAAGATTCCACTTACCGTCGTTTCTGATGTATCCGTAAAAGATAGCGAAAAAGAGGTAGATAGAAAAGTAAATATCAAACAAAAAGATGGCTATTTTTATGATTTAGTAACCGTAGAGGCAAAAATAGAAGTTAAAAGTTTCCGAAATAATGCTATTGAGTTGAAAATCAATCGTAGTTTTACAGGAGAGGGTTTGAAATGCAATATTGCATGGAATATTCAGAAATTGGTAAGCACTAATAGCTATAACTACAATGCTTTGTCAAGTGCAGAGTGGAAAATAAAATTAGAAGCAGGGAAAAGCGAAACAATTACCTATCAATATCAATTTTATGTTAGGAAATAGTTAAATTTTAATGAAGTTTTGTAACTTTGGTCTTAGTAAAATCAATCAGATATTGTTATTTTCAGATTATGGGATTAAATATGAAATTATTAAATTTTAAAAAGCTAAAACTACCCAGACTGCGACTTATTCGGACAGACCCTTTTGGCAATGTCATATTGTTAAAGCGTGCTTTGATAGGAATGTTGGCGGTAGTTACTTATAGCAGGTTCAATATTGTCAATAAGTTGAAAATTGAAGGAACAGAGTACCTCATGGATTTGCCTGACAAGAATGTGATGTTTATTTCCAACCATCAGACTTACTATGCAGACGTGATGGCTCTGTACCATATATTTTGTAGCGTAAAGTGGCGTTTTCGCGATACGGTACGCTATCCTATTTACTTTTTGCTTCCAAGAGCCAACTCCTATTATGTAGCGGCAGAGGAAACGATGAAAGACAGTGGACTGATACCTAAGATTTTTTCTTATACTGGTGCCGTAACTGTAAGGCGTTCTTGGAGAGCAAAAGGGCAAGAGATACAACGCGGTGCGGATAGAAAGGCACCAGAGAAAATACAAAAAGCATTGGAATATGGCTGGGTAGTAAACTTTCCTCAAGGTACTACCAAACCCTACGCACCTGTGCGAAGGGGAGTAGCACACTTGATTAAGGAATATAATCCTATCGTTGTTCCTGTAGTGATTAACGGATTTCGCAGAGCATTTGATAAAAAAGGCTTAAAGTTTAAGAAAAAAGGCACAACACTTTCTGTGAGATTTAAACCCCCTATTCGCTTTGACGATAGTTATACTTTAGACCAGATTCAGGAAGAAATTGCCAGATTGATAGAGCAGGAGCCTGAGAGAGCCAAGATATTTAGCACTACCGAACCTTCTATCCAAGCAGAAAGTTAAGATATGCACGCAAATACTGCAAGGCTGATTTCTGTGTTACTTCACCCAGCACTCATACCAACTTATGTTTTTTCTGTTATATTCTTTTTTGCTCCTTCTTTGATTGCGTATAAAAGTGAGCAGAAACTTGCCTTATTAGCCATGATTTTTCTGCTCACTTTTATTTTTCCTGTGCTAAGTTTATTCATCTATTACAAACTACGTCTAATCTCGTCTTTATCAATAGTAAATCGCCAAGAAAGAATCTTGCCTTTTCTTACCATTAGTATTTTTTATTTGGTGATTACCTACTTTTTTTCTACTCAACCGCATATTTTCTCTTTGGTTGGGCAGGTCATGTTAGGGATTACTTTGGTAGTAGTTGCGGTAGCTATTGCTACATTTTTTTACAAAATTAGCGTACATAGTGCGGGAGTAGGAGGGGCTGTAAGTATTTTGATGGGGCTTCAATATTTATATCCTCAAGAGTATTTTTTGTATCCTATTATTTTATGGATTTTTCTTTTGGGTTTAGTCATGTCTGCACGTCTTGCCTTAGAGGCACATACTTTTGATGAGTTAATCGCTGGTGTATTAGTAGGTTTAGGATTACCTATTATGGCTTTGTTTCTTTGAAATAGCTATTGAGCCAATTTCCAATACCTTCAGAAGTAAGCACATGGTCTATGGCAGTTACGTGCATAGCGGCTCTGGGCATAGTATCTATAAAACATTCACTTGGCTCTTGTACTATAGTAATCCCACCGCTTGCTCGTATTGCTTTCATACCAAAAGCTCCGTCTTTGTTTGCTCCTGTGAGTAAGATGCCTACCATGTCTTCTTGGAAAACTTCGGAGGCAGAGAGGAAAAGTACATCTATAGAGGGACGCGAATACTGCACCAATGGGCTGGAGGAAAGTGTAAAACACAAATCAGGCTCTACTACTAAATGATAATTGGCGGGGGCTAAGTAAATATGTCCACCCTGAATTGCCTCTCGGTCTTGTGGCTCTACAACAGGGGTGGTAGTAGAGTATTGGAGTACATCTTTCAAACCTGAGGAGGTGTCTGTTTGCAATCTATGTAGGCAAATCATCACTGCACTATTTGCTGAAACAGCCACTTTCTCCAAAATTCCTTTAACAACCTTGATGCTTCCTGCTGAGCCTCCTATGACAGCTACTTTTCTAATCATTCTTTAACTACCTTTTTTTTATGCTGAATAATAATGAGTAAGTCCTCGATAACGTGATGTAAATAATGCAGGCAAGCCTCACTTTTCACAAGGTAGTTATAAATACCTTCTGCCTGAAGTTCAGCTATTAACTCTATGCTTCTCTGTGCAGAAACAACAATAATTCTGATATTTTCATTAAAAGCCCTCACTTGTCTAATCAAATCAATGCCTTCCATATCAGGCAAAATTAAATCTGCAATAACGATTACAGGGTTTTCATGTAGTCTTTCTAACATACTTTTTCCGTCAGGAAAGATAACAAGGTCTATGTTTTCCCTTTCGGTTAAGGTTAGCTTGAGCAACATTCCTTCTGTGCGATTATCCTCTATGACAAAAATCTTGTAGGTATTTTCTGTATTAGTGTGTTCCATGTATCAATGGGAATGAGGTTGTTAGAGCAAAGTTAAATAAATAATTTTACTGAGGCTAATTTTTTACTGACTTCTGGCAACGCGAAAGCCTATATTATAACCACAATAAGAGGGATTGCCATTGAAGCGGCTGGCGACGCGATTTTTTTCTGCCGTATCGTGCCAACTTCCTCCACGTACTACTCTGCTAATGCCACTTTCCGCTCCTTTGGGGTTTTGGATAGGGCTATTGAGGTAATATTCGCTATCATACCAATCGGCACACCATTCATATACATTGCCGCTCAAGTCATATATGCCTAACTCGTTAGGTCTTTTTGTGCCTGTGGGATAAGTACCTTTGTCTTGCGAAGAGCCTATGTACCAAGCTGTTTCGTCTATATTATTGCTACCGCTATATTTATAGCCTTTGCTTTGCAGTCCTCCACGAGCCGCAAACTCCCACTCTGCCTCTGTCAGCAGGCGATAGGGCTTTTTAGTTTGCTCGGAAAGCCAATTACAGTATGCCATAGCATCATTCCAACTTACGTGAATTACAGGATGGTCGTATTCGCTCTCAGGTCGCAAATTTCCTCTTGCATCATGCCGCCATGTAATTCCTTTCATATTTTTCCAACTACCTGTATAGATGTAGCTTTTGCCTGTCTTTTCTGCTTCAGTTTGGTAGTTAGTTGCTTCTACGAAAGATTTGAACTGAGCAACGGTAATTTCAAACTTGCCAATAAAAAAATCATCTACGCTGACTTCGTGGATATTGACCTCATCGTCTTTAGCTTCAGGGTCTTTGCTTCCCATTTTGAAAGAGCCTCCTTTGACTTTTATCATTTCAGGAAGCAGCGGGACGAGGTCTTTTTTGGGCTTCCCTGTAGCTTCTGAAATTTGTGTGTCAGTGGATTTGGTAGGGACGGAATCTGTTTTTGAGTTATTTTCTAACTTATCTATTTTTCCTTGATTGCCATTGAGTTTTTCTTTACTTGTGGTATTGTTTTCATTTATCTGATTTTTTGACCGCTCATCAGTAATGATACTTGCAGAGTCTTTGGTAGAGTTTTGAATAACAGAATCCTCTCTTGCTGTTTCTTTTTCAGCTACTCTGCTCCCACAAGCCCATAGTAGAAATAACAAGGCAAAGAAAATGGCTTTACACGTAATATTCATTGGAAGTTGCAAGTCAAAAAGATGAATACATCAAAATTAGTATAATTAACAATTTGCAGGGGGTGATGACCTATGGCACGTTAGGTTATAGTACAAAGGTAAGGGAAAAAATATTTAACTTGCTATTTTCTATGCACGATTATTTGTAATTCTCCAATAATTACAAAGGATTTCTTGGCTATGTCCCAAAAAATCCTTTTTTGCGTCTATAAGATTACTCAAATCCTTTTTAATCATCTATATCGTCAATTCCTTCCAGATTTCCTCTGCCCTTGCCGTCTCGCTTAGCAATACGCTGAAGGAGCATGGCTTTGAACATTTTTTCTGCTCGATACAAAGAGGCTAACTGCCTTACATTGATAACTTTGAGAAATTCTTGTTGGTATTTTCGTTCCAAGACAATTTCTTTTTCCCTGATTTCCAATATCTTGTCCAAGTCTTTACGGAGTTGGTCATCAGACTTGTTGTTGAAGCCTCTTTGCAGTTCTCGCTGTTGTTTTTTCAATCCCTCTATTTCTTCAGTATATTTGTTATATACTACCCAAAACTGCTTTGACTGCTCAGAAGTGAGGTTCAACTGTTGAGTAATTAGTCCTACTTTTGCCGCTTCTATTCGCTCTTTGATTTCGCCTCCCTGCGCACAGAGTCCATGAACGGAGGTAGAAAATAGGATAGATAGCAATATATAATTCAGTAATTTTTTCATCATCTTCACTTGGTTTAACTATGTTTTCAAATATTTCTTACTAATATCTCGTTCCCCTTTTGCTTGGCTTAGGGAAAATCAGAGTTCTATCGGGCTACTTACAATAAGTCTGCTATTTCCTCTACATCAACATCATCACTTAAAATTTCCTCTTCCAAAAGGAACTCCTCCTCGTCTTCTAATTCTCCATTCGCCAAATAAAAACTTACCAAGTCATACTCATGAATCTCGCTTTGGAGTAAATATTCTTTGATTTCTTGGGTAGAAAAATCCAAACTTGTCAAAGTTACGGATTTCTCTTGATTTGGATTCATAAAAGTTACTCCTGCTACCAATAAAATCACTATGGAAGCAATTATTAGGGCATATTTAGGTTGTAAATACAAAGTCCAAATAGGTACTTTTTGGGACTGCTGAATCCGCTTGTTCACTTTTTGAGGCAAATTCTCAAAATACTCCTTAGGCGCATCAAAAATGCTATTTACCTTATCAGATTCATCTAAATAAAATTGCTTTTTCATTTCTTTTATCTGTTTAAAACTTATAATTCCTGCGATAGCTGTTCCTCTATTTTCTTGACTGCGTGGTGATAGGAAGCCTTTAATGCCCCTACCGAAGTCCCCAAAACCGCAGACATCTCCTCGTAAGTCATGTCGTCAAAATACTTCATATTAAACACAAGTCGCTGTTTATCAGGTAAAGTAAGTAAAACTTTTTGGAGCTTTACCTCTATTTCTTCCCCTGAAAAGTACATGGATTTACTGGATATATATGTGTTTAATTTCTGTGCCAGTTCCTTTTTTACATCGTGAATTGGGAGTAGGAATTTGCGTTTTTTCTTTTCTAAAAAAGTTAAACATTCATTACTTGCAATTCGATATAGCCAAGTAAATAACTGTGCCTCTTCGCGAAAGTTTACCAATCCCTTCCAAACCTTGATAAAGACCTCTTGCAGAAGGTCATCAGTATCATCATGGTCAATGACCATATTGCGAATATGGTGGTAAAGTCGCTCTTGGTACTTGCGTACTAAGAGATTAAAAGCATAATTTCTGCTTTCCTCATTTCTAAATCTGGCAATTAAGTCCTTATCTTCCAATTCATTCTGATTTAATTGGCTCTTATTTTTCTGCTCGTTTTGGCGAAATTGTGCTTGCTTAGGGATTTCTTGACTTTGCTCTTTGCTCATATTGGCACTTTTTTTTATTTGTCAGTTTGACTAAACAAAAGAACGAAGGTTTAATCAAAAATGAATTTTCTTTTCATTGTTTATCTGGCTTCACTTTTCCCTAAGCAAATGTTTTTTAATTTTATCTTAAAAATAGCGGATTATCAGTAATTTTAGTGCAAAACTTAATAAGTAGGGGCAAAATCTTGCCTTAAGATTTGGCGTTCTTGATAGCCATTTTGCCTTCTTTTCTCCAAAGATTCTGTCCCTACGAGTGCTGTTTTTTACAATTTATTAATAATCAATATGTTGGATTTCTAAATATATGCGTAATCGTATTTGACTATCAACTGTTAGAAAGTTGCGTTTTCATAACTATTTGTCTTGTGGTGCTGAATATTTTACAATGTCAATACCAATGCCATTAGGGTCTTCAATGGCGAAATGCCTGTCGCCCCAAGGTTCATTGCGGATTTCTATTTTTATCGGCACACCCTTCTTTTTAAGGTCGTTGTAGATGTTGTCCACATCATCTACTTCAATAGTCAGATACATTCCTTGCCCCAAAAAAGGTTTGTGGAATAAAGGTTGCTGACTGGGGTGGTTGGGAAGCAAAAAACTAATTTCTGCTTCGTGGTTTGGGGTGTGTAATAAGAGGTAGAACTCATTTTCAAACGTTACCCCGAAACCTAAATCGTTGGTATAAAAAGCCTTGCTTTCTGCCAACTTTGTGGTGATAATTCCTGCGTTTAACTTCATTTTGTTCTGATTTTTAGTTGTTGAACTTGATTGTGAAAAAGCATTTGCCGTTAAGCAAACCATTGTTAGAATTGTAAGTATTCGTTTCATCATTCTTTGTTTTGATTTACGATACAAAATTCAATTAAATCAAGCCTCAAACCTTGTAAAAAACGGACATAATCATCTACCAAACGCTTTGCTTGGGGTTACTCCATAAAAATTCTTAAACTCTTTTATAAAGTGGGCTTGGTCGTAATATCCTACATCAAAAAATAATTTGTTCTGTCGCAGACTTTGTTGCGAAGGCTTGGCACGAAGAATATTTTGAAAACGAACCACTTTTGCAAAAGTCTTAGCCGTATCACCTATGTAGTATTCAAACAGTCTGCGAAGCTGTCTTTGACTTATGCCCGTGTCTAAGTCCTTTTCAATATTGATAACTCCAAACTCATTAAGAATTTTTCCAATTGCATTGTAGAGCCTGCTGTCGTTGTCAAAAGTAATGTCTTCAGTTAGATTGATAAAATAACTATCAAATGTTTTTTGTATTTGTTCTGGCGTTAATTGATGATGAAAATTATCAGCAATGAAAGTTGACACTCTGGGAACTACATTGCCCAATTGTTCAAAACGATTACTCAATTCAGAAGCATTAACCCTGAAAAGTTGCGGGAACATTGTTGGCAAGAAACGAACTCCTATGTAATGAAATGAGTTGTCAAGCGGGAACTCCGTGAACTTTTTACAAAATCCCATTACAAAACTGTCTCGGGGATTGTTGAGTTCAAAAAAGATGTCAATACAACCGTCAGCTACCACACGATAAATAAATGGTTCAGAAAGTATCTCGGTCGTTTTAAGTTGCCAATAACAATAAATATAGTTTTGCAGTCTTATGTCGGGCAGAAATTCCGAATAGGCTACGTTGTCAGCCGATTGTTTAACTGTCGGTTGAATGGGTTTGTAAAGTTGTCGTATGTCAGCCGATGTTTTCAATATTTGCGGTGTCTTTGTAGTATAAAAAAATTATAATCAGTAGTGTTTTTCGTTTACGACAAAAGTTCACAGATGGCATTTGTATCTTTTTCAGGTTGCTCTTCTAATGAAAAATGTCTGCTTGTTTCAAGTTTACACTTACTTAATTATCTGAATAATTACCTCTTTTAGGCACAGATAGTTCCCCCAACCTGTCCTATTCTACAAATACAAATAATAATCTTTCATCAAATCCACAAAATCACTTGTATATGCGTCTGTCGCATCTTTAATCGTTAATAACTTAGTAATAATTTTTGAATCATAATTTTGAGATGATTTTTTCAAAGTCAAAATAACTCTGTGAGGTTGTTTTGAAGGATTATCCGAGATAAATAACTTTTCAATCACTTGTAAATAAGCACTTTGCAAATAAAAATCTTGCAATATATTTTCAAAAATTTCTGATTCTCGGATAGGAAGCAGAACTACAAAAAGGGAACCTTGGTGAGTAAGTTTTTCTGCTCCTATAAGCAAGTCTTCAAATGGTAAACTGTCTGTATGCCTTGCTAAGTTTTTCTCCTTTTTTTCTGATTTCAAGCTATTGACAAAAAATGGGGGATTGCAGATGAGTAAGTCGTATGATAGGGTAGGGGAGAAAGCATTGAAGTATTCTTGGAAAGATTGATAGAAAATATGCAGTCTATCTGTCCAAGTGCTGTTGGCAAAATTGGATTTTGCTTGTAAGAATGATTTTTCATCTATTTCTATAGCTGTAATATTTGCTTGGCTTGCTTGGGCAAGCATCAGAGAGAGTACGCCTGTTCCTGCCCCTATGTCTAAAATAGTTCTTGGACTCTGAGCATAATTTTTTGCTACATAAGCCCCTAATATACAGGCATCGGTGCTTACTTTCATGGCACAGTTAGCTTGCTCTATGCGAAATTGTTTGAATTGGAAATAGGTATTGGGCATGGGGAAACGCTCTACTTTACTCGATAAAAGAAGCCTTTGGGATTGACCCTAAAAATGCCTGACCCTGCTTTCAAAATGTCATGTATTTGGGCATTAGCTAAGTTTTCTATGTCTTCTTCTATGGTATGCACTGACCCCCCTGTAAACTTAGCAATGTTGAGGTACTGCGGATTGATACGCCCATTTTCTACTCCACATAAGATAACTCTGACAGGTTTAGTAATTTGTGGAGTTAGGCGAATATCTCTGACAGGGCTATTATTATCAGCTATCAGAATTACTTCCTCTATGTCTTTGTATTTTTCTATGCCTGCTAAGATAGCTTCTATATCATTCTCAGGGACATCGCCTCCATGACCATTTTGCAGGGCTTGTATCATCACCTCTATGATATGGCTAATGTCATTGGTTTGGGTAAAATAGACTCCTCCTGTTTCTCCTATTTTTTTTTCTTTATCTTTTTTGTCATCTCCGTCATTGAAAAACACAAAATGCCTTACCAATTTATCTTTCAAGTTGAGCCTATACCAATTCACGATTTGGGAGGAGTAAGGGTAAATACTTCCTGTCCAATCACTTACAATTAGCGCATTTTTCCATTTCTTTTTATTTCTTTCTATGACCTTGAATACTACTGAATCTTTAAAAGTACCTTCAAAAACATATTTTTTTACTTTTTCTATTTCTTTTTTCTTTGCCGCTAAGGTAGGAGGGAGTTTTTCATCCTCAAAATGCACCACGACTCCGTGGAACATTTTTACTGCATTCGCATAATTCTTGCAATCTGTTTGCTTAATTAAACTCCATGTAACTTTTTGATTATAAGATAATTCTGGCAAAAGTTTTAGTAATTGTTTGACTCTGTTGGTATTTAGCTTGTCAAAATTGCGACCAGCAGGAAAGTCAGTATAAACGATGTCTATTTGTTGGATAGTGCGGTTTTGCAGTGCTGCCAAGGTGCCTTGGTCAATCACATACTCGCTGGCAAAAGACATTTTTAAGAAAACCAAGTTGGCACTGTCTTTTTTTACTTGGTACTGGGGTATGGCTATCTCTTGCATCTTTTTAAAAATAGAATCTGCCACTTGCGCATTTAGAGAGCAAGGGCAAAGAAACAAGCAGAGAAATGCAAAGAGAGTAATGCCAATAAAATTTTTAGTGAATATCAAAATGTTAAACTTTTAAGTAGTATTGAAGATTATAGTAGTATTAGTTTATTACCCATTTTTATACCAAAAGTTTTATTTAGTAAACACAAATGTAGCATATATTTTCTATAAAGACTCTAAAAACGCAATTAATGCTTTTCTATCTCTTTTAGACATCTTTAAGAAAGCATTTTTAGAAAATTCTGCCTCTCCTCCATGCCAAAGGATAGCTTCGGATAGATTTCTTGCCCTACCGTCGTGCAAAAAGTTGCTATGCCCGTTGATTTTTGGGATTAGCCCTATGCCCCAGAGCGGTGGAGTGCGCCATTCCCGACCGCTTGCCTCGAAGTCCTCCCTGCCGTCTGCCAGCCCTTCTCCCATGTCGTGTAAAAGCAAATCTGTGTAAGGGCGAATAACTATGCCTTGATATTCAGGATATTCTTTAGTGGCTTGCGTAATAAACTTAGGAGTATGGCAGGAAGCACATTTGGCTTCGGCAAACAGTTTTTTCCCTCGTAGTACTTCTTTGCTTTGTGCGTTTCTTCGCACAGGCACTGCCAAAGAGGAAGAGTAGGCAGTAGTAAACGCTAATATCTCATCAGAAATCTCTGGATTCCCTCCACTCGTTGCTTTCTTGCAGTTGGTTTGATAGTCAGTACAGTGGTCTGAGGTAAAAATAGAAGTAGTCAGCCCAATATCTCCATTAAAAGCACTGGCTACCTGCTGTTTGAGGTTCGGTTGATTGGCTTTCCACCCAAATCTACCGAGTACTTTCTCTTTTTTCACATAGTCCCAAACGTAATTGGGTTTGCCTGAGATGCCATCGCCATTTTTATCTTCTATGTCTGCATTGGCTAAAATATCTTTTTCAGGAATCGCCTCTAACAAGCCCAGTCCTATCATAAAGGGAGCAGTGCGTGGAGAAAACTTGGTTTGAGGGTGCATAGCACCATATTGTAAATTAGTAAACTCATAAATAGGCTTTTTCAAAGAAAACTCCTCACCGTCAGCAAACAAGCCCTTGATTTCTTCGTATTTTATTCTCACATCGCCTTCTGCCTTTACTCCTTGGATGGCACGGTTTTGCAACTGCCCACCGTAGGTAGGTTCTGGCAAAGGTGCCCCTTCGGCAGTCTTTCCTTCTATGCTCAAACGGACTAACATAGAAATCAGCGGTTCTCCATATTTTTGAGGTGGTGCCCCTCTACCATCTCTGATATGACAACCTGTGCAAGAAATAGAATTGAATAAGGGTCCTAAACCATCTCGGGCAGAGGCGGTGGCTGGTGCTGTTACCCAAGCGGAGCGAAAAAAGGAATTACCCGTTTGGAATCGGTCAAAATTCCTTTCTGACAGATTGGGAGCTGGACGGTCAAAAGCCCTAAGAGAACTATCATTGGTAGTGCAAGCACTTGCAGAAAGTTCCTCTCCTACTTCGTAATCTGCTAATTGAGCAATAGGTTTGCATTGGACAGCAAATAAAATTACTGATAAATAAACTATGATAGAAAATAATACTAACCAATAAGACGTTTTCACCATTACTTTATTGTCATCATTTTGTAAACAAACCTGCTTTACTTTACCTTTTGTAAATACAATTTGTTGGCAAAATTACTAATAAATTATTGCTTTACTACTAAAAGTGGGCAAGTGGTTTGAAATATCATTTGTTTAGTTTTGCTCGGTCTAAAAATATGCTCATACCACATTCTTTCGTTGGTTGCCATAGCCATGACTGAGGGCTTTTTCTGAGCCACATACGCCTCTATGCCGTCTATGAGGTCATCTCCTGCCTCTTTTAAGCGAACAAAAGCAAGCGTAAAATGCTCATAGTCAAACTGTTTTTTGATTTCTTCTAAAAAACTATTGCGGTCAAAGGTGCTTGGGTCTGTTTGCCCTCTTGCCCCTGCAAAATATACGTTAAAAAGTTCTATGGAAGCGTTGAAAAACTTAGCAAAGTTTACCACTACGCCTAAACTCTGTTCTACATTTTGGAAATCTGTGGCATAGGCTACTCGAGTAACAGGGGCATTGCTGTACTCGGCAGGAATTGCCAACACAGGGCAGGGGGCTTTTTCCATGACATCTGCCGTATTGCTCCCTACAAATATTTTCTTTAAGCCTGATGCCCCCAGAGTTCCCATGACTATCAAATCTATGCCTAATTCTTTGACAGTACTGACTATCTCCTCATTAAAGCTGCCATACTTTACCAAGACATCATTATTGACCTCTCCCTCCCCTACAATCATTTTGTGATAAATTTCTATTACTCTTTGTTTAAGTCTTGTCAAGTCTGCTTCAAGTTGAGTAGCTATTGTATCTTCCAACTCTTTTTTAGAAATTCCTGTAGGTATCAGGTCGCTATTGACATGGAAAAAGGTCAGATGAGCCTCTTTATTGCCTTGCACCATACGTATAGCGAATTGCATGGCTTTCTCGGCATTAGTAGAAAAGTCTGTAGGGACTAAAATTTTCTTCATTATATTATAGCTTTTTAATTTGCATAAATTTTACGGATTCTTGCCAAAACTACTCCTGTTCTCCTTTCTTCTTGAAAGCAAATAAAGGGATTTCTGTATGAAACAGCATCTCTTTGGTAAGACTTGGGTTGATGAGTTTTTCAATCCAAGCACGGTCATAAGTTGCCATTGCCAAAATGGAAGGGTGCTTTTCGCTCACGTACATTTGTATCCCCAACAGGGCATCGTCGCTGTCTTCCTCACTAAGTTCTATAAATTCCAAAGTCAAGGCATCATAGTCAAACTTCTTTTTGAGCTTTTCTACAAACTGGGTTTTATCAAAAGTATCAGGCTCTATCCTGTGCGGTAAGATAGAATTGATGTGGAAAATATCAATAGAAGCATTGAATAGCTTTGCCAGTTCCACTACATATTCAAAACCTTCCTCTACTGCCAAGAAGTCCGCAGCGTAGGCGATGTGTTTGACAGCGTGAAACTTATAATTATCAGGAATAGCCAATAAAGGGCAGTTTACTCTTTCCATTACGCTTACCGTATTACTTCCAAAAAATACTTTCTTGAGTCCGCTTGCCCCACAAGTTCCCATGATAATCATATCTATCCCCAATCTTTTGACTTCACTTTGGATATTATCTTTGAAACTTCCGTAAATTGCTACTGTTTCGCTACTTACATCGCTTGGGTTCATCTCCAACTCTTTGAATTGGGCGTGTACTTCTTTTTTCAGTTTTTCTAATCCTTCGGCAATATCTTCTTCTACCAACTCAGCATACATACGACTGGGGGTACGTGCAGGAATTTCGGTGCTTGTAGCATGAAAAAATACCAAGTGCATCTGTGGATTATTTTGTGCGGCACGCATGGCAAATCGCATTGCTTTTCCTGCATTGTTAGAGAAGTCTGTGGGAATCAAAAATTTTTTCATAGTATAGTGTTGTTAAGATGGAGTTATTAAAATTTTATGAGATGTTTGGTTATCTGAAAATTTTTTCATGCCTAAAATTAGTGCTAAGCTACACTTTAAACAATGAGAAAAGTCATATTTGCAAAAATAATTTTCTTCATCTTGACAAAAGAAAAGTGAATTAAAAGAGAATAGACGGTTAAATCTGCCAAAAGTGAGTTAAGTCATTTTTTTGTTTTTGCCCTGTTTTTAGCTTTGCCCTCATAAAAACATCAAACATGAAGATTAGACTTGCTGTAAAAAACACTCGATACTTAAAATTTATCTTATTTTTTTATTACCTATGCCTTTTCAATTCCGAATATCAGGCAGTAGCACAAGCCTCCTCTGCACCTGCAAAGATTTTTACCGAGCAGTATCGGGCTTGGTGGGGCTACATGACTACGGCTCGCATCAGCAAGAAACTGTCTATCTGGAACGATTTTCATTTTGTTGGGCAGACCTTTACTGTACTGCGAACAGGGCTGATGACGCATTTGACGGATAATACTACTTTTACGGCAGGTTATGGGTATTTGATTTTGCCTATTAGTGTGAATGGTAATCTACTCAATCGGAAAGAGCATCGTCCATGGGTGCAGTTACAAACTTCTTCTCCCTTGCACAAAAATATACAACTGACTAACCGAATCCGCTATGATTTCCGCAATGTGCAAAGAGTAGTGAACTGGGAACTTTCCGAGGAGTATGTATCTTATCATCGCTTGCGGTTTTTGGTTTCTTTCCGATATAGATTTCACAAATTAAAGTGGAAAGAAGGCACGCCTTTTATTAACTTAGCCGATGAGGTACTGCTTAACTTTGGCAGAGAAATTCTCTATAATCAGTTTGACCAAAATAGGATTTCTCTTACTACGGGAATACAATTTAAAAACTTAGTTTTCCAAACAGGATATATGTATAGATTTGTGCAGCAAAGTGCAGGTAATCACTTTATTAACAATCATTTATGGATAATTTGGGCAAATCATACTATCAATCTAACCAAGAAAGATGCAAACAAATAAAACTATGAAAACAACTCAAACTAAAAACAAACCTTTTCGCTTCTCACTTCCTATTCTCGGACTTTTTTTAGGCTTTTCCATTTTTGTTCTTTTTTTGGCTTTGCCTACTTTTGATTCGTTCAAAGAACTTTTGCAAAGCAAGTATCCCAATCAGAGTGCAGAGAATATAGCTATTGCGGCAGAAAGTATGCAAAAATCTTTTGGATTGCTCTTGATGATGATTATATGGTGGCTAACAGAGGCAGTCCCTATCCCTGTAACGGCTCTTGTTCCTGCTGTAATGATTCCATTCTTAGATATTTATAAAATTAATGAAAGTAGCATTAAGAAAATTACCAACTTGGAAATCCTTTCTAATTATGCTGACCCCATTGTGTTTTTATTTTTAGGTGGATTTGTGCTTGCTTCTGCTATGACTTATCACCACTTGGACAGACGCATTACTTTTAACTTATTGTCTTACCCCATTTTTACTAAAACTCCTCAAAGGCTTCTGCTTGGGCTGATGCTAGCGACAGCTTTTACTTCTATGTGGATAAACAATACTGCCGTAGCGGCAATGCTGATGCCCATAGGGATAGGGATTGCTCATAGTACAGCGTCTTTGTCTGGTGAAAAAGCTGACGCTCATGCAGTTAGCAACTTTGCCGCTTGTATTGCTATTAGTATTGCTTACAGTGCTTCCATTGGGGGAGTGGCTACTATCGTAGGTAGTACCCCTAACGGCATTGTCGTTTCCGTACTCAAGCAACAAGGCATAGCAAGCATGAATTTTTTGAGTTGGCTCGCTTACGGCTTACCTATTATGCTTATGCTTTTATTGTTTACTTACTTTTATCTTTCAAATGCATTATCTTTCAAAGGTGTATCTTTTGAGAATATAGAAGAAAAGGTCAAAGTAGAATTAAAAAGTTTGGGCAAGATGAAATCAGGAGAACGCCGCACAATGTATGTTTTCCTTATTACCGCTTTTTGCTGGTTACTTCTCCCTTTTTTGAAAGGCGTATTTATCCCAAGCATAGATAAAATTGTTTCTGCTATAGATACTTGGGTGGTAGCCATGCTGTCTGCCCTTGCCTTATTTTTTATTCCAGAAGGCAAAGTTACCAGCAAGAAAACAGTCTCCCATCCTTTAAAAGACTTGTCAGAAGAAGAAATAGAAGGTTTAGCTTCTGCCTTAGATGCCCCTAAGGCAGTCGAGAATACCCGCTTAGTATCTTGGGAACATGCTCAAAAAACAGTGGATTGGGGGGCATTGATTCTTTTTGGGGGAGGATTGGCAATGTCCAAGATTCTATTTGAAACGCAGAGCGTAGAGTTTATCGCCAAGCAAATCTCCATGCTACTTGGTCAACCTCCCTTGTGGGTATTTGTTTTGGTCATCACGCTTTCGGTCAATCTACTCACCGAAGTAAGTTCCAATACTGCCGTAGCCTCTATTATGACCCCCATAGCCATTTCCATTGCTATAACTTCTGGATTTTCGCCAGTAGCATTGAGTTTAGCTATTGCTTTTGGAGCGTCTATGGCATTTATGCTTCCCATAGCTACTCCTCCCAATGCGATTGCTTACGGTACGGGGCTAATAAAAATCCGCCAAATGGTCAGCGTAGGTTTTGTACTCAATATTATTTCTACGCTTATTATTACTTTGGTCATTATGTTGAATAGCTAAACGGAAAGGGCTTTTTTCATAAAAACTCCTTTGGGAAAAAATTTTTTACATTTCGTTAAGCCTTTTTCACTATTTTTGCGTTTAGAGTAAAACCAAGATAACTAAAAATTATCTTAGAGGGTAAGGCATATTTTTTAACAAATTAATAATTAATACTTAACCTAACCAAAAACGAATTTTTTGAAAATCTCTTATCTAAGATGCAACTATTTTGGCTTGATTTGGGTCTTGACCCTGAAGGCAGATAAGCTGATTTTCTTCTCTAAAACTACCTGAGCGAATTTTTGAATGCAGCAAATCAATCACGATAGCGAAGAAAGGAAATTAGTATCCGCCTGTATCCGTAATGATGCTAAAGCACAAAGAATTTTGTACGAGCATTATTACAAGAAGATGTATGTGGTGGCTTTGCGTTATTCCAAAACCACTTTTGAGGCAGAGGATATTTTACAAGAGGCTTTCATCAAAATTTTTCAAAATATCCAAAACTTCAATTTTGATTCCTCTTTGGACTATTGGATAAAACGCATCGTAGTCAATACAGCATTGAAGCAAAATCGCAAAATCTTAGAAAAAATGCACATGGAAGATGTGGCAGAAATACATGATGAACCTGTGGCGGATACTGTATTTGCTACGCATAATTTCCAAGAACTGCTAAAAATGATTCAAAAACTCTCCACAGGCTACCAAGTCATCTTCAACTTGTATGCGATTGAGGGTTATAAACATAGCGAAATTGCAGAAATGTTAGGTATTTCAGAGGGGACATCTAAATCCCAATATGCAAGAGCAAAAGCACAAATTCAAAAAATGTTAGAAAAAGAAGAAGAAAAAATAAGAATAAACCAAACGGCATGAACAACTAATTGATGAAGCCCCAAGATAAAAACATAGAAGACCTGTTTAGGTCTGCATTTGAAAATGCTTCTTTAGAACCCCCACGCAAGGAGGAGATGTGGACGCATATTCAAAGTGCAGTGCAAAAACCACCTGTATCTCTTTGGAGAACTAAGCGATTCAGAGTAAGTAGTATTGCTGCTTCTATTGCTTTACTCATCGGGCTATTGTACTATTCCTATCAAGACAATGCTGTTTCTTCTGCTGATAAAAAAAGTAATGAGTCTGTGGTTTCTTCTCCTTCAGTAGAAAATCAGGCTTCTTTAGATGAGCAAGCACTTACAGAAAAGAATACATTGCTTAAAAAAGGCAATGAGAATGAGTTAAAAACAGAAAAAAATAATAAAGTAGAGAAAAAACAAGACTTTGAAAGTGATGGGAAAAGTGATAGAAACGATAACGATATAGTTCTCAAATCTAAATCTGCGAAGTCAAATTCAAATGATGTTTTAAAAGACGAGTTTGAGAATGAAAGTGAGTTGAGTGCTTTGTTAGAAAATATAGATAATCCTACTACTCCCAAGGATGAGAAAACACTCGCAAAAACATACTTAGAAGTCAAAGAGATTATTTCCATAGCCAATCCTAAAATTATCGTTCCTTTTGCTTTAGACAAACAACCTGTCTTGCAATTAGTAAAGGTGGCGCCTGTTGTGCTTCAGACAGATAAAGACGAAAAAGCAGAAAATGAGTGGTGGATAGGCTTTACAGGTTTTTATAATCATTATACGCCTAATATTACTGTTACTTCGCCAGATTTGCCTACATCTCTGCTTAAATTTAGCACGACAAGAAATTTTACTGATTGTACCAACGTTGCTAAAGCAATCAGAGATGATATTCAGGTGAGTCCTTCTATCTCGGTGGGAATAGATATTGGTAAATTGGTAGGTAAAAACTGGTTTTTTAGGTCTGGTATTAGCTTTACTAATTTCAGATACAGTTTTAATTCTCCTATTTTAGAAAAACCTTCTGCCAGTTCAGCACAATCAAGGGCAATAAGGTACGAAAATGTTACATCTAATACTACTTCGCAAATAGTTATTCCTGTCCAATTTGGTTATCAGTCTTTTAGCAAGAGTAACTTGTTAGACTGGTTTGTGGCGGGAGGCTTTACTTCAGATATTTTGTTGAATAACTCTTTAACCCCGACCTACTCTGAAGTAACTTATGACTTTGGTACTTACAAGTCTTTAAATATCTCTTTCACGGGCAGTGCAGGCGTGCTATACCATGTTACTCCCAAGTTTAGCACTTTATTAGAGTTAAACTACCGCCGTACCACTTCTTCTGTGTATGATTCTCCTAACTTAACTTCACAGCCACACTGGATTGGGGTAGGGTTAGGGGCAAGATTGAAGTTTTAAAAAACGTTTATAAGGTCTTACTCAACCCTATAAACGTTTGTGCCAAAAGATTACTTATCCGCCGCTTTGAACTCCTCAAAACTTCTAAGTTTGATTTCCTCTAATTTAAGTTTGGCTAATTGAGTATTGATAGTTAGTAAGATTTTACTTTTGAAACTATCTACCTCACTTTGTGCGGTTTTAAGTTTCCCTTCTAACAGTGCTAAGTTACTCAGCTGCGCATTAGAGGGTCTGCCGTAATAGCCAGCCACTTCACTATACAAGGTAGCTATTTTTTCCCTTAGCTGCGGTTCAGCACTACCTACGTAGTTATCGCCTTTGGTAATGACCAAAGTTTCTTTGAGCTTGCTTAGCTGATTGAGATAAGGAGTAAAACTTTTTTTCAAAGTAGCATTTTTATTTGCTCTATCACTAATTGCTTCGCTGAGGGCATCTACGTTGTCGACCATGTAAGCCAACTGCTCAGTCATATTGTAAAGTTTCATGGCAGTTTCGTACTGTATTTTGCGGTCAGCGTCAGTATGTAGGCTATTAGGGTCAGCGACAAGTTCTATTTTGGTTTCGTAGGTTTCATTGCCTTTGACCATTCTTACTGTATAAATGCCTGCTGGCAAGCGTGGGGCAGTAAAACCTCCAAAAGATAGAGTTTTTCCTTTGGCAACTTTGGGAGTTTTAAGCCTATAATTCCAATTCACAATATTGATTCCTTTGGCTTTGCTTGGGGCTAAATCTGCTATTACCTTTCCGTTTTGGTCTAATACTTCTAAGGTCATTTTCCCAAAGGTATGTCGGTTTTTGAGGTAATAAATCACTTGTGCGTTTCTGTTTGGATTTGCCCCTACGTACTCGCCCATATCGCCACCTTCGGAGAAAGGGGTATCATCTCTGAGTACAGTAGGCTTAGTTTTGAAAAAATACACATTTTTACTGATATTTTCATTGGTAATTTGTCGCAAAGGGCTAATATCGTCTATGATGATAATTCCTCTGCCATGCGTACCCATCACCAAATCATTGGTTTCAGGGTGAATAGTGATGTAGTGAACGGCTACACTTGGCATATTGTTAGTAAACTGCGACCAATTTTGTCCTCCATCTACGGTAATGAACAAACCTACTTCCGTACCTAAAAATAAGAGGTTAGGGTTTTCTAAATCTTCTTTGATGTTTCTTGTAAATCCTTTAATATCAGGTGTAACCAAAGATTTCCAAGTTTTGCCCATGTCGGTAGTTTTGTAAACGTAAGGGGTCATATCGTTTTGGGTATGCCCTTCAAAGACTACATAGCAAATGTTTTTATCAAAACGGCTGGGTTCTACGTGGTAAGTCCACGTATTTTTAGGCAAATTAGGGACGTTGGCAATGAGGTTTGTCCAAGTTTTTCCTCCATCAGTAGTAAGTTGTAAATTACCGTCATCAGTGCCTACCCAGATGATATTTTCATCTAAGGGCGACTCGGCTATGGTAAAAATAGTACAGTGATTTTCTGCCCCAGAGTTATCCACAGAGATTCCACCTGAGTTTTCTTGGTCTTGCTTTTTCTTATCATTGGTGGTCAAATCGGGAGAAATTTTTACCCAAGTTTCGCCCATGTCGTCTGACCTATGCAAAAACTGACTACCTACATAGAGCCTATCGGGTTTGTGTGGGCTAATTTGGATAGGGGTATTCCAGTTGAAACGCAGTTTTTCTTTCTCATCGGTAGGGTAGGGCTTAATAATTTTTGACTGTTGCTTGTCTGTATTGTATCGCCAAATATTTTCTGCCCCCTGCATTTCAGAGTAGATAATGTTTGGCTTAGTTGGGTGGCGATATACCCTAAAGCCATCGCCTGCGCCTACGGAAAACCAATCTCTGTTCTCTATGCCCCCGGGGCTTTCTGAAGGACCGTACCAGGAGCCATTGTCCTGCAACCCACCATAGATTTTATAAGGTTTGGAATTGTCCACGCTGACGTGATAGTATTGGGAAACAGGAACATTTTTGACCATTTCAAAGACATTGCCACCGTCCCAAGAGCGATACAAGCCTCCGTCAGTTGCTACAAAAAGCATATTGGAATTATTGATGTCAAACCAATAATCGTGAATATCGCTATGTACGCCTCCATGTTGGCGGAAAGTTTTGCCTCCATCTCGGCTGATAGAGCCATTCAAACCCGCCTTGCAAATAATATCAGGGTTTTTAGGGTCTATGACGATGCGTGAAAAATAAAAAGGTCTAACAGTAAGTTCAAAATCTCCGTTTAAGAACTTCCAATTTTGCCCTCCATCATCAGAACGGTACAAACCTTTGCTTTCAGGTTTTTCAGATTCTATGACTGCATACAGAATATTGGTATTAGAAGGGGCGATAGCTACAGCGATGCGTCCCAGTTTGCCTGTGGGGAAACCATTGTGGATTTTCTGCCAAGTTTTTCCTGCGTCAGTAGATTTGTATAAAGCACTTTTTGTACCTCCTGAACTGAAAGAGTAAGCAGTTCTGCGAAACTCCCAAAAGGCAGCATACAAAATGTTAGGATTTTTAGGGTCTATACTTAGGTCAGAGCAACCTGTGGTCTCGTCCACGTACAAGATTTTTTCCCAAGTTTTCCCACCGTCAGTAGTTTTGTAAACTCCTCTTTCTGTACTATTTCCCCAAAGATTGCCTAGTACACCCACATAAATCGTACTCGGATTGTTAGGGTCTATTTGGATACTACTGATGCGTTCGGATTTTTCCAAGCCCATTTTCGTCCAATTTTGTCCGCCATCTTCGCTTTTGTAAATGCCATCGCCAATAGAAACGCTGTTGCGTGTCCAGACCTCTCCTGTACCTACCCAGACTATCTTGTCGGGGGTCTTAGGGTCGACAGCTACTGCGCCTATAGATTGGATATGCTTATCAAAAATGGGTTTGAAAATTACCCCCCCGTCAGTAGATTTCCACACACCGCCGCCCGCAGTGCCTATGTAGATAATGCGGGAGTCGGTAGGGTGTCCCTCTATGTCCGTAATACGACCGCTCATAAGGGCAGGACCTATCTGCCTTGCGCGCATAGAGCCAAAAAGCTCTTCGCCTTTAAGTAGAATTGCTTCTTGGGCAAGAACGGCTACGAGGGAAAAAAAGTAGCAAATTGCCAATAAATACAGTTTTCTCATTTTTTTTGTATTTTTAAGTTATTGAATTGTTGGTATTTTCTGTGATTAGAGTTTTTACTATTTGATTTTCAATAGCCTACTTTTTTAGTATTCAATGGTTAATTCATCTAAGTTGTTGCTGACTATTGATAAAACACAGACTTTTGAGTAATTCATCAGTGAAAATCGGTCTAATCTATAAAATCTGTGTTCTAAAATTATTACATGAAAGGTTATTCATTCAACTTGGTAATTCATATACAAGTGAAAGCTCTAATTTCTATAAAAAAACTATATACTTGATAACAAATATAAACTTTTAGAAAAAATCCTAAAAATTGTAAGAGGCTTTTTGGGCTAAAGTTTGGGCTACTTCAAAAGATTTTCATGATTTTTTTGAATGATTGAGAGCCAAAGAAGTTTTTATATTTGAAAAAATAATCTAAGTACATGAGCAAATTAAAACAGCCTTCTGCCCCTATCTAAATCTTTCCCCACAGGAGAAAGAATTCTTGATAATCAAAGGCTTGACTCTCTTCCCCAAAAGGGGGTGCAGTGCAACGGAAGGGTTGGGGATGGGGCGGTTATTTTTGTTGATGTACTTAAGGCGAGCATTTTAATTTAAAAGACCATAGCGAATGAAAAATATACTCCTTAATTTCATCTCAAATTATATTTCTCTCACCGAAGAGGAAATGAATGCTATATTTTCTTTGGACATATTTCGTTCAGTAAAGAAAGGTACGATTTTATTAAGAGAAGGGCAAAAATCAAAAGAAAGCTACTTTGTTCTTAAAGGCTGTATTAGAACCTATTTCCTAATAGACGGAGAAGAAAAAACAACTGCTTTCTATACAGAAATGGAGGCTTTGACTCCCCCTTGTGTGATAAGCCAAACTCCCTCTGAATATTATGTGAGTTGTTTGGAGGACACTATTCTTGTTGCTTCAAATGCTGACATGGAAGCAGAAATGAACAGTAAATTTCCAAAGTTTGAGATTATGTGCAGAAAACTGTCAGAAGAACTATTAGCAAAACAACGGATAGATTTTGATGAATTTAAGACTTCTTCACCCGAGCAGCGATACCTGAATTTATTGCACAAACGCCCCGACCTTATTCAGCGTGTACCTCAACATCAGTTAGCAAGCTACCTTGGCATAACACCGCAATCATTGAGCAGACTTAGGGCAAGAATTATGGAAAAAAGCAAGGGCTAATTTCGTTTCTTAACTTAGGTGAACGAATTATTGTAGGGTACCAATCTACTTTTGCAGTATCGTTTAACAAAAACACATACAGATATGCAAAAGAAAATTTTTTGGATTGGACTTGCCTTAGTTTTGGCAAGCAGTTTACAAGTGAATGCACAATATGCCAAGACCGACAGTACTTACAAGCGGTGGTTTGTAGGGACTTCTCTTTTTGTCATAATGGGTAATTTTGATAAAGAAAATCCACCCAATTTTGCTCAAATAGATATAGGTTATCGGATTACAGGAAAAGATATAATTAGATTTTCTCCCAAAACTTGGAAATATGCTTGGCCGAATGGTATTCACCCATTTTTAAACGAAGCCTACAAAAAGCCCGAAGAAAAATTTCCTGGGTATGTACGTGAGATAGGTATAACAGCGTCATATCAAAGATTTTTATGGAAAGGTTTGTATGCCCAATTGGACGTTATGCCTACTTGGCAAATTTTTGCGAATGACAATGGTAACAAAATAAAAGACGGTTTTCAAATTTTTAATTCATACCGTTTGGGTTATCATATCAAGCTCTTTAAAGACAAATTTTTCTTCCAACCTTCAATATGTGTAACCCACCGTGCCTATCATACACAATTACCCGATGGGTTTAAGCAGTTGGACGATAAGTGGTCTAAGTTTGTCTTTCCTGAACCAGGGTTTAATATTGGTTTTAATTTTTAAAGAAACAGAAATGAAAGCCGCAATTTGCACAAAATATGGTTCGCCTGAAGTCATAATCATTCAGGATATACCAAAGCCCAATCCCAGCAAGCAACAAATCCTTGTAAAAATAATGGCAACTGCCGTCAATTCGGGTGATGGTGGTAATTTTACAAAAATACCTTACTAAATTTCAATTAAATAAAAAAATGAAGAGATTAATTTTAGCAATTTCACTAATTCTAATTGGACAATTAACATTTGGACAAGACCGCATCAAAAAACTTGATAGTTTATTGACAGCAATGCACTCAAATGAAAATCTAAATGGCAACATTCTAATCGCTGAAGAAGGCAAAGTTATGTATAAAAAAAGCTTTGGAAATGCAGATGAAGATACTAAACAAAAACTAAATGAAAACTCCATTTTTGAATTAGCATCTTGTTCCAAGCAATTTACTGCAATGGCAATAATGATACTAAAAGAAAAAGGGAAATTAAATTTAGATGATAATATTTCAAAATTTATTCCTGAATTAGCGAACTACAAAAATATAACAATCAAAAATCTACTTAATCATACAGGCGGACTGCCTGATTATATGGATTTAATGGACAGCTTGTTTGATAAATCAAAAATTGCAACTAACAAAGACATAATTGCACTATTTAGTAAAGTCCAACCCAAAATCCTATTTGCACCAAATACAAAATATGAATACAGTAACACAGGATATGCCTTATTAGCCTCAATTATAGAAAAAGCATCAGGACAATCCTATGCCGATTTTTTACAAAACAACATTTTTAAACCTTTAAAAATGACAAGGAGCTTTGTTTATACACGAAGATTTGCACCAAAGAATATAGACAATTATGCTTTTGGTTATATTTATTCAGACAGTTTAAAAAAATATATTTTACCTGATGACTTGACTGAAACAAAAAGTGTGATTTGGTTAGATGGAATTGTTGGCGATGGTTGTGTAAACTCAACCATAAATGATTTATTGAAATGGGACAGAGCCTTATATACAAACAAATTACTTTCAAAAAATGGAATGAAAGAACTTTTTGAAGCAGCTACTTTAAATGACAAGTCCAAAACTAAATATGGTTTTGGCTGGGTAATTGATGACAATGCCGACTTTGGGAAAATTGTTTCGCATGGTGGGGTTTGGCCGGGTTATGTAACCTATATTGAAAGACACATCGCAAATGACAAAACTATTATTATACTACAAAACCATGATAATGTATCAATTCCATTTAAACATATAAGAAGTATTTTGTATAACAGGTCACATTACCACCAACGAAAATAAGAACTGAAATAAAATTGCCAGTTGAGCAGTTACAGAACTATGTTGGAACGTATGAAATTGATAAAGACTTCAAATTGATAATCAAATTAAAAAATGACCAATTATTTGCAGAAGCAACGGGACAGAACGCATTGCCAATATTTGCTGAAAGTGAAACACTCTTTTTCCTGAAAGTTGTGGATGCTCAATTAGAATTTGAAAAAAATGATAAAAATGAAATTGTAAAATTATTTTTACTTCAGAATGGAAATAGAATAGAAGCAAAACGGACAGAGTAAAAAACTGCTACCAACAGCCGTATTCCAAAAGCGAGGGTGAAGTGCTTCGATTAACAGTTTTTTCGTATAATTGAAGGGCGGTTTTCCAAATGAACGGTAGTGCTAAAAAGCCCTGCCTTCCCAAAGAGGCAACACGTTGGGCGAAAAATGGTCAAAATTTGTCTTCCCAGAGCCATTAATATTGGTTTTAATTTTTAAAGAAACAGAAATGAAAGCCGCAATTTGCACAAAATATGGTTCGCCTGAAGTCATAATCATTCAGGATATACCAAAGCCCAATCCCAGCAAGCAACAAATCCTTGTAAAAATAATGGCAACTGCCGTCAATTCGGGTGATGTACGTACTCGTAGTCTTGATGCAAAGGGGATTTTGAAATTTTTGATGAGGATAGTTCTGGGTTGGTCAAAGCCAAGAAAACCTATTTTAGGAACTGTATTTTCTGGCATAGTTGAAAGTGTTGGCAATAAGGTTACTACATTTAAAGCAGGAGATAAAGTATTTGGAATGACGGGGTTTAATTTTGGTGCCCATGCAGAGTATATTGTTGTTAATGAAAATAGTCATGTTTTACCAAAGCCAGAGAATGCCGGCTTTGATGAAGCAGCAGCCATTGTTTTTGGTGGACAAACTGCTATATATTATTTGCATAAAGCCAAAATAACACAAAGACAAAAAGCAAAAGTGTTGATATTGGGTGCAACAGGTTCAGTAGGTATTGCGGCTTTGCAAATAGCCAAATATTATAAGGCTAATATAACTGCTGTTTGCAGTACCCAAGGAGAACAAATAGTAAATGAGTTAGGGGCAGAGCAAATTTTACTTTACGACAAAGAAGGCATTTTTCAATGTAAAGAAAATTTTGACATTGTTTTTGATGCAGTGGGTAAATACAGCAAAAATCAATGCAAGCATTTTTTGAACAAAAATGGAATTTTCGTTACCGTAAAAAATGGATATGCTGCAGAAACCTTGCAACAATTACAACTGTTAAAAAAACTTTTTGAACAAGGGCATCTAAAAGCAGTAATTGATAAAATTTTTTTATTGGAAGAAATTGTTGAAGCTCATCGTTATGTAGATACAGGACGTAAGAAGGGTAATGTAGTTTTAAAAATTAGTCATCACCAATAATCATACAAATATGAATTATCTAATTAACTTTTTATATGTTTTACTTGTGTTGAATATTATTACAAGTTGTAATGGTCAAACAAAATCTAAGCAACCAATCAGTAATCAACCCCAATCTATAGCTGCAAAAGCAGTAGGTGGCGGTTGTGAAGGTTGTGAGTTAATGTATGTAGGTATGCCGGAAAATATATCAACTGAACATACAAGTATTGGTTGGAATGAAGGCAAACAGAAACTTATTATAACAGGAAAGATTTTTAAAGTGGATGGCAAAACACCTGCATCTAATGTAATAGTATATTATTGGCATACAGATGATAATGGTTTATATGCTGCGGATAGTTCAACTCCTGCAAAAGCCAAAGAGCATGGCAAACTAAGAGGCTGGATAAAAACTGATGAAAACGGTAATTACAAAATAAAAACCTCACGTCCGGCAGCATACCCTAATCAAAATATTCCACAACATATTCATTTATCCATTAAAGAGCCGAATATCAACGAATATTACGCAGACCTTTATTTTGATGATGACCCTTTGTATCTCAATCATAAGAAAAGGTATGGCAAACTTGATAGAGCAGGAACAGAAATTTTAAGAATTGTTTTGGACGATAACATTCAAATTGCAGAACACAATATTGTGTTAGGGTTGAACATACCAGACTACCCTGCAAAAAAAGAAACTGCTACTCAGTCTGGTTTAAACATTGGCGAAGACCAACCTTCTTTCATGCCCTTTCATGCATTTGGACCAGATAAAGGAACCAGAACTTGCCCTGTTTGTAAATATGGTCGCTATCATGGCATAGTATATTTTGTAGGCAATAAACCCAATTGGGAAGAAATAAAACAATGGCTCAAATATTTAGACAATGAAAGCCTGAAAAGAGAAAAATACCTGAAAGCCTATTTTGTTTATGGAAATGCTTACGATTACAATAAACAGGCAAGGCAAACAGCTTTAGAAAAAATAGGAGTAGCATTAGGGCTTCAAAAAGTTGCTTTAACTTTTGTGCCATCCTTTACTGATACAGAAAGCGAGGCAAACCTTAATAAAATAAATGCTGAAGTTGAAAATACTTTTATCATTTACAGACACCGTACCATTATAGATAAATTCATCAACATTAAACCTACAAAAGATAATTTTGATAAAATTTCAGATGCCCTAAATAAAACAAAAAGTGAGTATTTTAACTTTTCTGAACCAAAACATGAATAGTGTAGGCATAAGCCTCAAAATTACAAAAAATTTAAAGATGAAATCATTAATAAATTCAAATCAAGTCATTTCAACAGAGCAATGGATATAAAAAAAATTCACTATATATCAGGTATCCTATTATTTTCATTTATTGCACTGCACCTGTCTAACCACTTATATAGTATTTATGGAGCAGAAGCCCATATACAATTGATGAAAACCCTGCGTAGGCTATATCGCAATACGCTGGTGGAAAGTATCTTGTTGCTTGCAGTTATATTTCAAATATATTCAGGTGTAAAATTGGTTTTACTTAGAAAAAAAAGTGCAGGGGCATTTTTTGAAAAACTGCATATTTGGTCTGGGCTTTACATAGCTTTTTTTCTGGTTATACATGTGAGTGCTGTACTGGTAGGTAGGACAGTACTTAAACTGGATACTAATTTTTATTTTGGTGCAGCGGGTATTAATTCCTTTCCTGTAAACCTGTTTTTTGTACCTTACTATGCTTTGGCTATTTTGTCTTTCTTTGCACATATAGCTTCTATTCATGCTCAAAAGATGAAAATGCAAGTCTTTAACTTAGCTCCTGTTCAGCAATCTTATTTTATTCTGGGGATAGGTTTGAGCATTACCATTCTGATATTTTACGGGCTTACTCAGCAATTCAATGGTTTAGCAATTCCTAAGGAATATGAAATTTTAACAGGTAAATTATCAGCAAATTGAATAAAATGATACAGGCGAGTCTGTTACCAATCACAAAGCCAACAAGTGAATCTGTCAATCCCTCATTTATCAACTTGCCGATATCGAGTTTTCTAAATGGGCTACTCAGGGGATAGTCTTTATAAGTTTGAAAATAAAATAGTTGAACGGTGGTACTAAAATCCCTACCTTTGCAAAGCCGCAAAAATGTTAGCATACATATAGCAACTCATGCGATTTGGTAAATTTTGAGTAGTTATATTTATTGGAGAAATAGCTCTATTTTTGGGTTATAAAAAAACAATAATATGAATTGGATAACTGAAATTGACCAAATTACAGATGCCTTTAAACAAAACTTTAGTCATCTGAACAATGCCCAATTGAATTGGAAACCCAACCTAAACGCTTGGAGTATTGCACAAAATATGGAGCATTTGATAGTCGTAAATGAGTCGTACTATCCTGTTTTAGCCTCTTTAAAAGAGGGAACTTATAAAACACCTCTCATCGCCAAAATCGGATTTATGGTTTCTTTCTTTGGTAAAATAGTGTTGAAGGCAGTAAGTCCAGACAGAAGAAAGAAAATGAAAACTTTTCCAATTTGGCAGCCAAGCACGAGTGAAGTGCATACCGATATTTTGATGTGTTTTGACAATCATCAGAACGAACTCAAACGACAGATAGAAAATGCCAAAGTATTTGTTGAGAAAGGTGTAACTATATCATCGCCTGCCGATAAGAATATTGTTTACAAATTAGGAACGGCTTTTGACATCATCGTTACACACGAAAAACGGCATCTCGAGCAAGCTAAAGAAGTGTTAAATCTTTTGAATAATACAAGCCAGAAGTAAAAATCCCATTCAAAGCACCTTATTTTCTCTTTTCTTAGTTTCTTATCTCGACCAAATAGTTTATTTTTGTATTAGGCAACGGTATTCTCATTTTACCAATAACAAGCATCAATGAAAGTTTTTACCCAATTTCTCTGTAAATATATCTCTATTTGTTTTTTACTTTTTGCTTTCTCCTGCTCCCCAAAAGAGCCAGAAAAAGAAAGTATGCCTGTCCAAGAGGAAACCAAGCAGGAAGAAACCCTATTTACCTTGCTATCCCCGAACCAAACTAACATTAATTTCCAAAATACCTTGGAAGAAGGTTTGAATACCAATATCTTGATGTATGAATATTTTTACAATGGCGGTGGCACTGCGACAGCTGATTTTAATGGGGACGGTTTGATAGACATTTATTTTGTTTCCAACATGGGAGAAAACAAATTTTATCTGAATAAAGGGAAAATGGTTTTTGAAGATGTTACGGAAGTTGCCAAAGTAAGCGGCGAAAAGCGACCTTGGAAGACAGGAGTTACGGCAGTGGATATAAATGCTGATGGAAAACTGGATTTGTATTTATGCTATTCTGGTGCTTTGCCCCCAGAAAAACGTAAAAATCAACTCTTTATTAATCAAGGGAATAACGAAAAAGGGATTCCAATTTTTGAGGAAAAAGCCGAAGAATACGGTTTGGCAAGCGTAGGTTTTAGCAATCAGGCTTACTTTTTTGACTATGACCTCGACCACGATTTGGATATGCTCTTGCTCAATCATAATCCCAAAAATCTGCCACTCCTAAACGAAGTAGGCACAGCCGAACTACTCAAACAAGACAGCCCAGAAATGGGTTTGCGACTTTTTAAGCAAGACAAAGGGAAATTTACAGATGTTACCACCAAATCGGGGATAAATGGTTCAGAGTTAAGCTACGGTTTGGGTATAGGCATTTCTGATTTTAATGAAGATGGCTATCCCGATTTTTACCTTTCCAACGACTATTCTGTGCCTGATTATTACTACATCAATAACAAAAATGGCACTTTTTCCAACCAACTGACCAAAGCAATAGGTCATATCAGTCAGTTTTCTATGGGCAATGATGTGGCGGACATTAATAATGACGGATTCCAAGACATTTTCACTTTGGATATGTTGCCAGAGGACAATGCAAGGCAGAAACTGCTCTTAGGCGCAGATAATTTTGGCAAGTTTGACCTCAACGTAAAAAGTGGTTTTTACTACCAATACATGAGAAATATGTTACAGCTGAACAATGGAAACGGCACTTTTAGCGAAATAGGGCAGTTGGCAGGAATCTCGAACACCGATTGGAGTTGGTCAGCTTTATTCGCTGATTATGACAATGATGGCTGGAAAGACCTTTTCATTACCAATGGTTACGTCAGGGACTATACCAACATGGATTTCATCAAATACATGGACGATTTTGTGAAGCAAAAAGGCAGGTTGGCAAGGACTGATGTCTTGGAAATCATCAGTAAAATGCCTGCTTCCAATGTGGTAAACTATATTTTCAAAAACAATCAGGGTATTACTTTTAGCAAGCAAACCCAATCTTGGGGAATGAATCGCCCCTCGAATAGTAATGGGGCAGCTTATGCTGATTTAGACAATGATGGCGATTTAGATTTGGTCGTAAATAATATCAACCAAACAGCTTTTATTTACGAAAATAATGCTCAAAAACTCTTCAGACAAAACTATATCCAACTCAAATTGAATGGATTAGCAGGAAATACGCAAGGCATTGGAGCGAAAGTAAAAATTTTCATTAAAGGGAAAGTACAAGTCTTGGAGCAGTCGCCTGCAAAGGGTTATTTGTCCTCAGTTTCGCCTATTTTGCATTTTGGTTTGGGAGAAAATACACTCATTGACACCTTGCAAATCACTTGGATAGGAGGCAAGGCACAACTTTTGACCAATGTAACTGCCAACCAAGTTTTAGTTTTAGAAGAAAAAAATGCCAATGCCAAACCAATCATAGAAAAAAGTCAAAAACCTATTTTCCAAGAAGCTACGAGCGGTATTGACTTTGTTCATGCCAAATCTCCTTTCCGAGATTTTGATAGGCAATCTCTACTTTTGAACGAATTTTCTCATATTGGCACTTGCTTCGTTAAAGACGATTTAAACAAAGATGGTTTGGAAGATGTGTATGTAGGAGGCGGTTTTGAGCAAGCAGCAGCTATTTATTTTCAGGAAAAAAATGGGACATTTAAAAAAAAGGAAATTACCGCTTTTGAAGCAGATAAAAAGTACATAGATGCCGATGCAGTGATTTTTGATGCGAATGGAGATGGCAATTTGGATATTTACGTAGCAAGTGGTGGCTATCACAATTTTACTGAAAATGATGAGAACCTCCAAGACCGCTTGTATCTCTCAGACGGAAAGGGGAACTATGAGAAAGCCAATAACTTGCCGAAATTATTATCAAGCAAGTCTTGCGTAAGGGCAAGCGACTTGAATAACGATGGTTTTATAGATTTGTTTGTAGGTGGGCGAGTCGTTGCAGGGAAGTATCCAGAAACACCTGAAAGCTATGTACTTATCAATGATGGAAAGGGAAATTTTACCAATGCCACTCAAAAAATCGCCCCAGAAATCCAAAGAATCGGCATGGTTACAGATGCAATTTTTGCTGACTTGGACGGAGATAAAATCAATGAATTAGTGATAGTTGGCGAGTTTATGCCTATCAAAGTGTTTAGTTTCCCATCTGGTACAGCCAAAGACGCAAGTTCCCAATATTTTGAAAAAGAGTACAAGGGATTTTGGAACAAAATAGCGATTGGCGATTTTAATGGGGACAGCAAGCCTGATTTTATAGTAGGAAATATTGGTAAAAATGTTCAGTTCAATGCCACCGACAGCGACCCGGCCGTTTTGTATTATGACGATTTTGACCAAAACGGGCAGATTGACCCTATTTTTACTTTCAATATTCAAGGTGTAAGCTACCCCTACGTTTCCAGAGATGAGTTGCAAAACCAAATGCCCTTATTCCGAAGGCTTTACACCGATTTTAAAAGCTACTCAACCGTTAGTACTCCCCAATTATTCAAAAATGGAGAATTGGAAAAGGCAAAAAAACTCTCAGCTAATTTTACAGAAACGACCTGTTTTTTAAGTACAAATACTGGGAGATATGTACAAAAATCGCTACCTATAGAGGTACAGTACTCCCCAATCTATGCAATTTTAGTTTTTGACTACGACAAAGACGGCAAGCAAGACTTGATTTTGGGTGGCAACTCTTTTTATGCTAAATTGCGACTTGGGAAGTTTGATGCCAACTACGGTATCTTGCTGAAAGGCTACGGGCAAGGCGAATTTCAATACATCAATCAGCGTGCATCAGGACTAAATGTGAGTGGAGATGTGAGAAGTATTATTGAGATTAAAAACAAGATTTTCTTTGGAGTGTGCGAAGGGAAGGTTAAGGGGTATAAAATACAATAAATAATTTGTATCAATTGGCTTTTGGCATTTATGAATATGAAAAAAACACATATCTTTCTTTATATATTATTGATAATCAGCATCAATTCCTGTCAAAAGAAGCAAAAATTTTCCGAAACCCAAGTTGTGCTTTCTTGGGTAGATTTGACCTTACATTTATTGAAAAATACTCCTGCTAATACCCCTACTTTTGCTTCGCGAACTTTGGGATATATTGGACTGAGTATGTACGAAAGTATAGTACAAGGCTTTGAAAGTCATCAGTCTATGAGTGGTCAATTGAATGGTTTGACTAACTTGCCCCAAATAGAAAAAGATAAAAAATATGCCTGGCTTGCTTCCCTTAATGCTGCACAAGCAGAAATATTGCGAAATATATATATTCAAACAAGTGATGAAAATAAAGCCAGCATCGACTCTTTGGAAAAATTAGTTTATGAAAGTTTGAAAGATGAAAAATATAGCGAAACAGATTTGGAACGCTCAGTACAGTTTGGCAAGGAAATATCGAAGCGGATTTTTGAGTGGTCAAAAACTGACAGTGGGCATAGAGGCTATTTGCGAAACTTTGACAAAAAATTGGTTTTCGAGCAGAAAAAAGGAGGCTGGCAACCACCTTTGTATGCCCAATCTTTTAGCCACTTCCCTCTGCACCCACATTGGGGAAAAAATAGGACTTTTTTAAGCAAAAATTCCAATATGGTGGCTCCCGATTTTATTCCTTACAGCGAGGATACTGCCTCTGCTTATTATCAGCAATTTTGGGAAGTTTATCAAAAAAGAAAAACACTCACCCAAGAGGAAAAAGAAATCGCTATTTGGTGGGGAGATGACCCCGATGAAACCTATACTCCCCCCGGACATTCTTATTATTTGGCTTCCCTTGTAGTAAAGGCGAAAAAACCTTCTTTAATCAAAAGTGCAGAAACTTTCGCCAGAGTAGGCATAGCAGTTGCCGATGCTTTTATCAACTGTTGGAAGTGGAAATATCAGTTTTTCTCTGAAAGACCTAATACCTACATTACCAAGCATATAGACTCTACTTGGGTGTCTTTTTGGCCTGACCCTCCTTTTCCTGCATTTCCTTCGGGGCATGCAATACAAGCTGCGGCTACTGCCACAGTGTTAATAGATTTATATGGCGAAAAGTTCTCATTCACAGATAGTTTACACTATGGAAGAAGGAAAGATGATTTGCGAAATACAGAGTATAAACCCAGAAGTTTTGAGTCTTTTTGGGCAGTAGCAGAGGAAATTGCCGACTCGAGATTTTATGGAGGAATCCATACTCCACAAGACAACCAAGCAGGTTTGGAAAAAGGCAAGGAGATAGGCGAGAACATTAATCAACTAAAATGGCAGCAACGATGAGGAAAATAATTTTTTTTCTTATGATGATTTTTGGCTGTACGACCCAAGAAATACGGCAATTTGACGAGCCTGAAATTTTCCATCAGGTATTAGAAAAAGTTACCGAAGTCATTATCCATGATATTTTTTCACCTCCTGTTTCGTCAAGGATATACGCTTACGTGAGCATTGCCGCCTATGAGGCTTTTATTCCTAACCAAACGCAATACCGCAGTTTAGAAAATCAATTAAACGGTTTCGAGCATGTGCCAAAACCAGAAGCAAGCAAAAAATATAATTTTGCTTTGGCTTCGGTCAAGGCAATCATGACCGTAGCCCGAACGCTTACTTTTTCAGTAGAAAAATATAACGATTTTGAGAAAAGCATTTATCAAAAATTTAACTATCTACCTGCTGACATTTATGAAAACTCCATAGCTTATGGAGAGCAAATAGGAAAGTACGTGTTAGCCTATGCAAAAGATGACAACTACCTAAAAACAAGAGGCTTACGATATACAGTAAAACAAAATGAGAATAAATGGCAGCCTACACCACCCCAATATGCCGATGGCATGGAGCCTTATTGGCATACGATACGCACTATGGTCTTAGACTCGGCGGGGCAGTTTCCTGCACCAGCGCCTTTTGCGTTTTCAAAGGAAAAAAATAGTGATTTTTGGAAAGAACTCATGGAAGTATATCATACCGTAAATAGCCTGACAGAGGAACAGAAGAAAATAGCACTATTTTGGGACGATAATGCCTTCGTAATGAACGTACAAGGTCATGTGGCTTTTGCCGACAAGAAAATGACCCCCGCAGGGCATTGGATGGCAATTACCCGCACTGTTTGCAGGCTGGCTAAGAAAAATAGTGCGGAATCCATAGAGGCTTACTTGCGAGTTGCCTTAGCCTTGCACGAAGGGTTTATTGCTTGCTGGAACGAAAAGTACAAGTATGAAAAAATAAGACCAGAAACAGCTATCAATCAGTTTCTTGATACAAAGTGGACTCCGTTTTTGCAGTCCCCCCCCTTCCCTGAATATACAAGCGGACATAGCACGATTTCTGCGGCTTCTGCCGAGGCACTGACTTACTCCATAGGAGATAATATTGCTTTTACTGACTCAACTGAGTTTCCGTACAATCACGGCGTAAGAAGTTTCGACTCATTCCGAAAAGCAGCAGCAGAATGTTCTCTTAGTAGGGTTTATGGAGGGATTCACTATACTTCCGGCTGCCGAGAAGGACTAAAAATGGGTGAGAAAATAGGACGGTATATCAATGAAAAAATAGTTACAAGAAAGTAAAAAATACCGTCAGAGGCTTTAATCGTATCTTGGAGAAAGAATCCAAAAATGCTCAAATTTCTCGATACAGTATTTCCATTTCTTGCTTAAAAAATAGCAAGACAGCAAAAAGGTCAAATATATCTTCCGAAGTAACCACATAAGGATTACTTGTTGCATAATTCTTTCCGTCTAATACAACAAAAAACCAGTTTCTACCATTTACATATACTCCGTAAATAGGTTTATCATCTTGGTTTAATTTTTGGGCAGCCACCATCGCAATCAATAACTGCCCAAGTGGGTCATTTTCCCTATTTTTCTCAGGTTTGTACTCATTAAGGAAAAAATGTGGCTTTTGAGGAATCTGCCTACCTTTTGCAAGCATAAATTCTACATTACCGCTTGTTATTTTAGTATCGTTGTCGTACTTGACAGAAAGAGGGCGTTGAGTGAATACCTTATAATAAGCACTTGTAAAATCCACTAACTTAAAAAACGGGCTGATAAAGATGAACTTATACTCATCTTCATTCCAAGACTCTATAAAGTCAAAAGCCTCCAAGCGATACTTTTCAAGGTTTTGTCTTAATTCATGATTTTCAGGCAGTTTTATCTTTTTAATTTCCTCTAAAAGTGGCAAAGAACGTAACCTTTGAATCCCAAAAGTTTGCTCTACTTCTTCTGCTTGCCAGTCTTTGAAAGGTTTATTGGGTTTCCTCTTAGCCATACTTACAATCCAATTTTATTAACAAAGATACATTTTTTCCAAGAAAAAAAACATGTTTCTACTCTGATTTACCTCTCTCAAATCATTTTTCTTGCAATATTCATTTAATTTTGTAAATATGCTATTAGATTATCATATTGATAGAAAAATGAAATACAAACCATTAAAAATCAATCTATTAAAAAATAAAAGTTATATAAAAGTAGTAAACCTTTATATATTTCTTATTCTTTTTTCTTTTTCTCTTTTTGCCCAAACTCCTTTTAGAGAAGTAAGCAAAGAGGCAGGCATCGACCACGTTTTCAAGGTTTTTGAAGGCTTTTTTGGTGGTGGGGCTTGCGTTTTAGATTACAACAACGATGGCTTCGAGGATATTTTTTTAGCAGGAGGTATGGGAGATGATAAACTCTATAAAAACAATGGAAATGGAACATTTACGGATGTTTATGTCAGCTCAGGACTTACGCCAAGCCGCAAGTTTATTACTCAGTCTGCCGTAGCTGCCGATGTAAACCGAGATGGTTTTGTAGATATTTTTATCTGTACGATTAGCACCAAAGACACTTTAAAAGTAATTCCAAGAGCAGAAAATTTACTTTTTATAAATAATGGAAATGGCACTTTTAGAGATGCAACCAAAGAATACGGTTTGGCAGACTTAGAATGTTTTACCACAGGGGCGAGTTTTGGCGACATCAATGCTGACGGCTTTCCAGACCTTTACGTGGGTAATTATTTTACTGAATATCAAGGAAAACTCAATACCATAAGCGATGCAACCATAGTGGGTGCAAACCAAATCGCCAAAGGGCATTTATTGCTAAATATCAGTGGGAAAAAGTTTGAAAATGTTTACGAAGACTATGGCTTGAAACACAAAGGCTTTGGGTTTGGGGGGGTATTTACTGATTATGACAATGACGGCGACCAAGATTTGATAGTCAATCACGATTTTGGCTACAAACGCACCCCCAATTTATTACTGGAAAATAGGTATCCCTTGGCAAGATTTGCCAATGTAGCAGAAAAAAAACAAATGGATTTGCGAATCAATGCTATGGCTTCTGCGGTAGGCGATTACAACAACGATGGACTCATGGATTACTTTTTTACTAATATTCGCTTTAATTATTTCATGGTCAATTCGGGTAAAAACAATGTGTTTGAAAATAAGATTATAGAATTTAAAATGGACTTCATGAGCATAAGTTGGGGGGCAAACTTTGCTGATTTTGACCATGATAGCGACCTTGACTTGTTTGTAGCAAATGGAGATTTGAACCCTAACTGTACCCCCATGGGAAATTTTTATTTTGAAAATAACAACTACACTTTCAAAGAAGAAGGACCAGCAATGGGCTTAAATGACTATGGAATTGGTAGAGGCTCAGTAGTTTTTGACATGGACAATGATGGGGACTTAGATATTTTGGTGGTCAATCAAACGCCCGTGATGACTTATCCTGTAGAGTCCCGCACCAAACTGTTTCGCAATGATTTGGCAAAAGGAAATTGGGTAAAAATAAAGTTAAAAGGTTTACAAGCAGAAAGTTATGGCATAGGGTCAAGGGTAGAAGTGATAGCCAACGGCAAAAAAATGGTACGAGAAATAGACGGCGGCGGGTCAAGCCATTTGTCGCAAAACACAACTTTTGCTCACTTTGGGCTTGGCGATGCCAAACAGATAGAGAAGATAACAGTTTATTGGACGGGAGGGAAACAGCAAGTTTTGACTAATCAAAAAGTAAACTCGGTCATTGTCATTACAGAAAGCCCAGAGGAAGGCTTCAAATTTAGTTACTATTGGCTAATAGGGCTGGGGATTTTGGTGATTTTAGCTGGCTGGTGGGCAAGAAAGCAAAGGAATTAATTGCTTTTTGAGTGTGATTTGCGATTTTTGTAAGTAAAAATACTCTTTACCATAAATTATAACTCCATGAAAAAATCTATTTATTTACCTAAAAGCAGTATTCTTTTTATATTGCTTTTTTTTACATCTATAGCGTTTTCACAAAAACTTTCCTACACAGTAGCTATTCCTGAACCTCATACACACTACTGCGAGGTTGAAATCAAATTAGAAGGCATCAAAAAGCCTTACATAGACTTTAAGATGCCTGTTTGGACACCTGGGTCGTACTTGGTACGTGAGTTTGCCAAAAATGTAGAAGCAGAACAAGCCAAAGACCTTGCAGGAAAGAGCCTCAAAGTTCAAAAAGTTTCTAAAAACACTTGGAGAGTTTTTTTAGAAAAAACTGAAAATGTTATTTTTAGTTATAAGGTATATGCTTACGAACACTCTGTACGGACAAGTTTTATAGATGACTCCCATGCTTTCCTGAATGGGGGTAGTATTTTTATGTACCCTGATAGCTACCTCAATTTAGCCTCTACAGTAACTATCCAACCTTTCAAATCTTGGCAGCAAATTTCTACAGGTCTGCCCCAAGTCGGTTCTAACAAGTGGGTGCGTTCCTCCGAAAACTTTGATATTTTAGCAGATGCGCCCATAGAAGTAGGCAATCATCGTATCTTAGAATTTACTTTAAACAATATTCCTCATTATATCGCCATGTACGGTGAAGGAGTAGATTACAATGCCAATCTATTAGTGGCAGACGTAAAAAAAATTGCAGAGGAAGCCATCAAAGTTTTTGGAGAAAATCCTTGCAAGGATTATACTTTCATCGTGCATAATACCAATCAAGGTGGAGGCGGTTTAGAACACCTGAACTCTACTGCACTCATCGTAGAACGCCAACGCTACGATACCAACGGAGGGTATTTTAGTTTTCTTTCCTTAGTAGCCCACGAGTATTTTCATCTTTGGAATGTAAAAAGGTTGCGTCCTACTCCTTTAGGTCCTTTTGACTATGACAATGAGAACTATACTCGCCAACTTTGGATAGCAGAAGGTTTTACTGACTACTATGACAACTTGATACCGCGCAGGGCAGGTTTTTCTACTCCCACAGGCTTTGTCAATGCTATCAATGACCTTATCAACAACCACGAAAATTCACCGGGAAGTAAAGTACAAGCCCTGACCGAATCCAGTTTTGATGCTTGGATAAAAGCCTACCGCCCTAACGAAAACTCAGGGAATACTACTATTTCCTACTATGGCTCTGGGGCGAGAATAGCCGCTATGTTTGACCTGTTGATTTTAAATAACTCCGATGGAGAGAAAAACTTAGACGACCTCATGCGTTACCTGTACCAAGAATACTATAAAAAACTCAACCGTCCTTACACAGAAGAAGAATTTAAAAAAGCTGTAGAACTGATAGCAGGGGAAAAATTAGATGATTTTTTCCAAAAATATATTTATGGTACAGAAACTATAGATTATAACCGCTTCTTGAATTATGCGGGCTTGAAATTGGTAGTAGAAAAAGATAAGGAAGTAAACTTAGGGGCAAGATACGAAGATAATGGCGGTAAAATCATAGTAAAAAGTGTCCGCAGAGGCACTGCTGCCTATAAATATGGGCTGAATGTAAACGATGAGATTTTGGGTATTGACGGCAAAAGACTCAGCGTAGGTCTAATAAACCAACATATCAACAAGAAAAGAATAGGAGATAAAATTAGCTTGCTCATCGCAAGAGATGGCTTAATTAAAACCTTAGAAATAGTTTTGGGCGACAACAACAGTAACTCTTACCAAATTACCGTAGTGGATAACCCCACTGAAAAACAACGCAGAATTTTCAATAAGTGGATAGGAGGGAATAGATAATCACCCAAAAAAGCGAATCCACCAACTCTGTTTGATTTGGATTCGCTTTTTAATCTTCTCGCCTTCCTTTGGGGTCGGGGTCTGCCATGCGGACAATTTTAGGTGTAAACTTTGCCAAAATTTCTACCAAATCGTTTTGACTCTCAAGGACTTTGTAAATATCTTTATATACCATAGGGGCTTCGTCCAAATCCCCACCTATGAGTGTAACTCCTTTATCAGCCAATACTTTTTTGATGTCTTGCTTAGTGATGTTTTTCATTGCTTGAGCGCGCGACATGAGCCTGCCAGCCCCATGCGAGGCAGAATAAATCGCAGAAAAATCTCCTTTGCCTTTGACTACAAAACCTGCCTGAGCCATAGAACCGGGGATAATGCCCAAATCCCCTTTGCCCGCAGGAGTAGCCCCCTTGCGATGAACAATGACAGGTGTACCATCAGCTAATTTCTCTTCCCATGCAAAGTTATGATGATTTTCTACCATGAGCAGTGGCTTGATTCCTAAGGATTTAGCCATTTTCTTATGGATTTGGTGATGATTGGCAGAGGCATAATCTCCCGCCAGATTCATCGCTATCCAATAGGCTTGACCTTCTTCTGTTTCTAAATCTAACCATGCTAAGTGCTTTGCTTCTTTGGGAAGTTTTGTTTTGTCCATAGCTAACTTGGAATAGTAGTTGGCTATGCTCGCTCCAAAACCTCTTGAACCTGAGTGCGACAAGAGAGCCAAATACTTCCCTGTGGGCAGTTTTAAGTCTTCGCTTTCCTTGTTTATTTCTAAAATTCCCCATTCTACAAAGTGATTACCCGTGCCAGAAGTTCCTATTTGCATTTCTGCTTTGTGTCTGAGGTCTTTGATAATTTTTGTAGCATTCCATTCTGGCTTGTCAAAAACTTCATCAGGCATAGGTTTAGCAAACCTTCCGTCTATGCCAAAAAGCGTATTTTCCACCAGAAAGTTTTTTAACATTTGGCTTTTCTGCTCCAAATAGTGATTGTCCATTTCAAAGACTGACAAACACATACGGCAAGCAATATCCACGCCTACTGCATAGGGAATCACAGCATTAGCATTGGTAGCCAATACGCCTCCTATGGGCAAGCCATACCCTACGTGAGCATCGGGCATGAGCGAACCTGCCAAGGTAATAGGCAGACGCATTGCATTGTCCATTTGATTAATCGCCTCTTTATCAATATTTTCAATGCCATAAATTTTGTACTCGGGAACTTCTTTTTTTAGTTCAAAGGCAGTTGCTTTAAGTCCTACCGAGTCTTCTATGGGCTGTAACTCTTTAACTAATTGGGCTATTTCTGCAAAAATAGCATCACTTGCGAAGCTATCAGGATTACTAATCAAAGCCCGATACTTCGCTAATATTTCTTCTTTCCCAAGAATTTTGTTTTTGATTAAGTTTTTAGCAAATCTGCCTGCTTGCTCTAATAGAGCCTCAGAATAAAAGCCAATAGCTCTTAATTCATTGTTATTAAGTTTTTTAGACAAATTTTAAAATAAATTTAATGAAAAATAAATTTAATGAAAAATTTTTATAAGTAATTATGCAAATTAAAGCGAATTTTACAATATTTGTATATTTTTGCATTATGTCAAAAGTAAAAAGATATAGCAAACTTTTTACTGAAGCCTAACTCGAGGAGCTAAAATTTGCTTACAAAGATGGGAAAAATAACCTTTCCCATAGTCATTGTCAGGCAATTATTTTGAGTAGTAAAGGGATTGGAGGTTTAAAAACCAAGAAAAGGCAATCCAAATTATACACTCAACGAATCGCTCTTGCCAAGGCAAAAGTAGCAGAAAATAGGCGTAAATTGTCCTTAGCGAAGGTAGCAATAGAAAAAGAGCTTAATAAGGAGCTAATGCAAAGTACTCTGCGCCGTTTTTCAATAAACATCTTTCCACACAGAGGAAAGGCTTTATGAGAATCAATATTTTGACTTCCTTCCCAGAAGGGGGCGTAGTGCAACTGGAGGGGTGAGGTGATAAAAAAACATTCCCGAAAGCAGTCTAATTCTTGAAAATTAATGAAATAATTGACTTAATACAACACTAAAAGTAAATATGAAAAGGAGAAATTTTGTAAAAAATACTTTGGCAGTCAGTGCCTTGGGAGCAACCGCTTCTTCTGTTTTTGCAGAAGAGAAAAATACAGGCAAGCACAAGTTTAACCTGAATTATGCTCCGCACTTCGGCATGTTCAGAAACAGTGCAGGCAATGATATTTTTGCAGAGTTACAATTTATGGCAGACCAAGGATTTACAGCCTTAGAAGATAATGGCTTGCTTGGCAGAACAGTAGAGGTACAAGAAAGGTTAGGAAAGGAACTCCAAAGGCTGGGAATGACTATGGGGGTATTCGTAGTAGATGGCGGCGATAACTGGAAAATTTCACTGACCTCAGGGAAAAAAGAATTTATAGACAATTTTGTTAAAACTTGTAAGATTTCTGTAGAAGCAGCTAAGCGAGTGAATGCCAAGTGGATGACAGTAGTACCCGGCTTTTATGACCGCAACTTGCCCATAGGTATTCAGACGGCTAATGTGATTGAAGCATTGCGCCGAGGGGCAGAGATTTTTGAACCACACGGGCTCATTATGGTCTTAGAGCCATTAAGCGATACACCAGAGTTATTTTTACGAAACTCAGACCAAACCTACATGATTTGTAAGGCAGTGAATAGTCCTTCTTGTAAGATTTTGTATGATGCTTACCACATGCAACGCAACGAAGGTCAAATTATCAAAAATATAGAACTTTGCTGGGACGAGATAGCCTATTTCCAAATCGGCGACAATCCTGGACGCAAAGAACCTACCTCTGGAGAGATGAACTACAAGAATATTTTTAAATATATTTATGATAGGGGTTACAAAGGCGTATTAGGTATGGAACACGGCAATGCTAAACCGGGCAAAGAGGGAGAAGAAGCACTCATCAGGGCGTACAAAGAAGTAGATAACTTTAAATAAGGCATACTGATAAATATGAAATTACATTTGAAAGCTACCGCAGAAGCTATAAACCAACGACCAGTGAAGACTTTGGCGAATGCTTTGGGCATAGAAATTACTGAAATTACCGAAGACTATATAGCAGGCAGAATGCCCGTCGACCACCGTACTCATCAGCCTATGGGTATTTTGCATGGAGGCGCCTCGGTTGCCTTTGCTGAAACCTTGGGAAGCATCGGGGGATGGTTGGCTCTGCCGGACGATAACCACTATTGTGTAGGTTTGGACATTAATGCTAACCATATCCGAAGCGTCAAAGAAGGTTATGTCTATGGTAAAGCACTTCCTTTGCACTTAGGAAAAAGTACACAGGTTTGGGAAATAAAAATTACCAACCAAGAAGGTAAATTAGTTTGTATCAGTCGTTTGACTTTGGCGGTATTGAAAATATAAAACTTACAACATGAGTTCTTATCTTGGTAGGCATGCCCAACTGTACGATATTTTTTATTCAGAAAAAAACTACCAACAAGAAGCTGATTTTGTGCATCAACTCATTATAGAGTTTGGCAGAGAATCCTCCAAAAAATTGTTGGAGTTGGCTTGTGGCACTGGTAGTCATGCTTTTTTATTAGAAAAATACGGCTATGCACTTCATGCTTTTGACTATTCGACAGATATGATAGCACAAGCAAGAGAGAAGGCAAAAAAGCATGACTCAAAAATCACCTTTCAGGTAGGAGATATGCGAAACCTGAACTTCCAAAATGAATTTGATGTAGCTATCTGCTTGTTTGATTCTATTGGTTATGTACTTACCAATGAGGCTATTAACTCTGTATTTAATAAAGTTTACCAAAGTTTGAAAGTAGGAGGCTTGTTCATTTTTGAGTTTTGGCACGCTCCAGCCATGCTCAAAAGTTTTGACCCGGTAAGAGTAAAAAAATGGAAATTAGTTGATAGAGAAATTCTCCGTATTTCTGAAACTACCATAGACATTCCAAGTAGTACAAGTACAGTGAATTATTCCATTTACGAACTGTTCAGCAATGGCACTTTTGCACACCTCAGCGAAACCCAACGCAATCGCTTTTTTCAGCTACAGGAAATGCTTTCGTTTGTAGCACACAATGGCTTCAAAACAAAGATATGGTTTGGAGGATACGATAAAAGCCTGACCACCATAGATGCGCAAACTTGGCATATTGTGATGCTTGTGCAGAAGTAGGTTTAGCAAAAATACAGCAGAAAGGCACACAGGCAAGTAAAATTTAGTTTTTTACGACTAATTTTTATAGATAGGGGCTTTTCGCATCAGTTTTCACTCGCAGAAAAATTGTGTACTGAGGTAAATTTTTCATAAATTTGTACTTAATAATTATGAATAATTTTGTATCCCATTCATAATTAATCATTTATAATTCATCATTAGAAAGAAAAGATGCCAAAAAGATATACCGTTACCTCTGCCTTACCTTATGCCAATGGTCCCTTGCACATAGGACATATTGCGGGTGCTTACCTCCCTGCCGATATTTTTGTGCGTTACCTTCGCTTGCGAGGGGAAGATGTCGTTTATGTTTGTGGGAGCGACGAATACGGGGCGGCTATCACCATCAAAGCCAAAAAAGAAGGCACTACCCCCAGAGCAATCATAGACAAGTACCACGAAATCATGAAGTCTGCTTTTGAACGCTTTGGGATTGCTTTTGATATTTACCACCGCACTTCCGAGCCTATTCATACAGAAACTTCCCAAGCTATCTTCTTGAAATTGCACGAGAAAGGAGAGTTTGAGGTCTTGGAATCTGAGCAGTATTTTGACCAAGTAGCCAATCAGTTTTTGGCTGACCGCTACATCATGGGGACTTGCCCAAAGTGCGGGAATGAAAATGCTTACGGCGACCAATGCGAAAAGTGTGGCAGTTCGCTCAGCCCTACGGATTTAATCAATCCACACTCTACTTTGAGTGGAAGCAAACCTGTCTTGAAAAAAACGAAACATTGGTACTTGCCCATGAATAAGTACGAAGATTGGCTCAAAGAATGGATAGTCAAAGAAAAGCAAAATCTTTGGAAAACAAATGTTTACGGTCAATGCAAGTCGTGGATTGAAGGTGGCTTACAAGCCAGAGCAATGACCAGAGATTTGGACTGGGGGGTGCCTGTGCCTTTGAAAGAAGCAGATGGGAAAGTGCTGTACGTTTGGCTTGATGCCCCTATTGGTTACATTTCAGCAACCAGAGAATGGGCAAAGCAACACGGGAAAAACTGGGAAGACTATTGGAAAAGCCCTGATACAGAGCTATATCACTTTGTGGGGAAAGACAATATCGTTTTCCATTGCATTATTTTCCCTATTATCCTCAAAGCTCATGGAGAATTTATCTTGCCTACCAATGTGCCTGCCAATGAATTTTTGAACTTAGAAGGCGATAAACTTTCTACTTCCCGAAATTGGGCGGTTTGGCTACACGAATATTTAGACGAGTTTCCTGATAAGCAAGACGTTTTACGCTATGTGTTGGGTTCTATTCTGCCCGAAACCAAAGACAGCGAATTTACTTGGAAAGACTACCAAGCAAGAAACAACAACGAGTTGGTAGCCATTTTTGGAAACTTTGTTAATAGACCTAATAACCTGATTTTCAAATATAACAATGGGGTCGTTCCACCTCTGGGCGAACTTTCTGACTATGACAAGTCGGTATTAGAAGAATTAGTAAGCTATCCTGATAAAATCGGTGATTTGATAAAAAACTTCCGCTTCAGAGATGCTTTAGCAGAAATGATGAACGTAGCCCGCTTGGGCAATAAGTACTTGGCAGATACTGAGCCTTGGAAAATCAAAGACAATCCTGAACGCATAGGAACTATTATGAATATTTCTCTGCAAATCATTGGGAATCTGAGTATTCTTTGTAAACCCTTTTTGCCAAGAACTGCAGAAAAGCTGGAAAAAATGTTAGGTTTAGACGGAAAAGCAAACTGGGAAGAGGCAAAGAAAACCAACTTAGTAAAAGTAGGAACAACTGTAAATAAGATTGAACTACTTTTTGAAAAAGTAGAAGATGAGGTCATAGAGAAGCAAATTGCTAAACTTCACCAACCAGCTAACAATCAACAACAAACAATGAACAATAGGCAAGAAATAACAACATCAAACAATCCTGAACAACATCAAGTAATTTCAAAGCAAATAATTCCACAAAAAGAATTGATTAACTATGATGATTTTTCAAAATTAGATATTCGCATAGCCACCATAGTAGCCGCAGAAAAAGTAGCCAAAGCAGATAAACTCCTAAAACTAACATTAGACACAGGGATAGATACCCGAATCGTAGTGAGTGGAATAGCAGAACACTTTAAGCCAGAGGAAATCATAGGCAAGCAAATCACCTTGTTGGCAAACTTAGCCCCCAGAGTCATTCGTGGGATAGAATCCAAAGGCATGATTCTGACCGCTTTAGATGGAAATGGAAAGCTAAGATTCCTGCACCCAAGCGAGGCAGTAATGAATGGAAGTACAGTAAGTTAAACTTAACGGTAGATTGTTTTGTATGCTTCTTTGTAGGTCTGACTTTCCAAGCCACAGTGGAACTGTCAGACACTCACTCAAAGAGCGGTTTTTTCTTGAATGCCAATGAAAATCAGAACTACCATCAAAGTTATCTTTTTACGGGAAACTTCATTCTGTAATCTACTTTGACTTCTCCCTTAGAAATATTGTTCAGTTTGCCTTTCAAGAGCCTTTTTCGCAAACCAGAGAGGTGGTCTATGAATAGTATGCCTTGAATATGGTCATATTCGTGTTGGATTACTCTGGCTTTCATACCTTCGTACTCCTCCTCGTGCAAGTTCCAATCTAAGTCATAATACCTAATACGCAACTTAGCAGGTCGCATCACATCTTCTCTGATATTGGGAATGCTCAGGCAACCTTCCTCAAAAGCCCACTTTTCTCCTTCTTCGTGTAAGAGTTCGGCATTGATAAAAACTTGTTTGAAATCTTTAATCTCCTCGTCTTCTGTTCCACTCCCATCTATGACAAATAGCCTCAGACTCAGTCCTATTTGAGGAGCCGCAAGCCCAATCCCATTAGCGGAGTGCATGGTTTCAAACATATCCTCCACCAATTTTTTTATATCTGTATTTCCTTCCTTATCAATATTTTGTGCTACCTTTCTTAGCACAGGGTCGCCGTAGGCTACTATTGGGTATATCATTGTAAACTTTATGATTGAAAATTAAATTATAAGTTGTTTTTCATTTCTAAGTACGATTGCAGAATCAGTACAGCACTAATCCTATCTACCTTGGCTTTATCTTGTCGCTCTTTTTTTTTCACTCCCCCTAAAATCATACTTTGTTGGGCAATGGAGGAGGTAAATCGCTCATCAACTTCAAAAATTTTTTTCTCTGGAAAAGCCTTTTGTAGCTGCTTTTTAAAGTTTTGCACGTGAGCAGTATTATTGGTATCAGAATTATCCAATTTTTTAGGTATTCCTAATACGAAAGATTCTATTCCCTCTTCCTTGTCATATTTTTGTAGAAAAGCGATAATATCTTTGGAATGAACTGTATCCAAAGCGGTAGCAATGATTTGAAGTGCATCAGTAACCGCTACTCCTACTCTTTTTGTGCCATAATCTATGCCGATGATTCTGCCCATTAAAAAATTAATTTGGCAAAATTAAAGATTATCGTTGAAATCCCTTGACAAAAAGTAGCAAAAATCACAAAACTGTATTTTTATACTTGTTTTCACTTTTTAATAGAAAAAAAATTAAGTTTTTTTAAATTTGCAAATAAATGTAAATTCGTGATTAGTTTATATCAAGCACTTATTTTTTGATTTAAGTTCATACTAAAATGCAACCTAAACTATCCTTTGATATTGCAGATTTGAAGTTATTAGCTACTCATTCAAGTTTTGAACGAGGAAGCGATTATTATGACCGAGGGAGTGTCAAAAAAGTCATCGGTAAAAAAAATATTTTTGAGGGCAAGGTCAAAGGGACTTCTACCTATGATGTCAGATTAGTGGTAGATGGTCATGCTTTGGACTTCACTTGTAACTGCACTTATCAGATGGGGGGGATTTGTAAGCACTGTGTAGCGATGGGTTTAGCAATTTTAGATGGCGAATATGAAATTGTGGCAGAGGAAGCAGACATCAACCATGCACTCAACAAAGAAAGCCCGCCGTCTTATCCTTATACTTTTGAGGAGATTTTTTTCATCACCAAAACAGAACTCAAAGCCCAGTTTTTGCACCAGTTACTTTTGCAAAACGACCAACTGCAAAATGAGTTTATCCAATTTATCAGTAGGAGAGCTAAAGAAAAGAGAGAGTAAAACAAGTATTTTTTAGCGTATGAAAAAAGTAATCAAAATTATTTTGGGTACCGTGCTGGTAATAGCCCTGCTATTAATAGGGGCGTTATCGCTTTTCGTGTATAAAGTGAAATACGGATTTCCTGTTTCTTACGAAACCGAAGCCCCTTCTATCACTTTCCCTGCTGACCAAGCATCAATTTTGCTGTTTTCTAAGACCACAGGATTTCGGCATGAGGAGTCTATAGAGGCTTCCAAACGTGTTTTTGCTGAATTGGCAAAGAAAAATAATTGGTTTTTATATGAAACAGAGGCAGGAGGAGTTTTTAATCCCGAGCAGTTGGCAAAGTTTAGTGTGGTGATATTCAATAACTCTACAGGGGAAGTCATTAATGATGAGCAAAAAAAAGCCTTAGAAAAATACGTAGAAAATGGAGGTTGCCTCATAGGGATTCACGGAGCAGGCGACGACTCACACCATTGGGATTGGTATGAGGCAAATCTCATGGGAGCGAAATTTTCCCATCACCCTATCAGCCCACAGTTCCAGAAAGCAGATATTTTCTTGGACAGTCAAGCCGACTCTTTGCTCTCAGCTCAGATTCCGCCTACTTGGTCGCATACAGACGAGTGGTACGTATTCTTTGAAAATCCACGCCAAAAAGGCTTCCAAGTGATATATAGGATTGATGGCGACAAGATTAACCCAAGCGGGAATATCTCTTTTTTGGTTAAAGATAAAAATTTTGGTATGGGCAAAGACCACCCCGTAGCGTGGTGCAAGCAGACTGGCAGAGGAAAGACTTTTTACACTTCCATAGGACACGGGAAACAAGCATGGGAAAATCCTTATTTCGTGAAGTTGATTGAGAATGTCGTCTTGTGGGGAAAAAACCAATAAGAGAATTTTTGGCGTTTTAATTGCATGCAGGTATTTTTGTGCTTTTTTTAGATTTCAAGATAACTTTTTATCATAATGCTGTATTCTTTCATCGTTCCTATTTACAATGATGGCTACTTAGTAGAAGATTTTTGTATAGAATATGAAAAAACTTTTCAAAACTATTTGAATATCAAAGACATTAGCGAGTTTGTAGAGCTGATTTTTGTTAATGATGGTAGTAAGAATAACTCTATAGAAAACCTAAAAATAGCAGCAAAAAAGTATCCTTTTGTCAAAGTCATAGATTTAAGTAGAAACTTTGGTCAGCATATTGCTCTTTCCTGTGGTTATTTACATGCACAAGGTGCGTATGTAGGAATGTTGAACGCAGATATGCAAGACCCACCAGACCAAATCCCTATCCTATTGGATTTTATCAAAAATAATCATTTTGATATTGTTTTTGGGCTACGAGAAAAACGTTTTAGTAGTTGGGGAGATAAGATTACTTCTTATTTTTTTAATACCTTGCTGAACAGGCTAACAGGGAACGATACCCCTATTAATGTTTCTACATTGAGGGTAATGAACCGCAAATTCGTAAATGCCTATAATTCTCTAAATGAAAAGAGTCGTTACTTGCCCGGTTTGGAGTCTTGGCTTGGCTTTAAGCATGGTTATACCCCCATTAAGCATCAGGAAAGAAAAAAAGGGAAATCCAGTTACAACTTTAAAAAACGCCTTTTGATGGCGTTAGATGCCATAGTTTCTTTTTCTGACTTGCCTTTGAAAATGATTTCTTTGCTTGGCATAGGGATTGCGATTATCGGTTTTCTGTCTGTTTTAGCCATAATTATTACTAAACTACTTTATATTGAGTATCAGCATGGTTTTGTTTCTATCATCTCTGCTATTATCTTTGTGGGTGGAATGCAAATAGTAGTAATTGGTTTGGCTGGAATTTACATAGGTAGGGTATTGAAAGAAGTACAAAACCGCCCTCTATTTATTGTTCAGGAAAAAATAAATTTTAAAGAAAATGAGTGATTCATTTACACAGGAGCAACTATCCAAATTTGCAGAGGAAATTCGTACTCAGGGCTATACTATCGTTCCCGATGTACTTAGCCCAGATTTTGTTAGTAAAGCAAAAATTGCCTTAGAAGAAGCAATAAACAAAGAGGCAGAGTATCACCAAGGAACAGATTACAAGGATTACGGCATGGTCTTGCTCTGCTCCTTATATGACCGTATTTTTGTAGAATTGTTTGATAATCAAAAATTAACAGGAGTTTTTAACACAGTCTTGGGGGAGGGCTGCATCGTTTATGCTTATACCTCCTCGTCTATGCCTCCTAATAAAACTAATTTTTCCCGTCGTATTCATGTGGACAGCCCTCGCATCATTCCCAATTATATTACTAACATGGGTGCAACGATTTTATTAGATGACTTTACAGAGGAAAACGGGGCTACTTACTTTTTGCCTTACTCCCAAGAAAGAGAAGCTATGCCTTCAGAAGAAGAATTTTATAGTAAAGGGAAAAGATTGATAGCCAAAGCAGGTACCGTATGGTTTTTTAATGCACGTATCTGGCACGCAGGCGGCGATAATAAAACGCAACAATGGCGACACGCACTCACAATCAACATGGTACGTCCATGGATGAAACAAAGGATAGATATTCCAAGAGCCATGAGCCACATAGATTTGAGTTGGGCATCAGAGCAAGCAAAACAAAAGTTAGGCTTTTTAGCACAAGTACCTGCAAACTATGATGAGTACTACGCTCCACCAGAACTAAGAAAATTTAAGCAAAAAACAGAATAATAAAGCTAAATACTAAATCAATGGAACAGAATATATATGCCAAAGTAGTAGAGGCAAATATTGCCTTGCACTCCAAAATGTCTGAGCATTACAATACTTGTGAGCCTCATTTTCGCCCAGAGAATGTAGCCAAAGTAGAAGCCAATTTTTTAAAAGCCATAGAGGGAATGAATGCTGAAAAAATGCTCGATTTGGGTTGCGGCACAGGCTTTATGATAAATATTGGGAAAAAATATGTAAAAGAGATTTGGGGGGTAGATGTTACCAAAGCTATGACAGACCGCATAGATAAGTCTGGCAATGCAGAAATTATAGTAATTAACGAGGATACTGCGCAAGCACCTCTCCCTGTGAATTACTTTGATGTAGCTACTGCTTACTCATTTTTGCATCATTTGTACGAAATTACCCCAACCCTACACAATGCCTATAACTCCTTGAAAGAGGGTGGCAAGCTCTATGCAGACTTAGACCCTAATTATTATTTTTGGGAAGGAGTAAATCAATTGGACAGAAACGGAAACTACGACTTTATCGTGAAGCGTGAAATAGAGGCTGTTACTTATAAAGATGAAGATATTGAGAAAAACTTTGGCGTAAGCAAAGAAATCTTTAATCATGCAGAGTTTGGGAAAAATATTCAAGGCGGTTTTAGGGACGAGGAACTTATCGCTACTTTAAAGTCTGTAGGTTTTACCAAAGTAGAGTTTTTTTATCACTGGTTTATTGGGCAAGGTGCGCTCATTAACGACCAAAGCTATACGAAAGAGGAGCGTTTTAAATACGCAGAAGTGATGAACGAAACCTTGCAAAAAGCTCTGCCTTTGAGCAAGAATTTGTTTAAATACATTGGCTTTATCGCTACAAAATAAGACACTATGAGCCAATTTGCCATCATAGGAGCAGGGGCTTTGGGCTTACAGTTCAAAGCCTTTCTTCAAAATGCTTATCCAAGAGCAAGTTTTATCTTTTTTGACGATAACTTGGCAAAAGATAAGACAGAAACAAATGCTTACCGTTTTGATGACTACAGCCATGATAACTTTCGCGACTATACTTTTTTTATTGGCTTAGGATACAAGCATTTAGGGAAAAAAATAGAAATACTGAATCATTTACAGGCACTTGGAAGAAAACAAACCTCTTTTATACACCCTTCATGTTTTGTCAATCCTTCTGCGATGATTGGTAAAGGCTCTTTTATTTATCCTATGGCTAATATAGATAAATCAGTGCAAATAGGACAAGGTTGCCTTATTAATAATTCAGTAGTAATTTCGCATGATAGCCAGATTGGAGATGGTTGCTATCTATCTCCTTCCGTAACAGTTTGCGGTCAAGTAGAGATAAATGAATGTACGTTCGTAGGGGCAGGAGCGGTAATTTCTAATGGAGTAAAAATTGGGAAAAATGTAGTGATTGGCTTAGGTAGTGTGGTCAATAAAGATATACCTGAAAACTGCTCAGCAGTGGGTAATCCTATAAAAATATTGAATAAACGCTTGATATTGAGATGAGAGTAGCTGTGTTACAGTCCAATTACCTTCCTTGGAAAGGTTATTTTGATATTATCAATTCGGTAGATGTATTTGTTTACTACGATGAAGTACAATATACCAAAAACGATTGGCGAAACAGAAATAAACTCTACGGTAAAAATGGAGAGTTTTGGCTGACTATCCCTATTCACAAAGACGCTGTAAAGCAAAAAATTAGTCAGGTAAGAATAGAGAATCCTTTTTGGCAAGAGCAACATTTTAAATCTATTTATCTGACTTACAAGCGCAGTCCATTCTTTCATCAAATCGAGCCACTCATTCATGAAGTTTATATAGAAAAAAAATGGGAGTTACTCATAGACATAGACCGCTATTTCATAGAAAAAATTGCTCGGATAGTAGGAATACAAACAAAATTTATTGATTCTAAAAACTTTGATTTGCAAGGAGATAGAGTAGAGAGATTAGTCAGTTTACTGAAGCAAGTAGGAGCGAGCAGCTATATTTCAGGACCTTCTGCCAAAGACTATTTAGCAGGCAAGGAACACATTTTTGCAGAAAATAACATAGATTTGCTTTACAAAAGCTATATAGGTTACAAAGAATACCCTCAACTTTGCAGTCCATTTTTGCACGGGGTTTCTGTCATAGATGTATTAGCAAACGTAAATTTAGCAGAGATAAGTCAGTATCTATTTATAAGAAATAATTAACTCATTATCAATCTAATGCTCAAACTTATTTATAAACATTCAAGTTTAATTTTCTTGCTTTGTATGCTTATCCTTATTATCGTTCCTGCGATGTGGGTAAGTATTTACAATCACCCTTGTTCAGATGATTTTGGATTGAATGTGAAAATGCAAGGGCGTAATATATTTGAACTGGTTTATGATTTTTATCTTACTTGGGGGGGGGCTTATGTAGGTGTTTTCTTCCAAGCCCTATTGCAACCTTCGGAAGTCATTGGTTTTAAGATAGTTCCTATACTGATAATTTTACTTTTTATAGGTAGTTTTTATTTTATGCTCCATATTTTTTTTGGAGAAAAATTTAGTTTTACCGAAAAAATTATGGGAGCGTTGATAGCTTTCTGCCTATTTTTTCTTCAGATAGATGCTCCCAATGAAACTATCTATTGGGTCATGTCTGCCTCTGCTTACCAAGCAGGTTATTTACTTTTTATTCTTTTTGTTGGTCTGATAATTCTTTGGCTTAGAAAACAGTACATTTTCAAATCTTTCTCTATCCATTATAGCTTGCTTTTGCTTTTTGCAGTCCTCACTACAGGACACATCGCCAATATAGGTTTAATTACATTGGGAACTTGCGGTTTGCTTATCATTTATGTATTTTTTAAACATAGGCATCTACTTTTTTCTTCCTTTATTTTATTGGCAGTAGCTCTTGTCGGATTCGGTATATTTTTCTTTGCGCCGGGTAATTTTATTAGGGGAGGGGGCTTGAGCCAAGAAAGAGATTTGATAGCCCATCTTTTATTATCTGCCAAAACCTATTTTTCTTATCTAACGCGTTGGTTTGCAAATAGTTTTTTTGTCTTATCTTCTTTTATTTTTATGCTCATCGCAGTACAGAAAAAAGCTATGTCTACTACCAATATTTCTTTTTTAATTCTATTTTTTATTACTTTAGGTATTAGTTATTCATTCATGTTTTTACCTCAATATACAGTAGGTTATATCGCTGGCAGGCATATAGACATGGCTTATCTATTTTTCTTAAGTGGGTGGTTTTTGACTTTGTACTTTTTAGTAAGTAATTATCATCAATTCTTTTCTGAGGTATCAGACTTATCAGTTGCTTATCTCAAAATTGCGTGCTTGATAGGCGCACTCTTAATCTTATTTCCTACTCCCGCCTCTAATGAACGCAAGTTAATTGAGGACATAGTGCGTCAGACTGCCAAGAAGTATGATGAGGAGAGAAATCAAAGGCATCTGGAAGTAATGCAAAAGAAAAAACAAGGGCAGAAATACTTAGTACTAAAACCACTTCAACACAAACCATTCATGCTGTTTAAGCAAGATTTGTTCCCTACGCCTCAGCACTGGTACAATCAGATGTTTGCTCATTACTACGGCTTAGATTCTGTTAGGATTGAGGGAGTAGACGCCACAGAAGTAATGATAAAGTAAATTCATTTTTATTAAAATATTGATTATGAATAAGTACTATAAGTTTCTTGAGTTCATTTGTTAATTTAAGTGTAGTTTTATGAAACTTGCGAGCAAAAGCAAATATGCTTATAGGTATTTCATTTATCAGAGCAACACTTGGTTATAAGGTTTTGGGGGTTGAATTTTGCGACATTAGGAATAATTATTAGAGTTGTTACCTATTTATAATCAATGAGTTAAATAGATGATATTTTTTTAGATAATAATTTTAGAACACGGATTTTGCAGATTAGACGGATTTTCACTGATGAATTACTCAAAGAATCTGTGTTTTATTTGTAAAATCAGTATTATCTGTGTTCCATAAATAGTCAGTAACAATTTAGATGAATGAACTATATATGATTGGAAAAGTAGTCTATTGAATAAAAAGTAAAAATATTTAAAACAAAGAGAAATTACCAATTATCAAAATTATTATGAATAAAAATTTATTACGGTTTTTTTTATTAGGTATTACTATTTACCTTATCTCTTTTAGTATTTTTTTCTTTATAATTTATAATAATATTATATCTGACATACAAGAACACGTTGAAATTTTAGTAGCTAAATTAAAAATAGGTTCTTTTCTTATTCCACCATTGTATTATGCTTTCTTATATTTATGTTCAGGATTTAGCACCTCTACTTTTGTTCTTAATTATACTGCTGTTTTTGTATTAGCTATGGCTGTTACGTTGAAATTTTATACCAGCTATAGCTTATTGAAAGATATAGTCCCCCAAGCGAAAAATGATACATACGCACTTATATTCTGTTCCTCCCTCTTATTTTTAGCTCCTATTTTTTTCCCTATAGAAGATAAGCGAATGTTATTAGGGCGGATAGGACTTACCATCTGGCATAACTCTACCCTCATATTTGTCTTGCCTTTTGCTGTTTGGTTATTTAGAGAGTCAATTCTTTTTCTTCAGAGCAAAGAAGTCCAACTGAAACAAAGTGCTTTTATCATTTTTTTAGGACTACTAAATATTCTTATCAAGCCGAGCTTTATATTCATTTTTTTGCCTTCCTTTTTCATCTTAGGGATTATTCATTATCAAACAAAACAAAAACTAATAGCTATCACTGCTATTGTATTTTTACTTGGGCTAATGTTGTTAGTGGAATACTATATTATCTATGAAATGAGCCTCACCACAGATAATTCTTCTAACCGTAATGGGATTGGGCTGGGTTTCTTTAAAGTTTGGAATAGGTATAGTAATAATATATTAAGAGAAATATTGATAAGTATTGCCTTTCCTATACTATTTATTTATTTATATTATCAAAAGCTAAAGAATAGTATTTACTTCCAATACACCATTTTAGCTTTTATAATTGCTTTTTTAATAGCTATATTGATTCATGAAACAGGAACAAGAATGTATCACGGCAATTTTTTCTGGCAACTGATTATTGCCAACTATATTTTATTTTTAGTAATTGGTAGTTTTTTATGGAGGGAGATTATAGAAAAAAATACACTTAGAGACATACTAAAATCCCCTAAACTACTTTTAGTACTTGTATGCTATTTGGCGCATTTGGGGAGCGGATTTTTATATATATTTAAAATATTTTATTCAGAATCCTATACATAATAAAACCAATGTTCGCACATTTAAGGGCTTAACTTTCTGAATACCCAAACTTAAAACCTGCATCTTTACAAACCATTTATGCTGTTCAAGCAAGATTTGTTCCCTACGCCTCAGCACTGGTACAATCAGATGTTTGCTCATTACTATGGCTTAGATTCTGTAAAAGTGGAAGTTCCGCTGCCACAGAACTGAAAAATTTACAGAATCAATAATATTCATACCTCACTATGTAGTTGGACTGATTTGTAGCCAGCTTTTGCTGTCTTACTTCCTCAAGAGTACGTTTCCTATCTTTATTGTACTGATAGGAAATAATAGTACGTACACTATTGTCTGGGTCAAAAACAGTGGAGCGAGTCAAGAGAGTGTCAGTGCTATACGTAAAGGTAGTGTATTCGTATATGAGATTCAGATGTGAGTAACGATTTTCTCTTGATTTATTTCCTGCACCATTATACTCAAAAGTAACATAGCCCGGCGGGTTTAGGGCAGGATTGGTCATTCTAATTAGCCTTCTGTTGCTGTAAGTATATCTGAAAGTACGAGAAGTATTGTTTTGCAGATTGCTTACTATCTCTTCCAAAAGCAAACTTAGACTATCGGGGCTATACTTATATGTTCTTTCTTCGGTGAGAGAAAAACCAGAAGAAGTATTGATATTTCGGGCAAACAGTTGAGCATTTTTCAATCTTTTGGCGGAGTCATACTCATAAGTGGTGTAGTTAATGATGCGTTTGGGTAAGGAATTGACATCATATCGCGTCATTTTTTCTAAAACACCTTCTTTGTTGTATTCATAAATCCATTCATCTATGGGATTTTTTGCATCTAAATTAGGGAAAATAGCACGCCTCTTGAGCTTACCTATGACATTCTCTGGAGTTCCTTCTTTTTCTATTTCCTCAATTTTAGGTGCGTTCAATAGGGAGCAACTATAAGCTAAGGAGCTAATAATACATATAAATAAAAACAACCTTTTCATTGTAACAGGATAATTAGTATCTTAATTCTATTAGAAAACAGTGCAAAAACCTTGCAATTCTCTATTTTTATTAGGAATTTACGAATTATACTCTAAAACCAATCACCAGCACATCGTCAGTTTGGTGTTCTTTTGTGCCTTGCCAAGCGGCGAGTTCCTCTGCTAACTTCTTTTCTTGTTCTGCAAAAGGCAAATGATGGATAGAGAATAAGAAGTCTTTGAGTTGCTTAAGACCATACTTTCTGCCTTCGTTTCCTCCAAACTGGTCTTGGAAGCCGTCAGAAAAGATATAGAAAGTAGCACCCTTTTGCAAGTTTATGAGATGCTTGTGAAAATCCTTGTGCCTATGGGCTTTATCTATACCTCCAATGCCGTATCTGTCCCCTTTGAATACGTGCAGTTCATTGTCCAAAATCATCACTAAGGGATTTTTTGCACCTGCATATTCTAAGGTATTCTCTTCGTAATCGATTACGCAGAGGGCTAAATCCATACCGTCTTGGTTATGTGTGTCGTGTTGTTTAAGCGTTTCTTTCACTCCTTCGTCTAATTCTATTAAGATTTGCTCAGGAGAGGTAATCTGGCGGGTATGCACTATTTCTTTGAGTAGGCTACTCCCTACCAAAGACATAAAAGCGCCCGGTACACCATGCCCTGTGCCATCTACGGCTGTAAAAATGATTTTATGTCCCCCGTTGGATTTAGGAACTTGTCCCAACCAATAAAAATCGCCACTGACTACACTACGAGGTTGGAAAAAGAGTAAGCACTCAGAAAGCACAGCCTCAAGTTCGTTTTTTTGAGGTAGAATAGCACTTTGTATCCTATAAGCATAGTTCAGACTGCTCACTACTGCATGATTTTTTTTGTCTAATTCTTGAAGGGCAAGACTGAGTTCTTTGCTTTGTTCCTCTAAGGCATCTCTTTGGGACATAATCTCCATTTTTCGCTCCCAGAGTTCTTCTTTTTGCATTTTCAGTAGCTTATTGGCTTTGTTAGCAAACCTGTATCGGTGGTAAAGCACAAAGCCTAAAATGGCAGCAAGTATCAACCCTACCCCTAAAAATAGCAAAAACTGATTACGTCTTTTTAGTTCTAAACTATTGATTTCATTTTCCTTAGAAAGTATTTCTATAGACTTTTGCTTCTGCTCGCTGTCGTAGCGCGTTTGCATCTCTGCGATTTGCTTGGCGGTTTGTATCGTATAAAGCGTATCTTTGGCAAGATTGTATAAATGCTCATATTCGTAGGCATTTTTGTAGTCATTCATTGCTTTGTAGGTTTCTACCAAACTTTGATAGCTGGCTATCATGCGTTCCTTGATATGTGCATTTTGGGCTACATACAGAGCCTCTTGGTGATATTCTAAGGCTTTTTTCAAATCTCCTGCTTTGAGGTAAGTATTGCCAATATTGTCTAAAATGATGTTGGTAGTAAGAAAGTCATCGCTATGGATGTTGGCTAAAAGGTTGAGTGCCTCAGTGAACCTTTTAATTGCTTCTGTGTAATTCCCTCTTGTTCTTTGAATTAACCCTAAATTATTGATAGCCTTTGCGATTTCGTGCAAGTCCCCCTGTTTAGTTTTCATTTTATAAGCCTCATCAAAATAATGACTTGCACTATCGTAATTATTCATGTAAAAATAGGCTGTGCCTATGTTACTATAAGTTTCGCCTAATTCCTCTACCAAATTTGAGTTTTTCCTAAGCAGGTCTAAGGCATCTATAAAATAGCGTAATGACTCCTTATAGTTTTTCTGCTCGCGAAAAACAATACCTATGTCATTCATCACATTGACTATGCCCTTCATATTACCCTCTTCCTCTCGTATCTTGAGCAGATAAAGATAGTATTGGAGTGCAGAACCATATACACCTTCGTTGCGATACGTATCTCCGATTTCTTTGAGTGTTTGGGTCAGATTAGCTTCATCATTAATTTTTTCATAGTAAGCGGCAAGTTGGATTTCGTAAAGCACTGCTTTTTCGTACATACCTTTTTGTAAGAAAGAGGCTTTGAGCGTATTGAGGGCTTGATACTCATCATCATTAGAGATAAGTTCATGAGAAAGGTCTAAGGCACGATTAGCATAGCGGATAGCAGAATCAGGAAAGTTAGCAGATAGATAAGCCATTGCCAATTCATTGCTCAAATTCATCTCAGCACGCTTATTTTTTACATGCGAAAGTGTTTCTTTTAAACTTTTAATTTGGTCTATTTGCTCATCTTGTGCTTGTAACAAAGAAAAAGAGGCAATTATCAATAAAAAAAACAAGAATAAAGTAATATTTTTATGCATATCCAACTTGTTGTAGAGAAGAACTTGACTCTATGCTAATCTCAAAAGGGGGAATTTTATCAGAGAAAATTTACATGAAAAATAACTATCTTATAGACTAAATTTAATGCCAATTAAATGAAAAAATAGGATAAAACGACAAAAAAATTGAACTATTTATTTGATGGGGGATAGTCCTAATTTTTTTGCTTGTTCTATCATAAAGGGATACGCTTCTTCATATTCGTTGCGAATGATGCCATCTAAGATAGCTTCTCTGATTTGTACCTTAATCATGCCTACTTCCTTACTTGGTTTCAAGTTAAAAGTTTCCATAATCATTTCGCCAGTGATGATAGGTTGGAAATTACGTATCTTATCTCGTTCTTCTACCTCCGCCATGCGTTTCTCTACCTTTTCAAAATTGTCTAAGTATCGTTTGACTCGCATGTGGTCTTTGGAAGTAATGTCAGCGCGACAAAGTTTCATCAGTGCCTCAGCATCGTCCCCTGCCTCAAAAAGCAAACGCCGTACTGCCGAGTCTGTAACTCCTTCTTTGACTAAGGCAATAGGGCGCAAGTGCAAGCGGACTAATTTTTGGACAAATCGCATTTTTTCATTCATAGGAAGTTTTAGCTTTCTAAAAATCTCAGGCACCATGCGCGCGCCTCTTTCCTCATGTCCGTGAAAAGTCCAGCCTACTTTTTTGTCAAATCGCTTAGTAACAGGTTTGGCAATATCGTGCAGAATTGCCGCCCAACGCAACCATAAATCATCAGAATAAGCACAAAGATTGTCCAAGACTTTTAAGGTGTGATAAAAATTATCTTTATGGGTCTTGCCATCTATTTCCTCTGCTCCTTGTAACTCTACCATTTCAGGGAAAAATAATTTTAACAAGCCAGAAGCAAAAAGCAAGTTAAAACCATAAGAAGGTTTCTTTGTGAGAATAATTTTATTAAGCTCTTCGGAGATTCTTTCTGAGGAAATAATTTTGATTCTTTCTTGGTTGCGGATAATTGCCTCGAAAGTACTTGGTTCTATGTCGAAAGAAAGTTGAGTGGCAAAGCGTATAGCACGCATCATGCGAAGCGGGTCATCAGAAAAAGTAATGTCTGGATTGAGGGGAGTGCGGATAATTTTCCTTCTTATATCTCCTAAGCCGTCAAAAGGGTCTATCAAATCTCCAAAATCTTGTTCATTTAAGCTAATAGCCAAAGCGTTAATCGTAAAATCTCTGCGATTCTGGTCATCTGCCAACGTTCCATTTTCCACAATAGGCTTTCGGGAGTGGCGTTGGTAGGATTCTTTTCGCGCCCCTACAAACTCTACTTCCCAATCTCCTAAGCGTAGCATAGCAGTTCCGAAGTTTTTAAAAGTAGCTACAGAAACTTCTTTCTCGTGTTCTTTTTGATAATGCTCAGCTACTTGATTTGCTAAGGCTATGCCGCTTCCTACACAAACAATATCAATATCCTTAGAGGGTCTTTTCAAAATCAAATCTCGAACAAACCCACCTACCACATAAGCAGGAATCTGATTTTTTTGGGCTACCTCTGCTATGAAAGGAAAGATAGGATTTTGAAGTAATGATTGTTTAAAATTCATTGTTTGTGCTGAAAATCAATGATTTTTTACTAATATATTTAGAATATGCTTACAATGTTTGCAAAACAAGACGCAAAATTAATAAATATTTTCCATAAATAACATGAAGCAAATAAGATAGGTTTGTTAGATTATTAGTCTAAATCACTCTTTATTCTGCTTTTATAGACTTGTTAGATTTATTTGTTATAAAAAATTTAAAAAAATGTTTGGAGGGAAACAAGAAAGCTGTTATCTTTGCATCACTTTTCTGAAAAACACATCAGATAAGCAAAAAACAGCATAAAGGAGTGGTAGTTCAGCTGGTTAGAATGCCTGCCTGTCACGCAGGAGGTCGCGGGTTCGAGCCCCGTCCATTCCGCAAAAAGATTCAAAAACCTCATAACTTATTTGTTATGAGGTTTAATGTTTTTTGTTAAAAGTATCTTAGGAACCGACCTCAAGTTTTTTCCTTAAAGGACACTATAAATTACTTGACGATGCTTGTCTATTTGCTTTTCATGGCACAAATCGGTCTTACTTGGCGGTTTCATTACTTGCTCTTGTATCATCTGTCTTTGCTATTTGTTCTTGCTTTGCTGATAGGGCTTACTTTTGTGATAAGTGAAAGATAGTCCCAGCATGATTTTACAAACCGTAGGTAAGAGCTACGAACTTTTGTTTACCTATACTGCTCCTATGCAAGGAGTTTTATATACAACTTTGGTCTTTTTTGTTGTAGGAAGCACTATCAATAGGGAACTGCCCCTTGTAGAGTTCGAGAAGAGTTTTATGTTTGATTGGCTCTATGGAACTAACTATGCCACTTGGCTCGTTTACGGGCTTGGCTTTACTTTCCCTTTGTTTTTTTTCCAAACTAATACACCTTTGGGCTATGTATTGGCTACGCTCATTGGTATTTTATCTTGGGGAATTACGATTGCATTTTTCTTTTTTGAGGAGAAAATGAGAATTTTCTATGACCTGCACACCAAGCTAATGATATGGTCGCACATAGGCATACAAATATTTCTTTCTGTGGCATCTATGTATGCCATGATTCATGCAAGAGCAGAAGAATAAAGATTGTATTTAAAGGAATATTTTTTGGAGTAAATTTCGTATATTTGTTTCTAACAAACTTTTCAAATTGAAATGAAAACCCTTACCCATATTTCCATAGAAGATTATCTTTTGCAAGAATCGCAAGCGGAGTACAAAAGTGAGTACCATGCTGGGGAAATCATAGCGATGGCGGGAGCAAAGTTTCCTCATAACGTGGTAGTTGCAAATCTCATTATCCTATTGGGCAGATGTCTATGGAAAGGTAAATGCCAAGTAATTCCCAGTGATTTGCTGATTTCCTTGCCAGAGTGTGAGAAATTTGTTTATGCAGATGTTACCATTGTTTGCGAAAAAGTGCAATTAGGTGAGCAAAGGTATGGCATAGATGTTTTGCTCAACCCAAGTGTGGTGATAGAGGTACTTTCGGAAAGCACAGAATTGTACGATAGGGTAGAAAAGTTTGCTTGTTACAAAACCCTAAAAAGTATGCAACAATACGTTTTGGTGGACTCAAGGAAAGTATTAGTAGAAACCTTTACTCGTACTGCGGAAAACGATTGGTTACTGAAATCTATCAGTGATAAAGGCAAAAAAATAAAAATAGGGGATTGTGAAATTTTAGTGGAAGACATTTATCATCATGTAGTATTTGAAAATCAATGAAAACTCTTACCCATATTTCCATAGAGGATTACCTTTTGCAAGAGTCGCAAGCGGAGTACAAAAGTGAGTACCATGCAGGAGAAATCGTAGCGATGGCAGGAGCAAAGTTTCCTCATAATCTTGTTGTCAATAATTTGATTTACTTGCTTAATACTTGTCTATGGAAAGGTAAGTGCCAAGTAATTCCCAGTGATTTGCTGATTTCCTTGCCAGAGTGTGAGAAATTTGTTTATGCAGATGTTACCATTGTTTGCGACAAGGTAGCTTTGGGCGAGCAGAGGTATGGCATGGACGTTTTGCTCAATCCAACTGTGGTGATAGAGGTGCTTTCAGAAAGCTCGGAATTGTACGATAGGGTAGAAAAGTTTGCTTGCTATAAAACCCTCAAAAGTATGCAACAATATGTTTTGGTAGATTCAAGGAAAGTTTTGGTAGAAACATTTACCCGCACTGCGGAAAACGATTGGTTGCTGAAATCTGTCAATGACAAAGCTAAAAAAATAAAAATAGGGGATTGTGAAATTTTAGTGGAAGACATTTATCATCATGTAGTATTTGAAAATCAATGAAAACCCTAACTCATATTTCCATAGATGATTACCTTTTGCAAGAATCGCAAGCGGAGTACAAAAGTGAGTACCATGCTGGGGAAATCGTAGCGATGGCGGGAGCAAGAGAGCCGCATAATGCTATAGTGAGTAATCTGATTATTTTATTAGGACAGTGCCTTTGGAAAGGCAAGTGCAGAGTCTATCCCAGCGATTTATTGATTTCCTTGCCTGAGTGTGAGAAATTTGTTTATGCTGATGTTAGCATTGTTTGCGAAAAAGTGGCTTTGGGCGAGCAGAGGTATGGTATAGATGTTTTGCTCAACCCAACTGTGGTAATAGAGGTGCTTTCGGAAAGCACAGAACTCTACGACAGGGTAGAAAAATTTGCTTGCTACAAAACCTTGAAAAGTATGCAACAATACGTTTTGGTGGACTCAAGAAAAGTCTTAATAGAAACTTTTACTCGCACTGCGGAAAACGATTGGTTACTGAAATCTATCAGTGATAAAGGCAAAAAAGTAAAAATAGGGGAGTGCGAGATTTTAGTAGAGGACATTTATCATCATGTAGTATTTGAAAAGGAAGAGAATATATCCCAAAAATAACATTTCCTTAGAAAAAAATGCACTTAACCGATTGTGCTAGTTTGGAATTTTCAGTAAAAAAGGTTATCTCTAAGGTGCAACCATAAAAAGAGATAACCTATGCACCAAATCGCAATTGATTCAGTATTCAAAGATAATATAAAAGAGTTAAATTTATCAGATTTTCTGACCCTTACTTTTTTCATTATAGATGAAATTTACAAAGAAGTCGGTCAGTTAGTTGAACGTTCGGGACCTAAACCAACTTTTTCGGATAGTGAAGTGATTTGTCTAAATCTTGTCGGTCAAATGGTTTGCGATTCTGAGAAGGCTTGGTATAAAATAGTCAAGAAGAACTACTTAGCATTATTTCCTAAACTTTTGGAACGTAG
>NZ_FONY01000114.1 GCF_900113045.1 Thermoflexibacter ruber
ATATGTGCTTGCAAGTTACAAATTTCTTGGGACATTGAGGTTATCAGTTTTCGTCCTTTGTTGTTGTTTTTTTCTTAAAATATCAGCCAACGTTTTGCCGCTTTGCGAAGGCGGGGATTTTTAACACAAAACTTCATTAGATGCACAATGCTTATATTTACCACTTCACTGTCATAGAAGCACGAAACCCCCGCTTTTGCAAAACGGCTGTTGGGTGCTGTTTTTCATTCTTTCGTGAATGTAAATTGTCCACCACCTTGTTTTAAAATCATTGTTTTGTCTGTCGGATTAAATTCCAAGACAACTCCTGCTTGGTCAAACTTAAATTTGTCTTTTTCGGTTGCTTCGAGTGGAAATGCTGATTGTCCTGTTGCTTGTGCAATTAAAGTATTTCCGTTTTTTGACACTGTAATTTTCAACGGAATTTGTTTAGAGGAATAAACACCTAAATACTTGTCTAAATCTTCTGAGGTCAGGTTGAAAGTCGTAAATACTGGAATTTCATATGGCTTGTTGTAAACTGCACTTAAAACAGCAATAGAAATGTCATTATTGTTCATATTTGTTCCGTTAGAAATCAAAGCATACGAAACTTTGTCGTCTGGGAAATATGAATAAACTGAAGTAAATCCATCTATTCCGCCTGTGTGTCCGTATCCTACACTTTTGTAAAATGGCATTTGGAATAATCCTATTCCGTATCCATCTTTTATAGTTTTCATTATTTCTAGACTTTCATTTGACAAAAGTTTACCGCCAAATAAAGCGTCTGCAAATTTTGTCAAGTCGATTGGTGTAGAAGTTATTGCACCTGCACCTAAAGGAACTGTAAAATCTGTTTCAGGCTCTACTTTCCAAGTTCCTGCGAAAGTGTATGATTTACATTCGTTGTTATTTGGATTGATTTTGCCAAAAACATAAGTGCTTGTCAAACCGATTGGTTTAACAATAAATTCTTGCAATAAATCAGAATACGATTTTTCAAAAGTTTTTTCAAGGATGTAAGTTAAAAGCACAAAATTTGAATTACTGTATTCTGCTTTGCTGTCGGGCTTGAAGTCGCTACCGCCTTTTGTAATTATTTCAACCAATTCCTTTTCAGTCTTTTGTTGTGTGTTCCAAGTCAAGTAGTCTTTGTCTTTTGTGAAGTTATGTATTCCACTTCTGTGACTTAGCAAATGTTTTACTGTTATTTTCTTTGCGTTTATAATTGTCGGAAACCATTTGTCAATAGTTTGATTTAGGTCTAACTTTTTTTGCTCAACCGCTTTTAATACCAAAACCGCTGTAAACGATTTAGAAATTGAACCAATTCTGTATTTAGAATTTTCAGTTGCTTTCTTGTTGTTTTCAACGTCAGCAAGTCCAATAGTTTTCGTATATATAATTTCTCCGTTTTTTGAAACGGCAACGCTACCCATAAACTTATTGTTTTCTTCAAGTGCGTTGAAATAGTTGTCCAGCTTAGTTTTGTCAAAGTTCGTTTGAGCAAGTCCAATTTGACCAAGAGTTAAAAGTAATACTGTTGTTAAAATTGCTTTTTTCATTTTTTTTCTGTTTATGTTATTGTTTAAGGGTCGCCCTAAAATAGCACCCAACGGAAAAGGCTTGGCGAAGGCGGGGGTTTAACAGCACCAGACTTCACATAAGCACGAATGTAAATAAAAAGCACTACTCTACAAATTAGCACA
>NZ_FONY01000051.1 GCF_900113045.1 Thermoflexibacter ruber
ACTCTTCGCTGGTAGGGAAATTGATTTCTTCGGTCAGTTTTCTGGACGCAAGTGTGGTGAATGTGAGCAGTGAAAAATCTCATTTTTTATCTTGCACACAACTGGTCAAACCTACTAAAACGGAGGCTTCCACCGCTGCAAATAATTTAGAGATGCCAAGCAATTTTTTGGACTTTCTGATTTCAAAAACTACAAACAACATCAACTAAACTAATGCGGTCAGTATTGCCTTTACTTGCCGGATAGTGGCGCAAATCATCTTGGAAAAGTACAAAAAGTTATCCAACAATCCAAACCTTTCTATTACTGACCTCAAAGCCATTCAAAAGGCGGAAATGTACTATGATTTTTTTTAAATACTTCGCAAAAGCCTCCTAATGATTTTTTTAATGATGAAATCTTGTTTAATTTTGTTAAACTACATGCCGTCAATATCGAGTAAACCAAAATTTGGCGGTAATATTGTCAGAATAAAATGATTTTTCAATCCCTTTCTCTTGCTGAGAAAGGGACTTCGGCTCTCTGACATTTTTTGTGGAGTCAGCCAATGAACAATACTACATGTAACTTTAAGCCCGTAGGACTATTATCTTAGTAAAAAAAGAGTAAGCCCAACCCACCTACAGCAAGGCCGTAGGCGTGAAATATGCCACCGCTACGCGGTTTTGTGTGGGTATATTCATTCATTTTCTACAAAAATAGCACACCTAAGGTGTTAGTCAAGGGCAGATGAAAGTTTACATAAGTTTTACACAGGAAGTGTCAGAGAACCGAGACTTTGGAGTAAAGAAAATTTCAAAACCACTTTTGATTGAGTATAAAATGAAGCAAATCAAGACCCTAAGGATTTTCAAAATTCTTAGGGTTTTTTAGGAAATAAAACTTGCAAAGGACTATCAGGCTTCAATATACCTACTAATTCTTTGTAAGAAACAAAGACCTCTGTACTAAGGTATTCATTATCAAAAACAAACATAATGCCCCCCCTCAATATCCCATAATTTTCTGTAACTAAATTGCCAAAGACTTTTCCATCGTAATCCCGCTTTATCACTTGTCCAAGAATTTTTAATAGTTCTTCTTCGTGGTTTTCTTTGAAAATCAGTTTAGAAGTAATTTCCTTGCCCGTAGCCAAGTCCCAAGTAGTGTATTGGCTGCGTATAGTCCCTGTATTTCCTTTTTTGTTTGTTCCACTTTGAAAACTACTGATTGTGAGTAGATTATTCTCATTCAAAAATATACTCATCTGAATTTGTACTTTTTGGATTTCCTTGTCTGAATCAAACTTTTTTAGCACATCGTACTGAAAAGCATTGAGAAGTAAAGTGTTAGGAAAGCCAATGCCTACTACTTTTTTCCCGATTTCTGTTTGAAGTTGTTTTAAAACCTCTTCATTTTTCAAGGCAAAAGGAAACAAGAGTTGAGCCTCTACTTGGGAGTTGGCATTGACTATTTGAGAATTATCAAAATAGTACGGTTTGAACTGCATACTTTGGGCATAGTTTTCTACAAGCTCAAAGGGTAGTTGTTTTTTTCTGTCTGCCGAAGTCCAAGTCCCTATTATCTTATTTTTCTTGATTTTTCCCTCCCAATAGCCGTAGCTTTCTGCTAAATAAAAATTTTCCTTTCCGAGATTAGGTATTTCTTTCTCAAAATCTCCATCATGGAAAAAAATAGGCTGCCCCAACCTATCCAAATAGTACCTACCAACTACTTGATGATTATGCAATATCAAGTCCATAGTTACAGGTACTTTGCCAAGCGTGCCTACCAAGTGCATGTAGCGAGGTGCATTTGCTTGAGCGTAAAGCGAAGTAAGTGGCAAACAAAGAATAATGAAGATAAAAAATTTTTTCATCATAGAAATAGCGATTTATTGTCTTACCTTTACTTATACTCTTGCAGTAAAATCTGCACTTCGGTAATGAGCCTATCTATTTCTTTGCGGTTAGTGCCGCTGTAATAACCTCTGATGCGTTTTTCTTTATCTATAAGCACTACCTTGTCGCTATGCACAAAGTCCACACTAATCGGCGAGGTGTTTTCTCTCGCAGAAATAAAGTAGCCACATCTCGCCATATTGTAAATTGCCCCTTTATCACCTGTTACAAAAGTCCATATTTGAGTATTTGCTTTGAACTTTTGGGCATACTCTTTCAAAATCGCTACGGAATCGTACAAAGGGTCGACAGAGTGCGAAAGAATCCGAACATCAGGAAAATCTTTGAAGGCTTCCTGCACGCGTACCAACTCAGAAGTCATCGTGGGGCAGATGTCAGGACAACGAGTAAAAAAGAAATCTACAATATATACTTTCCCTTCAAAGTCTTTCTCCGTAACTTCTTTGCCATCTTGGGAAATAAACTTAAACGGAGGAATCCTGTGTACACTATCCAACACATTGCTCTGACAATCAGGCGAGCTTGGATTCATGACAGGAATCTCAAACTTATTTTCTCCAAAACTATGAAGGAATAAAATAATAAAAGTCGGCACTGCCAATATAGTCATTAGCACGCCGACTTTAAAATATTTGTTTTTCATATCAAAATAGGAAATAGACCTAATTGAAAGATTTTTTATACACAAGTAAATTAGTGAGAACCACCCTCAGCTAATAATGCTACGATAAACCAAACAATAAAAGCCATAGGTATCATAATAGACCAAATCAAAGACTTTACCTCGTGTTTTAGGTGCATAAATTCACCTACTATGTAAAAGGCTTTGAAAATGGTCAGAATACCAAATTCTAAATTTTTTAATAAGCCGGGAGGTTGTAAAAATGCAATTACGAACTCCAATGCGGTAAGCAAAGAAAGATAAATAGTTACAGTAATTAACCTTTTTACAACAGGATTTTTCATTCCTCCACCTTGATGTTGTGCTTGTTCTGTATGTGCCATATCAATATCTTTATTTCAAAGTTAAAAAATTATAACAAGTAAAAACAAGTAAATACGAATACCCAGACTAAATCTACAAAGTGCCAATACAAACCCACTTTCTCCACCATTTCGTAATGCCCACGTCTTTCGTAAACACCCATAACTACATTGTAGAAAATAATAATATTTAATATTACCCCGCTGAATACGTGAGTGCCGTGAAATCCAGTGATAAAGAAGAACAGATTAGCAAAAGGAGGCGGACCGTATTGGTTCTTAATTAAATTAGCTCCATGGAAAACAGTTCCGTCATTCATTACTGTTCCTTCATCTGTTCCGTGGATAAAGTGCGACCATTCCCACGCTTGGCAGGCTAAGAAAGCAAAACCGCCAACAATAGTCCAAAGCATCCATTTTTCTACTTCTTTTTGCGACATACGATGCCCTGCTTCTACGGCAAGCACCATAGTAACGCTACTCAAAATCAAGATAAAGGTCATAATACCTACGAAAACCAGAGGAGCAGAAACTCCGTGAAAGAAGGGGATAGCTTCATATACTTTTTCAGGGATAGGCCAGTAATTAGGAGAGAAGGTAAATTCTTCTCTTGGACCTGTGTAGGCAGGATTCATGAAACGAATCGTCCCGTAAGTGATTAAAAGTGCAGAGAAGGTAAAAGCGTCTGAAAGTAAGAAAAACCACATCATGAGTTTTCCGTAACTTGCCTTCATTGGTTCTTGACCACCATTCCAAACTGAGTCTTTATTGACAGTGATTGTTGCCATCTTTAAAGTAGTATGATAAACGTATAATATATTTATTTACAATAACTTACAAAGTGCTTACTTTGATTTTTTGTAAAGATACTTAAATTTTATCCTAAACGACAAAATAATTTTGCGAAATATTTTACGAATTGACGATGAGAAATACAAAAAGGTATATCCAAAGTAGGTCTAAAAAGTGCCAATAAGTAGCACACATTTCCATTCTGACCATGCTTTTAGCGTGGATTTGATACCTAAAAACGGCTACTAAAATAATAATCAGAAAAATAATACCACTCAATAAGTGCAAGCCATGCAAGCCAGAGAATACATAGAGAAATGAACCTGCGGCATTGGCTTGGCTTCCTGCGAAAAAGATGCCCATTTTTACCAAATCGCTCCAACCCATGAGTTGAGTTACTAAAAAAGCAAAGCCTAAAACTACAGTGATAGACATTGCCAACTTAGTCGCCGCAAGATTATCTTTCTTGGCACTTAGGTATGCCCAGTGCATCGTAAGACTGCTTACTAAGATAATACCAGAGCTAATATAAAATATAAAAGGTAATTCAAAAAGCAACCAACCACCCTCTGCTTGTTTTACTAAGTAAGCCGAAGTCAGACCCGCAAAAATCATGACTATACTTACGATGAACAGCCACAATGCAAATTTTTTGGGGTGCATCGACAGGGTATTATTATTAGGTTCTTCGCTTATTTTTTGTGTAATTTCTGCCATTTTTTCAATCTTTTAAATTTTGACTGCAAAATTAAGGTACGATTCCGAAATAAAAGCTAAGAAGTATTTTAATTTTTGCACTTTGATAAGCAAATCGTCTATGAATAGTCGGTTTTACTTATACATCAAGATAACACAAGGTTTTGTAATAAGGTTTGAAAAAATAGCAATAAGGTAGGTATATAGGGAAGTTTAGCTGACCTTCCTCAGCCAAGACTTCGCCTCCTCTAAGGTGTCGAATACTTGGGTAGTGTAATATGAGTTTTTATTATTGATTAGGAAAAGTTCTAAGGAGATATTGGAAAATAAGTCCCCTGCAGTATTGATAGCCAAGTATTTAAGTCCTAATTTGTTTGCTCTGGGCGTCCACTCATTGACGAGCCATTCGTTGGCTTCGTTCCAAGGTCCTACAATGTTTGCATGGTCGGCTAATGCTCTTTGCAATTTTTGACTTTCTAAGACTTCTAAAATCTTATTATATCCCTTCTTGAGTTCTTCCATTAGAAGAAAGCCTCTCCATTTATAGTATAACCAGTTATTCTCTTTGTCCGCCTCAATCATTAAATATACGTAGCCTCCCTCATTTTTCAGTTCAATACGTTCACTATTTGATGTAACTTGTAGGTTATTCATATCAAAAAATGTAAAACTCAATACAGAATTTTGTTAATTTTAAAAGTATAATAATTTCGCAATATAGCAAATTTAGCATATCCTACTCAAAGTATTTGATTTTTTTTATTTCATACACGACTTTACTAACTACTTTTTACATAGCAATTTTGATACTTAATTTCTATAGGAATACTATTTTAAGAGGATTTTTCTATATTAAATTTTGCTCAGTACCAACTCTTAAAAATGCTATTGAATAATGTACTTACTCCCAGCACAGCATAAGAAAACTTATTTCCTCAATTCCGCTAATTGCTTGAAAAGTTCTATTTCTTTATTAGTCAAGTTTTTAGGTACTTGTAAAACTACTTTGATAAACAAGTCCCCGTGTTCTGTGGGATTATTGTACTTAGGCATACCTTTCCCTTTGATTCTGAATATTTTGCCACTATCTGTGCCTTGTGGGATAGTGAAATTGATTTCTTTTCCGTCCAAGTACTTAATAGGCACTTTCCCACCTAAAACAGCGGTGTAGATAGGTACGTTTACCGTGCAATGTATGTCATCTCCTTTGCGCTCAAATCCTTCTTTTTTAGCTACTTTCACTATTACGTACAGGTCGCCTCGCTTGCCGTCAGCCCCTTCGCCCCCTCGCCCAGCAAGTTTTAGCCTTTGCCCGTCCTCTATGCCTGCTTTTACAGTAAGTCGCAAGTTCTGGTTCAATACGTTCAAGATGCGCGCCGTTCCTGTGTAGGCTTCTTCTAAGCTAATTTCCATTTCTGTTTCAAAGTCTCTTCCTCTACTTACTCTTTGGCTCGTTCTTGGTTCCTCGTCCTCTCCCATGAACCTCCCAAAGATATTTTTAAAAAAGTCTGAAAAACCTCCACCAAAAGAGTCCCCAAAATCAAAGTCTTCTTGGGGAGGCGGGGTATTCGTATTAGAGGTGGAGCGTTGGAAAGGATTTTGTTTCCTTCGCAAGAAATCTTCTGGGTCGCCTCCATATTTTTGGTACTCAGCCCAGTTTGCTCCAAGTTGGTCGTAGTATTTTCTTTTTTTAGGGTCGCCAAGCACATCGTATGCTTCTGAAATTTCTTTGAACTTCGTTTCTGCTGCCTTATTACCTTGATTTTTATCGGGGTGATATTGCTTGGCAAGTTTGCGATAAGCTTTTTTTATTTCTTCTTCACTTGCTCCCTTCGGAACGCCTAAAATTTTATAATAATCTTTGTATTCCATGTATTTGATTGTATATTTCAAAAATCAGAGCGAATTTACAAAATTAAACTAAATTACGACAAACCGATTAAATATGTTTTTCTCTTCTCAACATCCCTCAAGAATTGCTTGCATAGATAATCAAGAATATCTATTCTTTAGTGGGACTTCTTATTTAGGAATGTCGGTAAATCCTGTTTTCCAAAAAGCTGTCCAGGAAGGACTTAGTAAATATGGAACAAATTACGGTAGTTCACGCACTTCTAATTTGCGTCTTGTAGTCTTCGAGGAGTTAGAGCATTTCCTTTGCCAATGGACAGGAGCAGAGCAAAGTCTTACGATGTCCTCTGGTTTTTTGGCAGGACAGCTAATTGCTCAGTGGATAAGAGATTTATTTTCAAAAGGTTATATTATTTCTTATGCTCCTCATACTCACCCTGCTGTTTTTTGTGGTTTGGAGAAAATGGATAGCCCAGATTTTGAAAGTTGGGTGGAGCAGATTGTTTTCCAAAGCTATACTTCTAAGCAAAATATGGTATTAGTGTGCAATGCGGTAGATGTTTTACACGCCAAAGTGCATAGTTTTGAATGGATAAAAAGGCTAAATATTGCAAAAGAAATTATCTTGGTCGTAGATGATTCGCATGGGATAGGCGTTACAGGACAAAATGGCAGAGGTATTTATGCTCACATTCCTCCTATGAAGAATGTTACCAAAGTAGTTATTGCCTCTATGGGGAAAGCATTAGGAATGCCTGCGGGCATGGTACTGAGCGAGCAAGAAATTATCAAAACCCTGAAAAAGAGCAGTTTCTATGCGGGAGCGTCTCCTATGCTGCCTGCCTATTGCTATGCTTTTTTAAAAATTGGCGAAGAGTATCAAAAACAATTAGTCATGTTGAAAAAAAATATCCAATTCTTCTCCTCAGAAGTGAAAGACTTGAATCTGCTCGACTATGCAGAGGATTACCCTGTCTTTCGGACTTATCAGCCTGCTCTTTATCCCTTCTTGTTGAAGCATCGAGTACTGATTTCTTCGTTCCCCTATCCTAAGCCCGATAGCGAACCAATAAGCAGAGTAGTGTTAAGCAGCTTGCATACGCTATCTGATTTGGCTTACTTAGTCGAGTTATTGAAACTTTTTGTGGCAGATATACGCCCAAAGGTAGAGCATTAGCCTATTTTACTATGCTCTCAGGGCTAAATAATATATCAAATTGGGGGATTTATGATGTCATCTTTCATCATTAAAGTTAGGGCTGGAGCGAAGTGTTTAAATTTTTCATGTAAAAGTTAGAAAAAAACAGATAGAAATTCTTTAATTTTGCCTCAAATGGAATTATTAACCATTTTCTTTGATATTTTATTCATCTAAAACATTTTTTGTTAGATTTAAATAATAAGTAAACAACTAAACAAAGAGTCTATGTCCATAAAAACGCCTATTACTGTAGCATACGGAGATGGTATCGGTCCGGAGATAATGCGCGCAACGTTAGATATTCTTTTTGCCGCAGGAGCGCAGTTAGAATTAGAAGAAATAGAAATAGGAGAAAAAGTCTATTTGAGAGGAATCTCAGCAGGTATAGAAGACTCCTCATGGGAATCTCTGCGAAGAACAAAGGTCTTTTTGAAAGCTCCTATTACTACTCCACAAGGAAGTGGTTACAAAAGTTTGAATGTAACTACAAGAAAAACCTTAGGACTATATGCCAATGTCCGCCCTTGTGTTTCTTACCACCCCTTTGTTCAGAGTAAACATCCTGTTATGGACGTAGTTATTGTAAGGGAAAATGAGGAAGACTTGTATGCAGGGATAGAGCATAGACAAACAAGCGAAGTATATCAATGCTTGAAACTGATTACTCGTCCAGGCTGTGAGAAAATAGTCCGTTATGCTTTCGAGTATGCACGCAATAATAACCGCAAAAAAGTAACTTGCTTTACCAAAGATAATATCATGAAAATGACTGATGGACTTTTCCATCAAGTTTTTGATGAAATCGGAGCTGAGTATCCTGAGTTAGAAAAAGAACATTGGATTGTGGATATTGGAGCGGCAAAGTTAGCAGATACACCAGAGGTTTTTGATGTAATCGTCATGCCTAATTTGTATGGAGATATTCTGTCAGACGTAGCCGCACAGATTACTGGCTCAGTTGGCTTGGCTGGCTCAGCCAATATCGGCGACCACTGCGCTATGTTCGAGGCTATTCACGGCTCAGCCCCAAGACGTGCAGGTCAAAATTTAGCCAATCCGTCAGGCTTATTGCTCGGGGGAATCATGATGCTCAACCACATAGGTCAAGGACACATCGCCAGCAAAGTACACAATGCTTGGCTTAAAACTATGGAAGATGGCATACATACTTACGACATTTTTAAAGAGGGAACAAGCAAAGAAAAAGTAGGAACAAAAGAGTTTGCTCAGGCGGTCATTGCAAGGCTCGGTGAGAAACCTTCGCAGTTGAAAGTAGCAGATTATCCTGCGGAAAGCAAAAAAATACATGTAGAAATCAAAAATCGCCCTCGTCTTGCCAAAGAAACTATTGGTGTAGATGTGTTCATCAATTGGGACGGTCCCAGCCCCAATGACCTTGGCGATAAATTGGCTACTTGCAATACAGAGGCTTTGAAGTTGGTAGTTATCAGTAATAGAGGGGTAAAAGTATATCCTGATGGTATGCCTGAAACCTTCTGCACCGACCACTGGAGATGTAGATTTGAACAACCCGAAGGCAAAGCAGTTACTCACCAAGACATTATCGACTTGTTGAGCAACGTAAGCAAAGCAGGTTTTGACTTTATCAAAACTGAAAATCTTTGCACCTTTGAAGGTAAAAAAGGCTACAGTTTAGCGCAAGGACAATAGATAATACAAGACATTCAAGATGATAAATAGAACGCAACGAGAAATCTTCAACAGCTGATTTGATGAAAAAGGGTATGCTTAATAGGTATGCCCTTTTTGATTTTGAAAGGAGCTCAAATACTTTGGCATTCATTTTTCTTTTCCTAATTTTGAAGGCTCAATCATTATCTATATTTGGTATGCAACAATATCACGACTTAATGAGGTATATCCTCCAAAATGGAGTAAGGAAAACCGACCGCACAGGCACAGGGACAGTCAGCGTATTTGGCTATACTATGCGATTTGATTTGAATGAAGGTTTCCCTTTGATTACTACAAAAAAAATACATCTCAAATCAGTCATTTACGAATTGCTTTGGTTTCTCAAAGGGGATACCAATATCCAATACCTCAAAGAGAACGGTGTGAGTATTTGGGACGAGTGGGCAGACGAAAATGGAGAACTGGGACCTGTTTACGGCTACCAATGGCGGAGTTGGAGTACGCCTGAGGGCAAATCCATAGACCAAATCGCAGAAGTTATCAAGCAAATAAAGCAAAATCCAGATTCAAGACGCATGATAGTCAGTGCTTGGAATGTAGCAGATATTGGAAAAATGAAGTTACCACCTTGCCATTTGCTTTTCCAATTCTATGTAGCAGAGGGCAAACTTTCCTGCCTGATGTACCAACGCAGTGCAGACGTATTCTTAGGAGTCCCCTTTAATATTGCTTCTTATGCCTTACTTACTATGATGATAGCGCAGGTTTGCGACTTGGGCGTAGGCGAGTTCGTTCATGTGCTTGGCGATGCCCACCTCTACCTAAACCACTTAGAGCAAGCACATATCCAACTTGCCAGAGAGCCAAGACCTCTGCCGCAAATGCTTATCAACCCTCAGGTAAAAGATATTTTTAGCTTTCAGTATGAAGATTTTACTTTGGTAAACTATCAGCCACACCCGCACATCAGAGCGGAAGTAGCTGTATAAGACATTCAAACCCCATCAGCCTTGAAAATAGTCTTACTTTTATTAGTGGTCTTATCTGTGAACATTTCCCTTGCCCAGTACCGCTATGAGTTTGTAGAGGGTAAATTGGGAACGGTTTGTAGGTTAGTTTTCTACGCAAAGGATTCTACGACTGCCGAGGTCATACAAGCAAAGGCATTCTCCAAAATAGATTCACTCAACGAAATACTAAGTGATTACAACGAAAATAGCCAAATCAGGAAGCTCTGCGATAGCTCGGGGATAGAAAAGCCAGTGGCAGTGAGCAAAGACTTGTATGAAATCATCTCTCAGTCTTTGATTTACTCCCAACTTTCCAAAGGTGCATTCGACATTACTATAGGGAATTATGTCCAACTTTGGCGAAGGGCAAAAAGGCAAGGCGTACTTCCCACTGCTACTCAGTTAGCCAAAGCCCGAGCTACTACGGGCTACCAGAAAATTAAACTTTACCCTCAAAAACAAGCAGTTGAACTACTCGTAAAAGGAATGAGGCTTGATGTAGGGGCAGTAGGAAAGGGCTTTATCGCTGACAAAGTTTTAGAGTTGTTACGTCAGTTAGGCGTGTCGTCTGCTTTGGTGGATTTAGGGGGAGATATAGTCATAGGAAACGCTCCTCCCAATCAAAAGGGATGGCAAATAGAAATTGCTGATAATGCACAGAATGATATAGGGAAAAGTCAAAAAATAGTTTTGGAAAACTGTGCCATCGCTACAAGCGGCGATATGTTTCAGTATATATCCATAGGCGGGCAACGCTATTCACACATTATTAATCCTAAGACAGGTTTGGGGCTTACAGAAAGAATACAAGTAACTGTCATTGCAAAAAACGGTAGTACATCCGATGCTTTTGCTTCCGCTTTAAGTGTATTAGGAAAAAAAATAGGCTTTGCTTTAGCAAAAAACCTCGAAAGTCAAAAGTCTATTTTATTAGGCACACAAATTATTTATTATAATGAAAATCAATATTTTGTAAAGCAAACTCAAGGTATGAAAAGATTAATCCACACCCAGTACAAAGATTATCCATAAATTTTTGTATTTGACTATATAAAAATATTTTTTTTCAATAAAAAAATACAACTTGGAAATCACCTACTTAGGAAAAACAAGGGTTTTTGCCTATTGGTTTGTAATAAAAAACTCCTTACCTTAGTTTTTGTATTAGCTACATTTAGCCTCAAACAACTGATAAACAAATTGTTAATTAATTATTAACCGTACTTTAACCATAACGATTACGCATAAACTCATCGCTTGTTATATCAGTTCATAAAGAAATACATATTGTTTTACTATTTTCATTATTAAAATATGTTAGTAACCAAAAGAGATGGAAGATTAGAAACGAGCAGACCTGAAAAAATCATGGCTCGTATAGAACGTCTTTGCTATGGCTTAGACATGAACTATATAGATGTTTTTCAGATTTGCCAAAAGGTAATTACGGGCATGTACGAAAAAATTACTACCGTAGAATTAGACAATCTTGCCGCTGAGACCGCTGCCTCTATGACTACTAAACACCCTGATTATGCTATTTTGGCAGCGCGTATTGCGATTTCGAACTTGCAAAAGGAAACAAGCAAGTCTTTTTCCAATACGATGAAAAGATTGTATATGTACAACGACCCCAAAACAGGAGAAAACGCTTCTTTGCTTTCCAAAGAAACATACGAGGTCATCAGAAAAAATGCAGCCCTGCTCGACTCTGCCATCATTTACGACCGCGATTTTAACTATGACTATTTTGGGTTCAAGACCTTAGAGCGTTCTTACTTGCTCAAACTCAATGGGAAGGTAGTAGAACGACCTCAACACATGCTCATGCGCGTAGCAGTAGGGATTCACGGCGAGGACGTAGAGGCGGCGATAGAAACCTACAATCTCATGTCAGAGAAGTGGTTTACTCATGCTACCCCTACGCTTTTCAATGCAGGAACACCTAAACCTCAGCTTTCCTCTTGCTTCTTGCTTACTATGAAAGAGGATAGCGTAGAGGGGATTTACGACACCTTGAAGCAGTGTGCTAAAATTTCTCAGTCTGCTGGTGGTATTGGGTTGGCTGTGCATAATGTCAGAGCCACAGGTTCTTATATCAAAGGAACAAACGGAACTTCTAATGGCATAGTCCCTATGTTGCGTGTGTTCAACGATACTGCTCGCTACATAGACCAAGGCGGCGGCAAGCGCAAAGGGGCTTTTGCAATATATTTAGAGCCTTGGCACGCAGACGTATTCGACTTTTTACAACTAAAAAAGAATCATGGCAAAGAAGAACTCAGAGCAAGAGATTTGTTCTATGCACTTTGGATTCCTGATTTGTTCATGAAAAGAGTAGAAGCAGACGAAGAGTGGTCGCTTTTCTGCCCCAACGAAGCACCAGGACTTGCAGACTGCTATGGAGAAGATTTTGAAAAACTTTACGAAAAATACGAAAGAGAAGGTAGAGCAAGAAAAGTCGTAAAAGCACAGGAACTTTGGTTTGAGATTTTAGAGTCGCAAACAGAAACAGGTACGCCGTATATGCTTTACAAAGACCACGCTAACCGCAAGTCTAACCAAAAGAACTTAGGCACAATTAAGTCGAGCAATCTTTGCACAGAAATCATAGAATATACTTCGCCAGATGAGGTCGCCGTTTGTAACTTAGCCTCTATTGCCCTGCCAAGGTTTATTCACGACGGCAAGTTTGACCACCAACAGCTATTTGATGTAACTTATGTAGTAACTAAAAACCTAAACAAGGTCATAGACATCAACTACTACCCCGTAGAGGAGGCACGCAGGTCTAACCTTCGCCACCGTCCTATTGGCTTAGGGGTACAAGGTTTAGCAGATGCTTTTATTATGCTAAGAATGCCTTTCGAATCAGAAGAAGCCAAAGGACTAAACAAAGATATTTTTGAAACTATTTACTTTGCGGCAATGACCGCCTCTAAGGACTTGGCAAAAGTACACGGACCTTATGAAACTTATCAGGGTTCGCCTATCTCGCAAGGCATTTTCCAATTTGATATGTGGGGCGTAAAACCTTCTTCTGGGCGTTGGGATTGGGAAGGATTGCGTAAAGAAATCTTGCAATACGGGGTAAGAAACTCGCTCTTAGTCGCCCCTATGCCCACTGCTTCTACTTCGCAGATTTTAGGCAATAACGAGTGTTTTGAGCCTTATACTTCCAATATCTATACGCGCAGAGTACTTTCTGGGGAGTTTATCGTAGTAAACAAGCACTTACTCAAAGACTTGATAAAGTTAGGCTTGTGGAACGAAACTATGAAAAACCTCATTATTCAGGCAAATGGTTCTATCCAACAGATTCCAAATATTCCTCAGAGAATCAAAGATTTGTATAAAACAGTATGGGAGATTAGTCAAAAAACCATTATAGACATGGCAGCAGACCGCGCTCCTTATATCTGCCAAAGCCAAAGTTTGAATATACATTTGCAAGACCCGAACTTTGGTAAGCTAACTTCTATGCACTTCTACGCATGGAAAAAAGGCTTAAAAACAGGTATGTATTACCTCAGAACCAAAGCCGCCGCAGATGCTATCAAGTTTACAGTAGATAAAAACGCTCTCACCAAAGGCGTACAGACCCAAATAGAAAACCGCCTTCAAGAGGAAGAGCAAGTATTGACTAATGCAAATGTTACATTCTACGAGAGAAAGGCAAGCCTCAACTTGAATACTTCTAACTTCCAAGTAAGACCAGAAACCCAAGTAAAGCAGGAAGCCAAAGTCGAGGTAGAAAACTATGAGCAAAAACTTAGCGATATGTCCTGCTCGCTTGATGACCCTGACAGCTGTGAGGCTTGTAGTGCATAGTTTTTCGTAACAAAGTGGTTATGCTTACATCTGACAGGTTTCGCAAACCTGTCAGATGTAAAAGATTGATAATTAATACTTTTTCACTCAAATAAATTCGCAAACTAATTTTGTTTGGGTATATACATTCCAAAAGTGAAGATTTACCTCAAAAGTAAATTTTCACTTTTTCGGTTTGTCATTGCGCTTTCTAAAACCTCAGTTTAAAGTGCTGTTTGGGTTGCTTTTCCCTGAAAAATACCAGTCCTACATGAAACAAATCAATTGTCAAAACAACTCGGGGGTGCTGTTGGATAGCTTGCCATGCGGTTTGCATCTCTGCCGACCAATAGATGTCATCAAAAACAAAAACGGTATTTTCATGCGCCTTACTTAGGCAGATTTCAAAATATTGCAGTGTAGGCACTTTCTGATGATTAGCGTCAAAAAATACAAAGTCTATCTGCTCGAGTTCTGCAACTTTCTTGGCTAAGATTTCATCTAAATTGCCTACGACTAATGCTATGTTATGAGTGGTTTGTTTAGTAATTTCTTTTTCAAAGAGTTTTTTAGCCTGCTCGGCTAAGGCTTCCGCTCCTTCAAAAGTATAGATTTTGGCTTCTTTGGGCGAGGCTTCGGAAAGATACAAGGTCGTCAGCCCTAAGCAAGTGCCTAATTCTAAAATAGTATTAGGTTGGAAATAATCGACTAATCTGAATAAAAGTTGGGCGGTTTTAGGATTAGCAATAGAGTTTTTAGCAATTTGGCTTACTGTTCTCTGAGTAGAGGTCAAATTTTTAGAACCTGCTCCCAAGTCATTGATTGCTAAAAGTGTATCATCTGACAATAAGTTCTGCCGTAGATTTTCCAAAATCTCAAAGCAGTAGTATTGCTTTTCTATATTAATCACTTGGGTATAAAGTTGGAAAACAAAAGGAGAGTGAATGCTGTGTGCATCGCCTGCTTTCCACCAAAAAGTAAGGTATTCGAATAATCTTTTCAAGTCTTTTCTTTCGTCAAAATCTTTAATTCAGAATATACGGCACTACCATAGTGAACTCAGGGATAGTTACTTTGAACTGATGTCCGTCGCTGAGTCGTTCCATGAGGTAAGTCCCTTTCATTTTGCCCATAGCCGTTCTGAGGTTACACCCCGAACTGTACTGATGAACTGCGCCGGGTTCCAAGATAGGTTGCTGCCCTACTACGCCTTCGCCTTCTACCTCGCCTATAGTAGCATTGGCATCATAGATAAGCCAATGGCGGCGCAACAGTTGGACGGTATATTCGCTGTGATTCTCAATCGTAATATGATAAGCAAATACAAAATGAGAATGTTCAGGTTTAGAAGATTCTGGAAGATACTGAGGAATAACGCTTACTTTGACGCCTTGTGTAATCTCTGTTACCATTTTCGCAAGTTGTTTTAATGCTGCAATAATAATAAATTCAAAATGAATTTACTAAAAAAAATAGAGATTGTTAAAATTCATTCCCAAAAAGTTGTGAATTGATGGGTGCATTCCCAAAGTTGATGTGTAAAGCGATGTTTATAAAAGGGGCAAAGGAGGGATTATAAGAACGAATTTGCTCATTGTTGTAAAATATTTTTAGGCTTCGTACTCCTGCCACTCCAGCTTGGATTTGTAGTTTGGCTCTACTGCTGGGGCTATAGCGAGCAAGCAAGCCTAAGCGTACATCTCTGTACTGCAAAGAAGTTTTTTCATTACCTACAGGTCTTTGATTGCTTACGGGTAAAATTCCTGAGCGAAATACAGCAAAATCTGCCCTTAGGGCAAGGTCTAAGTTATCTTTGCCAACATAAATAAGTTCTGCATAGGTAGGGAGGAGCATGGAAACTTGTATGTTTTTGCTCAAAAAGCGGCTAATGCCAAACAGAGGTATAGGAATGACTTGATTGTACTGATAGGTCAGCCCTACGCCATAAACATTAAAAGTGCGCAATCCTTTTAACACTATTTTTGCGGCTCCGCCAATAAAAAAAGGCTTTATTTTATCAAAAGTTTCCGGCGATTCTACTGCGCCAATGTTGAAAGTATAAAACCAAATGCCATTTCTCACATCTGCTTGGACGTGAGTAACTCCAAAAGAAAAATTATGGGCTAACTTTTGGTATGCCAACAAGTTGGTTTGCAGAAAGCGAGAGCCAATATTGGCAGTAATAAAAGTTTGATTGGCTTTCAGGTTTAATTTACTTAGGCTTGCTTCCACTTCGCCAGCAACGGGAATGACTAAGGAAGTATTGAAGTGAGAAAAACCGAAGTAAGTAGTATCTTGGATATTTTGCTTAGGAACGAAAGAAGAGGAAAACCTCATGCCGGGTCTGAAAAGCCAATTTAGTCCTATGCTTTGAGCATAAGATTGGCAAGTTATTACCGAACAAAAGATACATATTAAATATGTGTAAACTCTACTTATCAAGGTTTATATGGTTTGCACAAAGATAAAAAAAAAATGCTAAATTAGCTATCGTTAGTTTTCTTTATAAGGGAATTTATATCTTTGCTGATGCTTTAATAAAATAGGTAAAAATAATCATGCAAGAAGATAGATTACAGGTGTGGATTGATTTAGTAAAAATGGTCTTGGTGCTATTGGTAGGTTTTTTCCTTTCCAATACTTTGGCGTTTGTGGTAGTTTTGCCCTTGGTCAATTTTGACTTAGAAGCCATTACCCAACTCCTATCAGACCCGCTCAATTTCCCAGAAATAAGACCCGTGTTAATGATAATGCAAGGCGTAACAGCCTTAGGGCTTTTTGTGATTACTCCTTTGATTTATATTTATTGGATAGATAAAACTTTGTCTTTGAAAGGCTTATTTAAAAGCAATGGAACGTATTTAGTCCCATTGATTTTGGCAAGCATTGGCGTAGCGATAATAGAAATGCCTGCAATTACTTGGATTGGGAAGTGGAATATGGAAGTAGATTTTCCTGACTTTATGGATAGTTTTGAGCAGTGGGCAAAACTCCAAGAGGATAAGCTAAAAGACCTGACCATTTTTTTGACTGAGTTTCGCTCTTTTGAGCAGTTTCTGCTTGGTTTTATAGTTATTGGGATTATACCTGGTATAGGCGAGGAACTGCTTTTTAGGGGAGTATTACAAAATAAATTGAAACAGCTATTAGGCAATGCACACGTTGCAATTTGGCTGGCAGCCATTATTTTTAGTGCTTTCCACTTGCAGTTTTACGGTTTTGTACCAAGAATGTTATTGGGTGCATTATTTGGCTATCTGTACCAATGGTCAGGAAATCTGATTTACGCTATGGTAGCTCACTTTGTCAATAATGGTTTTACCATCATGATGATGTATCTTTACCAGCAAAATCATATAGAAATAGACATAGATAAGCAAGAAGTTCCGAGCGATGCGGCTCTTTTGTCCTTGATTTTGACGGCTTTACTTGTTTTAGTATTTTATAGCATGGCATCAAAAGCGAATCCAGCACTTAAAAAGATTACTTATTCAAAAGACTTAAATGATAGGGACTAATGGAAAAAGTTATGGGCAATGACTGGAAAGTGGTTTATGAAAACCCCAATGAAGTAAGAATCAGCATAGTAAAAGCTGTTTTAGAGGATTGTGAGATTCCTGCTGTAGTGATGAACAAAAAAGATTCTGCCTATCGGTTTGGAAGCTACCAAGTATATGTAAATCAGCAGCACCTCATCAAAGCCATCAGGATTATACAACATGAATTGGAATTTGAATAGTTTTTCCGAACTACAACAACGCGTTATTGCTGGCGTAGTGGGAGCGGCAATCATTTTATCGGGTACTTGGTACAGCGAATGGACGTATTTTGCTGTCTTTTTCCTGATTTGCATGTTTACTCAGTTAGAGTTCTACAAATTATTAGGACTGGACGGAAGCCTGCCTTTGCGTACTTTTGGCACTTTTAATGGGCAGTTTATCTTTACCCTTACTTTTCTGGTAGAAAAGTACCAGCTTAACCACAACTATTATTTTTTAATATGGATAGTAGTTTCGGGGGTGTACTTTATCAAACTTTACCAATACATTCGTCGCGACCTCCAGCCTTTTGTCAATATTGCATTTACTTTTTTAGGAATTATTTATGTGGCAGTTCCCTTTGCCTTGCTCAATATGGCTGTATTTCTAAAACATACTTATAGTTATCAGATTGTCATAGGTTCGCTTTTTCTTATCTGGGCAAGCGATACAGGAGCGTATTTTGCAGGCAGAAAATTTGGTAAAAATAAACTATTTTTCAGGATTTCGCCCAAAAAAACATGGGAGGGGAGCATAGGAGGTACGCTATTGGCGTTGCTTTTTGCTTATATCCTTTCTATTTATTTCCAAGATTTACAGCTCTGGCAATGGCTTTGTATAGCTGTAATTATCGTAGTTACAGGCACTTATGGTGATTTGGTAGAATCTTTGTTTAAGCGAAGCATTCGCATCAAAGATTCAGGCAATACTATCCCAGGACATGGAGGCTTCTTAGATAGATTTGACTCCTTGTTGCTTTCTTCTCCTTTTATTGTGGCTTTTGTAAAGTTGGTAGGATAAGTTTAATATTGGTACATCAAAACCATTGGGCATACAAAATGAAATACTATCTCATCGCAGGGGAAAAATCAGGCGATTTGCACGGAGCGAATCTCATCAGAGCATTGCAAAAACGAGATGCAAATGCTTCTTTTCGTGGCTTCGGAGGCGAGGAGATGCAACAAGCAGGCGCGATTCTGAGCAAGCATTACAAAGAAATGGCTTTCATGGGCTTTACCGCCGTACTGCTCAATCTCAACAAAATCAGAAAATATTTGAAAGAATGTCAAAAAGATATACTTGATTACCAACCAGATGTAGTTATACTGATAGATTATGCAGGTTTCAATCTCCGCATAGCTGAGTTTGCTAAAAAGCAAGGGTTCAAGACTTTTTACTATATCTCTCCCAAAGTCTGGGCATGGAATACCAAGCGAGCATGGAAAATCAAGCGTCTTGTGGATAGAATGTTCTGCATCATGCCCTTTGAAAAAGATTTTTATAAAAAATATGATTATGAGGTAGATTATATCGGCAATCCTATTTTTGATGCCATACAAAACTTCCAACCCAATCCTCATTTTTTAGAAAAAAATCAGATAGATAACAAGCCCATCATTGCTATTTTAGCGGGTAGTCGTAAAAATGAAATCAAATATTTGCTACCTTACATGGTCAGCATGGCAAAGTATTTCCCTGATTATCAGTTTATTGTCGCAGGAGTAAGTCATTTGGACAAAGCATTGTACCAGATAGCCTATCAGGCAGGGCTAAAAATAATTTTTGACCAAACATATAACTTGCTGAGTGTGGCAAAGGCAGCTTTGGTTACTTCGGGTACGGCTACGCTGGAAACAGCACTTTTCAACGTTCCACAGGTAGTCTGCTACAAGGGCGACTTTTTTTCTATGCTGATTGCGTGGATGGTAGTCAAAGTCAAATACATTTCTTTGGTCAATCTCGCCGCAGGCAGAGAAATCGTAAAAGAATTAGTACAGTACGACATTACAGAAAGCTCTCTAAAACAAGAACTAACAAAAATTTTAGGAGAAAATAGGCAGCAGATTCTGCAAGATTACCAAGCACTTCGCCAAAAAATCCAAACCGAAGCAAGTGCCTCTGAGGTTGCAGCTAAGCTAATGTGGCAGTATTTGAATGAAGGTTAGCATACTTACAAAATTCCATCGATTGTTATTATTCCGCTCTCAGCCCCTCCAGCACTATCCTTGCCTTGTCTTTGCCTATGAGAGCCTCTATTTCCGAAGGGGGAATTTCTAAGAGTTTTTTGACAGACCTGTACTTTTTTAAGAGCTTTTCTGCGGTAGCTTTGCCGATGCCGTCTATCTGTTCCAAACGACTAACCAAGCTGTTTTTACTGCGTTGGTCGCGGTGAAAAGTAATGGCAAACCTATGTGCCTCATCTCTAATGCGTTGAATGAGTTTTAAGGATTCTGATTTTTTGTTAATCATTATCGGTAGTTCGTCATTAGGATAGTAGAGTTCTTCCAATCGCTTAGCAATGCCAATAATAGGAATTTTTCCATATAAGTTGAGTGCTTTCAAAGCTTCGCAAGCCGCACTGAGCTGTCCCTTGCCGCCGTCTATGATGATGAGCTGGGGCAGGTCTGCATTTTCATTCAAAAGCCTTGCATACCTGCGCGTTACTATCTCGTACATAGAGGCAAAGTCGTTGGGTCCTACTACGGTTTTGATTTTGAAATGGCGATAGTCTTTTTTGGAAGGTTTGCCATCTTTGAAACAAACCATAGCGGCAACGGGATTTGTGCCTTGAATATTAGAGTTGTCAAAACACTCGATATGGTCGGGTCGCCTGATGAGGTTGAGGTCTTTTTGCAACTGCTCTAAAATACGTTTGTTAGCAGAATTATCTTTGATTTCTACCTCTCGGTTCATGCGTTCTTTTTTCTTGAAAAGAGCATTTTTATAGGAAAGCTCTACCAACTTTTTCAAATCACCAATCTTGGGAACTTGAATGTCCAAACCCTCGATTTGTACCTCTACATTGGTGATGATTTTTGTTTTATTAAAGGAAATTTCCTTTGCCAGATTTTCGCTGAGAGGGGTGCTATCACTCCTCTCGCCCATGCCCCATGCCCCTGATTTACTGCGAAAATCCAAAATCACGTATGCCAAAATCTCGCTGTCTGTTTCGTCCAATTTCTTTTTTACTGTCAGGGTTTGGGTTTGCACGATTGAGCCATTTTGAATGTGCAAGTAGTTCACATAACCCAATTTTTCATCAGAAGTAATGGCAAAAACATCAATGTCAGAAATATTAGGATTGGCGACCAAAGACTTGGCTTGGAATTTTTCCAAAGACTCCAATTTTTCCTTGTAAAGTTGTGCTTCCTCAAATTTCCACGCCTCTGCCGCTTCTTGCATTTTTTGTTTAAAATAATTGGTCGCTACATTGGTTTTCCCCTTCAAGATATGGATAACTTGCTCTATATCTTTCTGATAGTCTTCCTCTGTTTGCAAACCCTCGCACCCACCTTTGCAGTTCTTGATGTGATATTCTAAGCAAACTTTAAACTTTTTCTTTTTGATATTTTCCTTAGTTAGAGCCAAGTTGCAAGAGCGAATCGTATAAAGTTTTTTTACCAAATCAAGCAAAGTGTGCATTGCCTTTACGCTGGCGTAGGGTCCAAAATAAGTGCTGTCCTTTCTGTCATGCCTTCGGGTGGGAAAAACTCTGGGGAAAGGCTCGTTGGTAATGCAGATGTAAGGGAAAGTCTTGTCGTCTTTGAGCAAGATGTTGTACTTGGGCTGATTTGCCTTTATCAGGTTGTTTTCCAAGAGAAAAGCATCAAATTCAGAATTGACCACTGTATATTCAATTCGGCGAATCTCGCTTACCAAGCGTTGGGTTTTTCGGTTCAAATCGGCTTTGTTGGCAAAGTAGCTACTTACCCTATTTTTTAGGTTTTTTGCCTTGCCTACGTAAATAATTACATTTTGGCTATCAAAAAATTTGTAAATCCCCGGCTCAGTAGGGAGAATTTTAAGGGTTTCTGCTATTTCCACAATGTAAATAAATATTTTTCTCCAAATTTATAAAAATGATAGGAAAACGGCTTTGCATAGAATAAAAATTGTAATATTGTGCTTTCATTTAGACCTAACAAACTGTTTATGCAAAGCATAAGTAAAAAAGTGATTTTAATAGGAAATTTTGGTGTAGGCAAAACCTCTTTGACTCGCCAATTTGTTTTTCAAAAATTTGCAGACGAATACCTTACCACACTTGGTGTAAAAATTGATAAAAAAACATTGATTATCAATGATATAGAGGCTAATCTCATTATCTGGGATATTGCGGGGGAGGTATCGCAGACCAAAGTGCCTAAGTCTTATTACTTGGGTGCTAATGGTATTATTTACGTTTTTGACCTTACTCGCCCTTCTACTTTCAAACACATTGCTGAAGATTTGGATTACATCAAGCAAATGCTCCCTAACGTGCCGTATATCATTGCAGGCAATAAGAAAGACCTGCTGACAGAGGAGCAGTTGCAAGAAACTATACCCCAACTACCCCTTCCCTGCGAGTACCTGACCAGTGCCAAGACAGGCGAAAAGGTAGAAGATATGTTTTATGATTTAACCAAAAAAATGATTAGCAAGTAAGTACAAATGACTGAAATACAAGATATATTGCTCGAACATCAACAGCACTATCTTAGTCAATGGTTACAATTTGTGTTATTAGACCAAGAGGGAAAAATCTTGGACAGCAACCATTCTTTTGCTGATTTGAAGCATCTGTACGGTCAGTCTATCTACCAATTCAATCCTTTTTTAGAAAGTATCCAAAGCGTCATAGAAGCCTTAGACGAGCATCAGAGCGAACTTTTTTTCCCACGCATGGAAATCCCTTTTTGGGGGAAAGACGGAGTATTTGACTATACGATTAAACGCATACAACGAAACAATCAAATTTTTTATCTTTGGATTGTAGAGGACAATACGGCTCACAATCAGTACCTTTCCTTAGTACAGCAAGAACGTAACGATACCTATATTCAAAATGAACTTTTGCAGTTAAAAACCCAAAATCAACTCTTAAAAGAAGAAGTAGAGAAACAAACTGCTGATATTCAAGCCCAAAAGCAACTTATAGAAAAACAAAAAGAAGATATCTTAGATAGTATCCGCTATGCCCAAAGGATTCAAAATGCTATCTTGCCTACGCAAAAAAAACTTGCACAAGTCAGCTTTGAAACCATGATTTTTTATCGCCCTAAGGACATCGTGAGCGGTGATTTTTACTGGGCAAGCCAAGTAGGTAACAAAGCCATAGTAGCTGTTGCGGACTGCACGGGGCATGGCGTACCCGGGGCTTTTATGTCTATTGTAGGACAAAATATGCTTCAAACTGCCATCAATGCACAAAAAATTACTTCCCCTAAGCAAATGTTAGAGTCGCTTGATAAGCAAATGCTCCAACTTTTTGAAAACGACGATAGAGTCCATGACGGCATGGATATTGCTATTTTGACCATTGACAATCAAGAAAATAGCATTACCTTTGCAGGAGCGAAACGCCCTTTGTACTTCATCAGAGAGGGGAGTTTCCAAGAAATCAAAGGCGCGCCTTATGCGATTGGGGGGCATCATGTTGTTCATGGAAAAAACTTTGTCGAGTTCACCTTGCAAATTCAGCCTAATGATATTTTTTATATTTGTTCTGATGGCTATGCAGACCAATTTGGGGGAACAGAGGACAAAAAGTTCATGTTGAAAAATTTTAAAAATCTACTTTTGAAAATTCACCACCTTCCTTTTGCCCTTCAACAAGATATTCTGCTCGACAACCTGCTCAGTTGGCAGGGTGAGAATAAACAAACCGATGACATTTTGATAGTAGGATTAAGGTTTTAGAACCTTCTCCTACTTTTAACCAATAGCCATTTTTTTTACAACTCGATGTTCATTTTTTATCCCTATTACCAAATTTAGACTCATTGCCCAGTTGATAACTTTGTTTTCAGAGAACGGTAATAATATTGGACTGTCGTTTTGAGGACGATAATTTAAGTTTTTGAACCCAGGATTTAGCTCTAACTCTAAAGCGGTAGTGTATTTTTGGGGAAAAAGATTCAAATTAAAGCCTTGAATAAAAAAAGGAGAAAACTCTTTTCCTTCAAAATAATTCATGTAAAAATCAAAGTTACGACTTGTTTTTTTATTTATTAAGTAGTCATAACGTACCCCCGCAATCCAATATATGCTCTTCCGAGTTTTTAGCTTGAATCCCAAGTCTAAACTGAGATAGTCTAAACGGTTATTGGTAACTTTTAACTCCAAGTTGCTAAGCATCAAAGAATCAACAGGAGAAGGTGGATACGCTGTAAATCCTCTTTGTCGATAGCTTATTCCGCCAATTAAACTGAAATATTTTGAGTAGGTAGGGGTATATTCTGCATAAAGCCCAAAATTTACCCCTACACGATATTTATGCCTATCTTTGAGCATACTACCAATATAGCCTCCTTGCGAGCCAGTCAGATTGTTAGGGGGCGTAGGCACCAAATCCACAATTAGTTGTGTAAACTTATGGGTTGTCAGCACTCCTCCTGCTTTTATTTGGAAATTCCACTGTCCTTTGCCTACTTCTTGGGCAAATAGGAAAGAGGGGAAAAGAAGATACAAAATGATTAAAATACCAATTGTGCTAGTTAAAATATAAAGTTTTTTATATCTAAGATAGGTTGTTGAGTTATAAAGTTTAAATAAATAGCAAAAGTTAGGGATGT
>NZ_FONY01000090.1 GCF_900113045.1 Thermoflexibacter ruber
TTGATAGTAATATTTGAAACATTTCATGCCTGATATATGATAATAAATCACAATTGCCATGATTTCTGAACAAGACATTTTTTCTTGTGGTACAACTTGTCCTTGACTTAATTGATACTGTTGAAATTTTTTAGCAAAGTCATCACAAGTAATGTAAATTTCTATTAGTTTTGTTGTGTTCAATATTAAGTACATAGTATTCTTTGATTAGTGTAATTTTCAAATATACTATATTTATTAATATTGAACATTTTTTATCATAAAAAATTGACTTTTAAGCAATTACCTCAATAACTCACGTTATTGAATACTATCCATTTATTTTTCTAAAATTTTATGGAAATTTATCCTTTCTTACATCATTTTAGCAAGATTGTTGTCAAATGAAAAAGGTGAATAGGTATCAGGGCTAAACTATTTTCCTAATTTTTCGCAAAAAAATTCTATTTTTTTATTCTAAATTTAAAGAATTTGTTTAACTTTAATGCTATATTTCGCTGAAATTAAGGTAAATAGTATTTTTTGACTTGAATTTAATAAAAATACACATGAACAAACACATTTTTATTATTGCTTTGGTCGTAGGAGTAACGATGTGCTTGCCTTCTAAGGCATCTCTTGTACTCTATGATGTGCCTTCTGAAATGCAATTTGCAGGGATAAAATTAGTGATAGATAACGAAGCCAAAGAAATTATCCAAGAAAAGGCAGATGAGTTTAAAAGAAAAAACTTTTATCATACCTGCGTTTCTCGCGCCAGATTATATTTTCCTATCATGGAGGAGATTTTGACAAGCCATCAAGTCCCTACAGATGTCAAATATTTAAGTTTACAATTAAGCTATCTCATCGCTAACTTGGGGACTCACGAAGGCGTAGGATTTTGGCAGATTAGCGATAGCTTAGCTTTGCAGTTAGGCATGTTAGTCAATGAGGAAGTCGATGAGCGCAAACATCTTATCCTCTCTACAGAGTTTATAGCCTCTTATTTGAAAGATAAAAACTATGTTTTTCGCAATTGGTTATATACGATTATGAACTACCGAAAGGAAGTAATAGATGCTATGAATCAAATTGACAAAAGCCTGATTGGGGCAAATTATCTCCAAATTACTCCAACTACCCCCAGTGTAATTCTGAATTTGATAGCTTACATAGTAGCCTATAAAGATAAAATTGAGAGCGAAGCCTCTTTTGTAGAGTTGCTGGCATATCATAACACCAAAGGTAAATCACTGGAAGAGATAGCCAAATCTACTCATATTCCATTTGAGCAAATCAAAGAACATAACAGGTGGCTGCTGACCAATAAAATTCCTTCTTATAAACAATTTCCTGTACTGCTTCCTGTGAGTATTTCTCAAAAAGAGGAAATTGCATCTCTAATCAATCAAACAATGGTCTATGGAGATACTAACAAAATCAACTATCCTATCTTGTCAGAAAAAATTATCAAGCGTTTTAGGGATAAGACCTATACTTTTGTTAAAGCTAACGGATTAAGAGCAATGATTGCTGAGGCAGGCGACAAAGTAACAGATATGGCAGAGGCGGCAGAGATTAGCCCCAGCAAGTTCCGTCAGCTCAATGATATGACAGACTTTGACGACATAAAACAAGGACAAGTCTATTACTTAGAGAGAAAAAACAAAAAAACCGATGCCAAAGAACATGTCTTAGAAACAGGAGAGAGCTTTTGGGACGTTAGCCAACGCTATGGGGTCCGTTTAAGTACGCTTGTGGCTAATAATAGACTTACAGAAAAAGATACCGCCAAAGTAGGACGAGTAGTTTGGCTTAGCACACGCAGACCTGAAAATACTCCCGTAGAATACCGCGCCTTAGCCCAAAATCCTATCTACGCACAGCCAGACAATACCGTCATAGAAACTCCCAGCAATACCGATTCATCACCTGTTTTGGTGAAAGAAGAGGATACTAACTCCAAGCAAGTACAAGAAAAGAAAACAGATAGAGTAGCGAATGACTCAGTGTATATAGCTATGGCTGGTGAAACAATCACAGACGTTTACAGAAAGACAAACGTTCCATTAGATAAACTAATCGCATGGAATGACCTCAAAAACACAGAGTTGAGCGAAGGACAGAAAATAAGACTTACTCCCCCAAGAGCAGAGAGAACATCAGATAACAAAGGCACGCTAAGCACCAATGCAAATCCAGATTTTTTACCTCCATCTCCTGATGATGTAGCAGTCATCAAATCTGACAGCACACAACAAGCCATCCCCAATTCAGAAGAACACCTTGTGCAAAAAGGCGAATCTTTGTCTATAATAGCCCAAAAATATGGTTTGAAGGTAGCAGACTTAAGGGTTTGGAACAAATTAGATGCTAAATCTACTATCAGAGCAGGACAAAAACTTAGACTTACCGCTCCAGCGGCTGCGACTATCAGCCCTTCTAACGCTTCCATAGATAGTGCCGATGTAATACATACTGTCCAAGACAAAGAAACTTTATACGGTATTGCAAGGAAATACGGTATTCCTCAATCTGAAATTGCAAAGATTAACAATATAGATGAAAACGCTCCCTTGATAAGAAAAGGGCAAACTTTGACTATCAAGCGTAGAACCGCCCCCAGGAATGCAATGAATGAAGCCTCTACACAAACTTCTGCTTCTTCATCAAATAACGAAGTAAAGTATAACCCAATTAATAATGAACCTATTAAAAATGAAGTAGGAACTGGAAATGCTGTAATCAATACGCCTCCCGTTACCAATACTAATGTAACTACTCCTACAAACCTAAACTTAAGTATTACGCCTGTTGATGAGATTACGATGCCTTATGTCCTGAATCCACCCTCCTCAGGCAGCGATATTATAGAGGTTGACCCAAGAATAGATTATTTTGACAATGTGATAAAAAGATACCCTTACGGTAGCAAAGAAGATATAGCCAAATGGAATGGCTTAACCTTAGCCCAAGTACTTAGTGGTACTATCCCAAGCGAAAGGAGGACTTTGGTTGTTACACTGAAAGGGTACGAAGAATCTCTTAAATATGGCAATGTAATCTACCCAAAATCTCAAACAAACCAACAGATTACAAGCGGTTCACAACCAATCACAAATAATTCCGCTGTTGATGTAACACCTCCACAAGTAAATATTCAACAAGTTGGTAATACGAACTCCTCGCTTTCTTCAGGGACAGGAGTTACTCAAAAGATACCTGTCAATCCTTTTTCAGATAATTTCTTTACTATCAAATCTCAATATAATCTTACTGATGAGGACATAGCAAGGTTAAACAATATACCTATTGACGTAGTGAAAGGAGGCTCTATCCCAATGGAAATCACTGAGTTAATTGTTTCAGGCTCTGGTTCAGCAGGGGGTACTATCACTGTGAACCCTACCGAAACAGCAAGCAATGCTACTGCTCAACTCAACACAGTACCTCTTGACCAAGCAATCATACACAACGTCAATGCAGGTGAAACTATTTACGGACTTGCTCAAAGATACAATGTGGCTATTGACAGCATCAGCATTTGGAACAATCTTAAAGATGGAAGGATAGACTTTGGACAATCGCTGATTGTTGGGAGAAAACCTGCTATGCCTACTACAGCGATGGGGGGGACTGAACCGCCTTCTTTCCATATCTTGCAAAAAGGAGAAACCTTATATGGCATATCCAAAAAATATGGCATAGATATTAATTTACTAATAGAAAATAATCCCAAAATTTTCAAAGATAAAATCGTCAGGAATGGAGATACTGTCTTCTTAAAAAAACCTGAAACCTTGCTTGCGCCTCCCCAAACTGCTTTGGCAATGGACGAGGGTTACTACATAGTTCAAGACGGAGATGACATGTATAAAATCTGTGAGAAATTCAAGATTAAACCTTCGGACTTGAAAACTTGGAATAAATTAGCCCCGGGATTGGGCGTAACCAAACCTATTCCTACAGGAACGAAACTTGTAGTAGATGCAGATTTAGCAGAGGCACTGAAAAATCAAACAGGAGAATTGCCAAGAACTTCTCTTAATTCTGAGCCTATTTATCACTTTGTAGTCAAAGGGGAAACCTTATCGAGCATTGCAAAAAAATACGATACCGAAGTAGATAAGCTAAAAGAACTCAATGACAAGCCAGAGGGAAATATTCGTGAGGGAGAAAAACTGTTAGTTGGGCGCATTTACTACCACATCGTAACCAAAGGGGAAAATCTATCTCTTATTGCACGTAAATACAATATTTCTAATGAGCAACTCAAAGTCCTCAATAAGAAAAAAGACGATTTGGTCAAAGAAGGAGAAAAACTGATTGTTGGGAAGTAAATGTATTTATACTCAAAATCAATATGACCGCCAAATTTTGGTTTACTCGATATTGACGGCATGTAGTTTAACAAAATTAAGCAAGATTTCATCATTAAAAAAATCATTAGGAGGCTTTTGCGAAGTATTTAAAAAAAATCATAGTACATTTCCGCCTTTTGAATGGCTTTGAGGTC
>NZ_FONY01000032.1 GCF_900113045.1 Thermoflexibacter ruber
TCGGCTTGCTGTGCCACACTCAACTTGCCTGTATAACCTTGATAATTATCTTGTAAATAGGCTTCCAAACCTACTTGCTCATATCGCTGCCGATAGTTCCTCACTGTTCCTTCACTGATGCCTAAACTGGCACTAATCACCTCCATACTTTGACCCAAATGAAGCATTAAAAGCACAGTTATCTTCTTGTACGCTCTGGCATAGCGTTCATTGTGTTGTAACTCCCTTAGTAAATCATAGTCTGCTTGTGATAACATTTTTACTAATTTGATTACCAAATATTGTACTTTTTTCGTAATTTTCCTAATCCAAATTTCAAAACCTTTTACTTTTTAGTATAAAACCCCTGCGATTTGGGGTACGGTTTCTTTGAAAACCTCTAAGGCATACCTAAAATCTTTTGCTTCTTGCCTCTCAAAACTGACAAATTTTTCCAAAATTGCCTTCAATGCCTTTGCATCAGACATTGGGCAGGTTTCTCGCTCATCGCTGCGAATGAGCATTACCTTCTGCGAATTTTCGAAAAGCAGATTATCTGTCGGGTAGCCGATTTTTATTTTTTGGGCAAGTTTCCTCTCAAAGTCGTCCTCTATGTCTTTGGATTCCCAATAGCCGTACTTAAATTGGAAAATATCAATCAGCACGCCGTCGGGCTGTTTAGTAGAATTTGGGATTTTGATTTCATCGACCAATCTCAAATTTCGTTCTTTTGCAAAATAATTGATGAGTCCGGCAAAATAACGGCGAATAGAGGTTTCCTTTCTGCTCCCTGAAAACTATTGGGCTTCCAGCACCTCGTTGTAATACTGATTGATGCGAGCTATGGACATGAGTTCAATGTATTTTTCAACTGTTATGTAAATATTTGTACTCCTTTTCTAAGGTTAAAATATTCCAAATTTATGAAAAAAGACGTTAGAAAGTACTTTCCATACTTCTTTTTCGGACTGCAAGGGTAGGAAGTTTAACAAAATTAAACAAGGAACGAAGCTTTTTTTGTCTAAATTTGTAGCTTTTATGGAAGCGAATGTTTCACGTTCATATTTAAAGTGAAAAAATTGAATTATAAAAATATCTATACTGCTATTATAGCAGTTCTGTTTACCTTCTTTCCTTTTTTCTTATTTGCCCAACAAGGACAAAGCCAAGCGCAAGGAAAAAAAGAATACCCCAAAGGTACGCAAGTCGAGCTGATGCCGGGAGCAAGCGAACTGATTGGGGATATAGTCAATGGCGAGGCTGTGCGAAAGGTAAAAAGAGGAATAAGCTCACAAGTCTTTTTCAAACAAGGGCTTACGCTCATGTATTGCGATAGTGCTTACCAATTCGTGCAGCGAAATAACATTGAGGCGTACGGAAATATCATGTTCATAGACGCAGATAGTACGGTTACTACAGGCGATACACTTTACTACGATGGGAATAAACGATACGCACGCCTGAGAGGAAACGTAGTTATGCGGGACAGGGAAAAAATTGTAACTACGCGCTTTTTGGACTATGATTTGAATACCAAAGTCGCTCACTATTTCAATGGAGGTATGGTGCAAGACGATAGTTCTGCCCTAATGAGTGAAGTAGGGTATTATAACGTTGGCACAAAAGTTTCTAATTTCCGCAAAAATGTTCGCTATCAAAGCCCTGATACTCAGTTAGAATCAGATACACTGACCTATAATGCTATTACTAAAATTGTGGACTTCAATGCTCGCACCAATATCCGCACTCGTCAAGGGGTAGTAGTGGCAGACAGAGGTAGTTACAACACTGTCTTAGGAACTTCGGTTTTCAAAGGGAGGGCAAAAATAGATACACAAGAATATACTATCAGTGGGGATTTTTTGGATTACGATAAAGTATTGGAAAAAGGCATCGCCAAAGGCAACGTAGAATTTATTGGCAAAAAGGACAATGTTATTATCTTAGGCGATATAGGTAAATATGATGGCATTAACGACCGCTCAGAGGTGTATGGGAACGCAGTGATGATTAAGCCTTCGGACAATTCCAAAGATACGCTTTTCGTTTCGGCGGATACCTTGATAGCCATTAATGAAACACCTGATACCTTGGAAATGAGGGTAAAAGAACAAAAAACAGTCAAAAATGAGAAAGGGAAAAATCTCAAAATAAAAGAATCCACAGGAAAAACAACCAACAACAGCGAGGAGAAAAAAGAAGAAAAAGCAGAAGAAAAAAAAGAAGTGCAAATCACGCCTAAAAAACAACTTTTTGCTTATCGCAACGTCAAAGTATATCGCAGAGACTTCCAAGCTAAGTGCGATTCTTTATTTTATAACATTGCGGACTCTACCATTCGCTTTTATTACGACCCCATTATTTGGGCAAAAAATGCACAACTTACTGCCGATAGTATTCGCGCTGAACTTCGCAACAATGTGATAGACAAGATGTTTCTCAAAGAAAAAGCCTTTGTGATTTCCTTAGATACGTTAAAACAGTTCAATCAAACCAAAGGCAGAGAAATAGAAGCTCGTTTTAGAAATAGCGAAATCCGCAATGTATATGTCAAAGGCAATGCGGAAAGTTTGTATCATATCTTAGAAGCAGATTCTATCTTGACAGGGCTTAACTATATCCGATGTAGCGATATGGATATTTTCTTTAACGATTCTGCTCGTTTAGAGGAAATCATGTTTCGCCAACAGCCCGATGCCAAACTGATTCCGCCACACGAAATTAAGCCTGAGGACAAAGAACTCAAAGATTTTCGCTGGCGTATCCAAGAAAAAACCGAACAAGGCGAAGTGCTTGGCATTCATGCCGCTAACCAATACAAAAGCGGAGAACTCAAAGGAGCGAAACTCATCATAGAAGATGTATTCAAAGTTTTTCTCAAAGAAAATACGCTTATTTTTTACAAGCAAAATGCAGAAAAGAAAGACATAGAGGGTAAGTTTTTTGTCCAACTCTACCCCAAAGACAAGAACGACATCAACATAGAACTGCGCAAAAAGGGCTATGAAAGCATAGAGTTTAAGTTTCCTTCTGAAAGTTTACTCAACAGCACAGCCAAGCACAGCATTTCCCTGCCTGATTACAAAGTACTGAGAATGGCTATCGGGCAGATGGGGGATAAAAACAAAGTGATTTGGCAAAAGTTGTATATTGTGAAATAGAAATATATATATACCTAACAGGCTTGCTAAACCTATTAGGTGTAAAAAATGGCTAATAATACTTTCTCAATGAAAAAAATATTGATTATTCAAACTGCTTTTATTGGTGATGTGATTTTAGCGACTGCGGTAATAGAAAAATTACGCACTTATTTTCCTGATAGCCAAATAGATTTTTTATTGAGAAAAGGAAATGAATCTCTACTTACAGCTCATCCTTTTTTGCATGAAGTCATCATTTGGGACAAAAAGAACAATAAGTATCAAAATTGGTGGAAAATCCTTCAGAAGGTTCGCAGAGAAAAATACGACCTGCTTGTCAATTTGCAAAGATTTGCATCTATGGGATTATTTGCAGGGCTTTCTAAGGCAAAAAAAATTATTGGTTTCCGCAACAACCCCTTTGCTTTCTTATTTGACGAAAAATACGAGCATCGCATAGGCGACGGTACTCACGAAGTAGAGCGTAACCAACTCCTCATTACAAAACTTACAGACAGCCATGCACTCCGCCCTCAACTGTATCCTTCACTACAAGACGAACAAGCGGCAAAACCCTTTAAATCCAAACCCTATATTTGCATAGCCCCTGCTTCGGTTTGGTTCACCAAGCAGTACCCCAAGCACAAGTGGGTAGAGTTGATACTTGCACTGCCTAAAACTTTGAAAATATACCTACTGGGAAGTCCCTCAGACCAAGCCCTTTGTCAAGCCATTATCCAAGAAATTAAAGAGAAAACCCATCATGAGCGAGAGATAGAAAATCTTTCTGGAAAACTCTCCCTTTTAGCTTCTGCGGCTCTAATGCGCAAGGCAGTTATGAACTATGTCAATGATTCTGCCCCACTGCACCTCGCTTCCGCTGTCAATGCTCCTACCTGTGCCGTCTTTTGCTCTACCGTTCCTGAGTTTGGTTTTACTCCTTTGGCAGAAGAATCACATATTGTACAGATAAATAACCGATTATCCTGCCGTCCTTGTGGCTTACATGGACAAAAGCAATGCCCTCAGCATCACTTCCGATGTGCAGAAGAAATACAAACGGAACAGTTAGTACGTATTTTATGAGATAATATGCCCAGTAAACTGAGCCGTATTGTCTATGATTCTCCCTCCACGCCTGAAACCCAAAGCAGCAGCTTCATAGGCAAAAAATACGCCTGCTTGATAGCAGTTACCTTGGTAATCTCTTAGAAAATCTACATATTCTTGGTAAATTTTTGGATAACCTCCATAATCACCTTCTTTGGCTAACATCGTTTGGGCATTTTTGTCCAAAATCTTTACGTTTGCCCCTTCTCTACCAAATAATACCTTTTCTACGTAATACTCTTTGTTTTTCAAAGGCTTATCACTTGTTTCCAAAAGTAAGGGGTGCTTAGGGTACAAATCCCAAAGAATTTTCAAGATTCCCTTAGATTGGAAAAGAAGATTGTAGGCGGGATTAACCACAATGGCTTTGTGATTCATGACTATTTGGTTCAAAATTTCCATGAGTTCAGGCTCATCATAGGCAATGTATTCCCAAGGCACTAATTTGAACCAAAAGTTGAATTTGAAATATTCATCAAAATCATTGCGAATAAAAATTCCTTCCTCAGCGGAAAAATGTACATTTTCAACATGGCAATAGTCCACCTCAAATCCTGCTTCCTTTGCCGCCTCGCCCAATACTTCTACATTCGTATCGTCCTCAGGAAAGTCTTTCATAGTGGAAATGAGCAAGGTGGGGGCTAAATCTTCATTGAGTTCTCGCAATCTGGCAAAGTTTTCTTTTAATAGTTCGTACAAAGAATTAAACTGCAAAGATTCATCTAACTGATTGGCTTTGAGGTGCGCCCATTGGATAACAGCCGTTTCAGGAATACAAGTAGCTGTATCGGAGTTAAACTCAATGAGTTTGATAGGGTGCCCGTCAGTGCCTCCGCTAAAATCAAACCTTCCATACAGATGCAAATGCCTATCACTTTCCCAAGTATATTTGATTTGTTCTACCATGTTGAGCGGAATCGCCAGTTGGTTAAACAAATTATTATCAATTACGTACTGCGCCGCTTGTATATACATTTCGTAGAGTTCGTTGGCAGCGGCAGCATAGGCTTCTGCTTCTTGTTCAGTAATCTGCACTATATCTCCCGTGATGTATTGAAGTGTGTCAAAGCCCATCATCCACCCCCAACCAAGTGCATGAATTTGATTCTCAGGGCTTTTCCACAAAGATTTTAGTTTAATCATCTTTTTTATTTTAACTTAGCCAAAGTAGCTCCATAACCAAACTTTTCCTTTTGAGCATCTTGGAAATAAGCTACATTTTTGTGCTTGCTTAACCTACGCTGAATCTCTGTGCGGAGTGTACCGTTCCCTACCCCATGAATAAAAACCACTTCCTCTACATTCTCAAAAATAGCACTGTCTAAGGCTTTTTCAAATACATCTAATTGCAAGTTAAGCATTTCCGAGGCGTTCATCTTCTCTGATTTGTCAGTGAGTTTTTCTATATGCAAGTCTATTTCTTTTTTTCTTACTTTGGGTGGAAGTACAATTTTTTCCATGACCTTAGGTGTAGTGGGCAAGGCAGGCTCGTTGGCAGAGAGCATACTCTCTTTGATTTTATCTGGCTCTATGCTTACTATTTTTTGGTCTATTTGGAATACATAGCCCTCTTTGTCGAGCAGTGGGGAAGTCATCTTACTTTTGAAAAAAGTACTTGCATTAAATACAATTTTTCTTATCAGAGGCTCTTTGATAGAGCCGAAACCTGCCCTGAAAATCAGGGCTTGGACAAGCAAAGGCGACCATTTTTCAAAGCGGTCTAAGTTTGCTTCATCTACTTTCTGCCAAGTTTTTTTCCTTAGATGCCCTGCAGCAAGTCCGCTATAGTTGTTGTCTTTGATTTCCCCAATGGTAAACAAAATATCTATTTCTGTATTATTTACTAAGTTTACAGTCAGCTGCTTATCATTGATGGGAATAAAAACCAAGAAAAAGCCCACTTCTCCTATAATTTTTTCAGGGCTTGCATTTTTATCGCTTATCTTTGATTTGGTATCTCTAAAAACAATCGTTTCCTCTGTAGCAATCAGCGTAACCTCGTTTTTGAGTACAGGGATACGAAAACCGTCTTCTATCTCTACTTCTATCATATTGTTAGGCAAGAAGTTAGTGATGATGCCCTCTTCTCTGTGGTGTAAAAGCCGTACTCTATCTCCTACGTGCATAGTTTTGTTTAATGGTTGTGAATATGGAATATTAATAGCTTAATGGTCAAACAAAATTAGTCTTTTTTGTAAAAGGATTTTTTAATAAAAGTTAAATTTTTTTTGTGTAAGTTTTTTTGAAAAATTACGAACATTCTTAAACAAAAGTAATATATTGAGTCTGGATTCATGTTCAAATAATTGAAAAACAATAGCTTATATAGTAATATACTTTTGCTTTCTTGAAAAAATCTAATTATAACTTTTCTTAACTAATGGTTTTTTTGTGTAAAATTAGCACAAAAATTTTATTTGCTAATATAATAAATAATTGATAAACAAATATTTAAGTATAAGTTAATTGAATTTTCGCAAATTTACTTATTTATTAAATTGTTTAACGATATTGAAAAATAATTAAACAAAAATTTGTAATTTTGTCTAAGGCTTTCTATATTTGTCCTAAACAAAATCATACATCAATATGGAAATCACAAACACCGATTTTAGCCGCTCTTTGAATGAAATGACTGTTTCATTAAGACCTTTTGCGCTCAAATTGACCAAAGATTCTGAAGACGCAAATGATTTGTTGCAGGAAACTATGCTCAAAGCCTTCACCAATCGCGAAAAGTTTGCCGAAGGTACAAATTTGAAAGCATGGTTATACACTATCATGAAAAATACTTTTATCACTAATTATCAGCGATTAGTTCGTAAAAATACTTTCATAGATACTACTGATAATCTTCATTACATTAACTCTTACAATACAGCTACTTACAACTTAGCTTATTCTACTTTTGCTAACGAAGACATAGAAAGGGCAGTAGCAAGTATAGATGAAGCCTACCGAGTGCCTTTTATTATGCACTTTCGCGGCTTCAAATATCACGAAATTGCTGATAAGTTACGTATTCCTATCGGAACGGTGAAAAATAGGATACACATTGCTCGCAAAGAATTGAAAGATAAGTTGAGCATTTATGCTAATAATTAGTATGTAATCCTTTACTTTTGCCCTAAAAAAATATATATCTTCATGAGATTCATCTTTTTTTTAAAGGGTACGGCATCAAAAAACTTATACTTTTTTACTTTACTCGTTTGTTATTTGTTTTTAGGTTGTTTTGTGTTATTTTCTGTCCGAAAAGGTGATGAAGTGATTTGGCTTAATCAGTTTCATACTACTTTTTCGGACTTTTTTTTTCAATATATTACCCATCTTGGCGATGGACTTTTTTGTGTTTTGCTGAGTTTGTTTTTTTTAGCTTTCAAAAAATACAAAAATGCACTTTTGATTTTCCTTAGTTTTGCTTCCTCAGGCATTCTTGCCCAATTACTGAAAAGGTTGGCTTTTCCCGATATGCCTCGTCCTACGGCTTATTTATCAGAAAAAAATATCAACTGGCATTTCGTAGAAGGAGTAGAGGTGTTTACCGCCAATAGCTTTCCCTCTGGGCATACAGCAACTGCTTTTGCTACTTTTCTGATGTTAGCTTTGATAAGTAAGCATAAAGCTTGGGCAGGAGTATTCTTCTTCTTGCTTGCTTTTTTGGTAGGTCTTTCTCGTATGTACCTGCTCCAACATTTTTTCATAGATACCTACTTTGGTGCTATGTTAGGGGTTGTATGCGCCTTGCTTATTTATTATTTTAGTAATTCAAGTAAATAAAATAGCTTTTTTCATAAACTTGCAAAAAAGCATAAGATTCATAATTTTGTACCCAATAAAAGCACTGGATACATACTTTGGTGTGTTTGTTTTCAAAACATATCAAAAATAGCAAAGCCTCACATCTATTTATTTTTCTCATCTTAAACTTAAACTTTTTTACTTATGAAAAAAACATTTTCACACTTTTATCTGCTTATCAGCTTATTTGTTAGCTTTCAAGCCTTTGCCCAAGAAGGGGCAACGGTCAGCTTCGAGAAATTCATCTCTTTAAGAAGCGTAGGCAGTCCAAGTATTTCGCCTGATGGTCAGCATGTTGCCTTTACTGTAAGCACTACGGATTGGAAAGAAAACCAGTTTGACAGTGAAATTTGGCTTAGTAAAAACGGGGAAAAGCCTTTCCAACTTACTCGCACTACCAAAGGAGGAAGTGGACAAATTCGCTGGTCGCCTGATAGCCAATGGCTTGCATTTACAGCAGACAGGGGAAACAAAGCTCAAATCCACGTCATTAGGATTAGCGGCGGCGAGGCACAAGCCGTTACTAATGAGGACGAGGGCATTAGTAGCTTTGAGTGGACACCCGATGGAAAAAAATTTGTTTTCACGATGAGTGAAAAAGAAAGCAAAAGTGAAAAGTCGCAAAAAGAACGCTACGGGGCTTGGGCTGAGGAGGATACGGAATACCGATTATCTCATTTGTGGATAGTAGATTTTATGCCTGATTTGCCTTTGAACGAACTGCCTTGCATAGAAAACAAGAAAGACTCTACGAACAAGCAGGATTGCATTATCCTACCCAAAGCAGAAAGATTGACAGAAGGCAAGTTTACAGTAGGAGGTTTTGGTATTTCCCCTGACGGAACCAAAATTGCATTTGCCCACCAACCCAATCCTTTGATTAATACCTCTTTCAAGTCAGACATTTCAGTTTTAGATTTACAAACAAAGAAAATCAGTGTTTTAGTACAGAATCCAAGTAACGACAACTTTGTTACTTGGTCGCCTGACAGCAAGTCTATTTTGTATTTTTCCAATGAAAGCGATACAGTTTCTAATTATTATAAGAACAATAAGGTATTCAGATTGGAACTTGCCAGCAACAAATCAGAGCAAATACTTACTGATATAGACGAAAACGTGGGGAATGTAAATTGGCTCTCTAATGGCATCTACTTCATTGCCAATCAGAAAACCAAGCGTTTTATTTACCAACTCGACGCCAAGACCAACAAAAGCAAAGCAATTACAGGCTTGCCCGAGTACGTATTTACCATGAGTTTTTCCAAAGATGGCAGCCAGATGGCTTTTTCTGCTCAAACGCCCGCTACTTTGGGAGAAATTTACAAAACCAATACAAGTGTCTATAAACCAATGATTTTAACAGAAATGACCAAACAAATTGCAGATTGGAAGGTAGGTACAGCAGAGGTTATTTCTTGGAAAAGCCAAGACGGGGTAGAAATAGAAGGCGTTTTGCATAAACCTAAGAACTACGACCCAAAGAAAAAATATCCACTTTTGGTCGTGATTCATGGAGGTCCTACGGGCATAGACTATCCTACGCCTGTAACGGGTTATGTGTATCCTATTTTGCAGTGGGTAGAAAAAGGGGCTTTGGTTTTAAGACCAAATTATAGAGGTTCTGCGGGTTATGGCGAAAAATTCCGCTCTTTGAACGTCAGAAATTTAGGCGTAGGAGATATGTGGGACGTGATGTCGGGCATAGATTATTTGGACAAACAAGGCATGATAGATACGGAAAAAATGGGTGCTATGGGCTGGAGCCAAGGTGGCTATATTTCTGCTTTTTTGACGACCAATACCAATCGCTTCAAAGCCATTTCCGTAGGGGCAGGGATTTCCAACTGGATAACTTATTATGTCAATACTGATATTCACCCATTTACAAGGCAGTACTTGCAAAATAATCCTTGGAAAGACATGGATATTTACCTCAAAACTTCGCCTATGACCAACATCAAAAATGCCTCTACCCCTACTCTGATTCAGCATGGAGAGTTTGACCGTAGAGTCCCTATTCCCAATGCTTACGAACTCTACCAAGGTTTACAAGACATGAACGTTCCGACCAAACTTGTTGTTTACAAAGGCTTTGGACATGGAATCACTAAACCTAAAGAAAGATTGGCGGCGATTTGGCACAATTGGCAGTGGTTTAATAAGTATATCTGGGGCGAGAATGTAGAAATACCAATGGATAAATAAGCATGTTGCAAGAGAGTATAAATATTTGAAAAACAAGTATTTATACTCTCTTGCAAAGAATCTTTGCATTTTCTTTTGCCATTTACTCTTTTTTCTATAATTTACTGCTATAAATCAAAGCGGATAGCGTATTATAGGCTTTATAGATTTGGATAATGATAACATAGTAAATATGAAAAGAAGAGAATTTGTTGCGAATAGTATTCTGGCAAGCACAGCGACTGCCTTTGCTCCACATTTTTTCATTTTTCCTAAAAGAGCCAAGTATCGCACTGCCTTAATTGGCTCTGGGTGGTGGGGCTTAAATATTCTGCGTGAAGGCATTAGGACAGGAGAAGTTCAAGTGGTTGCGCTTTGCGATGTCGACCAAAATCAGCTTAGCAAATGCAAAGAAGAAGTCGACAAACTTTGCAATGACCAACCGAAAACCTACACAGATTTTAGAGAATGTTTGCAAAAAGAAAAGCCAGATATTGTCATTAATGCCACTCCAGACCATTGGCACGCTGTTATCGCTATTGAAGCCATGAAAAGTGGAGCGCATGTGTACTTAGAAAAGCCTATTTCGCATACGGTCAAAGAAGGAACAGCCATAGAAAAAGTAGCCAGAGATACTAAACGAATTTGCATTGTAGGTTTTCATAGACGTTATTCTCCGCACAATGTCAGTGGCATGGAATTTCTGAAATCGGGTAAAGTAGGAAAAATAAGAGAAGTAAAGGCTTTTGTGAACTATAATTTTGGCAAAGGTAAATTAGAGGAGCAGGTAAATCCTCCACAAGGGTTGGATTGGGATTTTTGGTGTGGCATGGCACCCTTAGTGCCTTATAACCCAAGCATCCACCCAAGAGGATTCAGGCAGTACATGGAGTTTGCCAACGGCATGATTGGCGACTGGGGACCGCATTGGTTTGACCAAATTCTTTGGTGGACGGAGGAGAAAGCACCAAAAAAAATCTATTCCGTGCAGAAAGGTGGCTGGCGAGAAACAAGGGCAAATGCCCCAGAAATCCAAACAGCCGTATTCGAGTTTGAAGAGTTTACGTGTACTTGGGAACACTCTATCGTCAATCCACATAATGAAATCAAAACGGAAAACGTAGGCGTATATTTCTACGGTACAGAAGGAGTATTTCACATGGGCTGGCAGAAAGGCTGGACTTTTTTCCCTAATGACAAAAACAAAGAGGCAATTCACGAAGATGCCCAACTCAACAAGCCCGATGACCAAAACATTGACTTGGTATGGAAGGACTTTTTAGCTTGTATCCAATCAGGGAAATTGCCTTTTGCTGACATAGAAAAAGGGCGACACGCGACCAACATGTCCCTGCTCGCTAATATCTCTGCTAAAGTGGGCAGAAGTATCGCTTGGGACTATCAAAAAGACCAAATAATTAACGACAAAGAAGCCAATAAATTATTAGTTAGAGCCTATCGCAAGCCTTGGGAATATCCTAAGTGGTAAATCTTATAATCTTGCTGTTACTATGTCCTTGTCTAAGAAAGATTTAATATCATAAATGACAGTTTTCTCATGCCGAAGTGCAGAGAAATCTATGGTTTTAAATTCCTTGTGAGCCACTGCTAAAACAATAGCATCGTACTTTTTATTGGGTTGGCTGATGAGTGCTAAGTTGTACTCATGGTGTACTTCTTCTGTACTTGCCCAAGGGTCATATACCTCTACTTGCGTACCAAAATCCTGTAATTCTCTAATTACATCTATCACCTTAGAATTGCGAATATCAGGACAGTTTTCTTTGAAAGTAATTCCAAGTACCAATACTTTGGCATTTTTGATATTCATACTTTGCTGAATCATGAGTTTCACCACCTTATTAGCTACAAATATGCCCATGTCATCATTGATTCTTCGCCCTGCTAAGATGACTTGGGGGTGGTAGCCCAAACTCTCCGCTTTATGAGTAAGGTAATACGGGTCGACACCAATACAATGCCCTCCTACCAATCCGGGCGAGAAAGGCAGAAAATTCCACTTAGTGCGCGCCGCCTCTAAGACTTGTATAGTGTCCAAACCCATTCTATCAAAAATAAGAGCTAATTCATTCACAAAGGCAATGTTAATATCTCTTTGGGCATTTTCTATGACCTTTGCGGCTTCTGCTACCTTGATGGAGGGAGCAAGGTAAGTCCCTGCGGTAATGATAGAAGCATATAGTTCATTGATTTTTTTAGCTATCTCTGGGGTGCTACCACTTACTACTTTTCTTATCTTACTCAAAGTGTGCTGTTTATCTCCCGGATTGATACGCTCTGGCGAGTACCCACAGAAAAAATCCTCATTAAACTTCAAACCACTCATTTTTTCTAAAATAGGTACGCAGTCCTCCTCCGTACAACCCGGATAAACCGTAGATTCATAAACAACTATATCGTTCTTTTTCAATACTTTACCCACAGTTTCACTTGCTTTGATAAGCGGTGTAAGGTCTGGCTTTTTAGATTTATCCACAGGCGTAGGCACGGTAACAATAAATACAGTAGCTTGTAGCAAATCTTCTACTTGATAGGAAAAAGTCAAATGTTGAGCAAGCGATAGCTCTTCAGTGGATATTTCCAAAGTATGGTCTTTCCCTTGACGAAGTTCTCGTATTCTTTCTTTGTTGATGTCAAAGCCAATGACTTTGTATTTCTTGCCAAATTCTACGGCTAAAGGCAAACCTACGTATCCGAGTCCAATGATTGCAATGGTCATTTTTAAATCGAGATGATGAAACAATAATGCAAATTTAAACTAAACATCAGAAAACCTATACCTTTATCAAATTTCATGCTTTTCATATAGTCTATCGCCAAGAATCCATAAAAAGAAAGCACTGTCTTTGATTTTTCCAAAAACAGTGCCTCCATAAGCCAATAAATTATATTTTTACATACTAAGCAGTAGCCACCAACTTATTCACATACTTTGCTAATCGCGATTTCTTGCGAGCCGCATTGTTCTTGTGAATAATATTCTTCTTTGTTAATTTATCAATCATTCCGTGTACTACTTTTAGCAATAATTGAGCTTCTTCTTTGTCTTTTGTAGTAAGCAATTTCTTGATATGAGTACGTGCCGTTTTATGTTGGTATCTATTTCTCAAACGCTTACGCTCATCAGACCTAATTTTTTTAATCGCAGATTTATGATTCGCCATTACCTTTAATTGAATTTTATATGTAAAAACAAATGATTTTTAATTCTTTATGTGAGTTTTGGGTGGCAAAGGTAGCACAATTTTTTTTTTCTACAAAATATTTTTATCTTTATTTATGTCAAAACGTATATTTACAAAAATATTTTTCAGGCGCAAATCTATTCTGAACAGACATTACTCCCAAATTAAACTTTGTAAAAATCAGCACCTATGCAAGAGTTTTTCATTCACTACCTTTGGCAGTTCCAGTATTTTGACAAAAAACAGCTACAAACTACCGCAAAAGAGGATTTGGAAGTAATAGCCGTTGGACACGCCAACCCCAATGCAGGGGCGGATTTCACGCAGGCTTGTGTAGTTATTAACGGCATAAAGTGGTACGGAAATGTAGAAATTCACTTAAAGACTTCTGATTGGCTCTTGCACCAACACCATGAAAACAAAGCCTACGACAATGTCATCTTACATGTAGCTTGGGAAGATGATTTAAATGATGCTCAAAAAATCAAAAGAAAAGATGGTTCCTCGATTTCTACACTGACTTTGAAAGAAAGAGTAGATAAACTTTTAGTGGAAAAATACTATTTGCTGATTTCCAATAAGCAAGATACAATTCCATGTGCCCCTCAAATACCTAATGTTAAGCCTATTACAAAAATTTCTATGCTCGACAAGGCATTGATTCAACGTCTGCAAAGAAAGGCGAAAGAGGTAATCGCTTTATTAGACTCAAACAGAGGTGATTGGGAAACTACTGCTTACCTCTGGACAGCTCAGAGTTTTGGTTTTAAAGTCAATAATGAAGCCTTTTTAAGATTAGCCAAAGCCCTACCCTACTCGATTGTAGCCAAATACACTGAAAACTTACTTGCCTTAGAAGCATTAATTTTTGGACAAGCAGGTTTCTTATCCGACAAAGCAGAAAGTTCAGATGCGTATTTTGATAAATTGGCTAAAGAATATGCCTACCTAAGTCATAAACACAAACTACAAGCATCGGGTTTAGCCAAACACGAATGGAAGTTTCTAAGGTTACGACCTGCCAACTTCCCTACGATTCGTTTAGCACAATTTGCTCAACTTTTACACAAGAAAAAATCTTTATTTAATGCTTTTACCCAAACTGAAAATTTTGAGCAACTTTATCAATTTTTGGATATTCAACAGTCTGCTTATTGGCAAAAGCACTACACTTTTGGCAAAGAAAGTCAAGGCAAAATAGTAGGATTAGGTAAGCAAAGCATTGCTAATTTGATTATCAATACGGTAGTTCCTTTGTTAGTGGCATATAGCAACCAAAAAGATAATCAATTGTTTACAGATAGAGCCATTTACTTTTTAGAGCAAATTCAAGCAGAAAAAAATCATATCTTATCAGCTTGGGAAAAGCTTGGCATCAAAGCCCAAAATGCCTTTGATAGCCAAGCCTTAATAGAGCTTTACAATCATTACTGCTCAGAAAAGAGGTGTTTGCAATGCAACATTGGAATTAGCTTGCTCAAATAATCTGCCCTTATCGTAATGCCTCCACATTGTCTAAAAAATAGCAATGCTCCCATTGGCTCATACCAATTTTAGGGTAGTAATGAATTGCTTTGGGTGCAGCTAATAAAATTAACTTTGCCTTAGGAGCATGATTTTTAATCATTCGGATTAGCTCTTTTCCAATTCCTTGCTTTTGATATTCCCCATCTACTGCCAAGTCAGAAAGATAAGTACAAAACGCAAAATCCGTCAAAGCACGTGCCACCCCTACCAACTTCCCCTCATTTCTTGCCGTTGCAATGAGATTGGCGTGTTGTAACATTTGGTTAATCCTCTCTATGTCATGAATAGGTCGTCTTTCTCCTAAGGTAGAATTGACCAATACCTCAATAAATTCCTCTGCTGTTAGTTTTTCCTCTATTTGATAAGTAATCATTTTGCTTTATTTTTGAGATAAATGTTACATTAAAATATTTTTTACTCGTCAGTCATCAAACTTGTCAAATCTATTGCAAGATATTTCTATTTTTCTGAAAATATTTACCATTTCTGCACGTTTCTTGGTATATGAATAAAGCTAAAATATATTCTTTTCTTAAAATATCTACCCAAATGAATACTAATATGAATGCCAACAAGCTAATAGTCATGCTTTTACCCCTCATTATCTCCTCCACCGTACTTGCACAGGTAGCTTATCGATATGAGGGCTTTATAGAGGTAAGTCAAGCTAAAAAGCTACCTATTACTGTCAAACTCACCGTACAAGGCTCACAGTTCACAGGCAGTTATTATTACACCAACAACGGAGAGCCTCTGAACTTAGCAGGTACAATCATTCAACAAGCCAATAAACAGTTTGAATTGCGAGAAACCAACGCAAAAAACTCTGTTACAGGATATTTTATAGGAAATTGGGACGAGAAGGAATCTATTATCAGTGGAAAGTGGCAGACCTTAGACCGTAAGAAAACTTACAAGTTTGTATGGAAAAAAGTAACACCGATTCCTTACGACATCATTTCTAAAAGTGAAATCAAAGAACAGAGCAAAGGCTCAAGCAAAGCCGTCAAATCTTACACTATACCCCAAATCAAAAACCACCCTGATGCCAATCTACAAAACAAATTTAACCAAGCTATGGCTGCCTTGAAACCTGAGATGTCTATAGATGACACAGAAATAGGCAATAATCTTTATACTAATATTACTACAACAGTTATCAGTGCCACTGATGAATTTGTTAGCTATCAGACCGTTAGAAGCCAAACAGGAGAATCAACTACTACTCAAGATTTGTATGCTTTTGCTACCTTTGATTTGAAAAAAGGCGATGTCATTTACCTTTCTGATATTCTAAAACCGGGCATCAATGCAGACAAGTGGCTCGCTCCTCATAAAGAAAAATGGGTAAAAGAAACAGCTATTGACTACGAAGGAAGTTGGAGCTTAGTGCTGACTGACAACACTTTGCAAATGATGTTTACTGATATGGGTAACTCTATTAACTACGATGTGCTGACCTACCAGCCAATTATTTTGCTGTATAGTCAAATTAAAGACGACATCAATCCCGATAGTGCTTTGGGGAGGTGGTTAGCTAAAAAATAACAAAACTATGTGTGATACCTTTGTGGCGATGCCCTCTTTTACCAAAAACAAAACCCTTATTTTTGGTAAAAACTCAGACCGCGAACCCAATGAGGCTCAGGCGATTGTTCGTATTCCTGCCAAAGAGCCAAGAGAAAAAACTGTCCAATGTACCTACATAGCTATTCCCCAAGTTAAGCAAACGGCAGAAGTTATTTTGTCTAAGCCTTTTCAGATGTGGGGAGCAGAAATGGGAGTAAACTATCATGGCTTAGTCATTGGGAATGAGGCACTTTTTACTAAGGTAAAGTTTAAGAAAACGAACCAAGGTTTGACAGGTATGGACATGCTGAGGCTGGCTCTGGAGCGATGTCCAACAGCTATCTCTGCCCTTCAACTCATCACTGACCTTCTCCAAGACTATGGTCAAGATGCCTGCGGAGGTTATCAAAACAAAGACTTTTTTTACCACAATAGCTTTATTATTGCCGACATAAAAGAAGCGTGGGTATTGGAAACTGCAGGAAAAGAGTGGGTAGCACAAAAAGTCAAAGATTTTCGCTCTATTTCCAATGGAATTACTATTGAGCATGAATTTGACCTGCACAGCCCCAACGTTGTAGATTTTGCTTTGAGGAATGGCTGGACAAAAAAAGGAGAAGATTTTAGTTTTCGTAAAGCATATTCTGACTGGTTTTTTACCAAAATGAGCAGTTGTAAGATTCGCCAGCAAGTGAGTAATGACTTGGGAAAAGCCAAAACTGACCATTTCGACACCAAAGATGCACTATCTATTCTAAGCCATCATCACCTTGAAAATGAACTATTTGCACCCTATAAAGCCACTACCCAAGATATATGTATGCACGCTACGGGCTTAACTAACCCGAGCCATACGGTAGGTTCTATGATAGCAGAAATCCGCCATGACCAAGTTCCTACTATTTGGCTCACAGGTACTTCCAGTCCTTGCTTGAGTATTTTTAAACCTTTTTTCTTTCAAACTCTTACTATCTCAGAAGAATCCTTTGTCCAACCTACTGCAAAATTAGATGATTCGCTTTGGTGGAAAGCAGAGCGACTGCATCGTTTCATTGCTCAGAACTATCAGAAAGCTAAGCACATAATAGATGCTGAAAGAATAAAGTTACAAGAAACATTACTGGAACAGCAAATAGAGATTTTTACAGACCAATCCCCTAAAGCAACTGATTTACAAGTCTTTTCTGATAATGCTCTACAAAAGCACTTGGATTTGATGGCTACTTGGTATGAAAAACTAAGCACAGCCTCCTCAAAAAGAGCCAACTATTTTGCCCCAATGTATCAATGGCATTGGAAAAAATGGAATGAAAGTGTAATTATTTAAAAAAGAAATAGTTAAAAAATATTTTTCCCTTTTGAAGGGTTAAAATGTGCTATTTATTAGGTTTATACATTATTTTCGTTAATTTTACAAAAAATCATAAAACAGTAATGCTTTATGGTTTTTGGTGAAAATTTTTAATATAAATTACAATTCTTAAATGAAAACAGGTAAAGTTAAATTTTTTAATGAGTCCAAAGGTTATGGGTTTATTATCGAAGATGGTTCAAGCAAAGAAATTTTCGTACATATCAGCGAAATAGCAAATGGTCTGAAACTCAACGAGAATGATTCGGTTTCCTTTGAGGTAAAATCAGGAAAAAAAGGGCTAAATGCAGTAAACGTATCAAAAATGTAGTTCTGCCTATGAAAGTGAGTCTGGATTTAAGTACGTTCTTAAATGAGTTATTTTATCATTCTTAAGTCATTCACTTTTCAATAGTGCAGATATTTTAAAATACCTATTTGTAAAAGTTCGCTAAATCCAGACTTTAACTACGCTCACAATCTACTCTTTATCAACTCCAATACATAGTTCCTATCCTCCAAACTGTGCCTTACGTCCAACTCGTTTACGTCTATGACGAGCAGTTCTGAAAGGTTATAGTTTTTAAAGTACTCCTTGTAATGCTGGTTAAGAGACTCCCAATAGCTTCGCTCTACTACTTTCTCAAACTCTCTGCCTCTTTCATGGATTCGTGCAATTGCATTCTCTACTGTAATGTCCAAATATACCATAAGTTTAGGTCGCTCAATATGTTCTAACATATTGAATAACAGCTCTTCGTACAAATGATACTCCTCCTTAGACATCAGCTCTCCTTCCATAAGCAATCTTGCAAAAATTACATCTCCGTAAATACTTCTATCCATAATGCACCCCATAAGTTGTGCTGCTTCTTTGAGCATTTTAAAACGCTTATTCAAAAAATAAATTTGGATAGGGAAGCTATATCTTTTTTGATCGTAGTAAAACCTGTCCAGTAGCGGATTGTTGTCCACAGGTTCTTTAAAAAAAAGCAAGTCTAAATCTTTTGCCAAAATTTCTCCCAAAGTGGTTTTTCCCGCCCCCACTACACCGTCAATACAGATTACTGATTCCATAATTTTTTCTTTTACAACTGTTTGCTTAAAAAATACTTGGTAATAATCAAGATAATTTATCTCCATTTCTTTTTTTTTCGCCCAAAAGTAAAAGAAAGTTAGGAAGTGCGAAATGATTTGAGCCTTTATTATTTTACTTCACACATGCTTATACGTTGCTTTATTTTTTATACCAAGTTTGCACTTAATCTATTTAGATGAAAATAAATTCACTTTTAGGAACTTTCTCACATAGGTTTTAGTTTTCAATTTCCCTATTTATTAAGAAAACAAAAATCTCTTATGCCTTGGAAATTAGCTTTAAACACATTTTTTTATGTGTATGACCATGAAAATGAATTAGATATTGATACTTTTAAACTTCTTCTTTCTGCTCGCCAAGCTGCTGAGAATGCGTATGCTCCATATTCCAATTTCTTTGTAGGCGCGGCTATTCTTTTGGAAAATGGAGCCATAGTCAAAGGAAGTAATCAGGAAAATGCCGCCTATCCTTCTGGCTTGTGTGCGGAGAGAACGGCTATTTTTGCCGCAGGTTCTAACTATCCTACTCAAAAAATCCTTATGGTCGCTATAACTGCCAAACGCAAAAATGAATCCCTTTTCTTAGCGGCTAACCCTTGCGGTGCTTGCCGCCAAGTACTTTCTGAATATGAAAATAAACAAAATCAGCCTATCAAAGTTATTATGGAGGCGGGTAACGGCAAAGTTTACACTTGCGATTCGGTCAATATGCTGCTGCCTTTGAAGTTCAGTAGTGGGAACTTATGACGTATTCTAACAAAACATAATTTACTAACTATGAAGTCATTAGAGCTTATTTTTTCCATTTTCAATGCACTTATCCTGCCTCAATGGATACTGATGATTTTTGCGCCGCGTTGGAAATGGACACTTTGGTTGGTCAATTCTTACCTTATTCCTATTGGTATTGGCATCGCCTATGCCGTTTTAGTCCTTCCCAATCTCTTTGGCAGTGGACAAGTGCCAGATTTCGGTACGTTGGACGGCATAAAAAATCTATTCAAAATGGGGAATGATGAGGTAGTAGTAGGTGGCTGGTTTCATTACTTAGCTTTTGACTTGTTGGTGGGGAGTTGGATACTCACAGATAGCCAAAAAAACAGGATAAAGCATTGGTTTGTTGCACCTTGCTTGTTTTTTACGCTTATGGCTGGTCCGGTAGGCTTTGTACTTTATCAAATTATCAAGTTTATTTCACCCAAAACTCAAAAACAAGCATAAAGCATTTTCCTTAGATAGCTGGCTATTTTTTCTGCTTGCCTATACCCTATCAAATTGCTTAATAACCTCATTTTCAGAGATTTTTTAGGTATATAATTGGGCTGAAGGGCATAAATCTGTCGGATACACATTTCAAACTTTGCATTATCTTTGCCTATAAATGCCTTTGCACAATCTCGTAAGGCTTCTATGATTTCTGCTTTTCTCTCATTGTCAAGAGTTTGCTGGCTTTCCCAGCGTTGGATAAAATACATGAGTAACTTATAATAATCTGTGAAGTAAGTAATTACCCCATATTTACGAGAAAGTGATTGGGCATCTACGTTGTATAAGACCCCTACAATAGGTATGTGAACATATTTCGGTTTTATCTCCGAAACAAGCAAGTAAAAACGTACATCATTAAAAGTCTTAAAACTGCTGTTCCAAGCACCTATTTTTTCAATGATATTTTTAGTATATAAAAAACATGCAGTAGGTCGCCAAAATTTTCTTATGAAATCTACATCGGGACGGTTTGAAAGAGTTTTGGCATATTTGCTTGCCTTTCTCGCTCCGTCTATATACAGTTCTTCGTAATCACAAAAAGCCACCTCTGCCTGTTCCTTTAAAAGTGTATTTACTTGACTTTCAATCTTTTGCTTATCTAACAAAATATCATCACTGTCCAAGTATTGGAAAAAATCTCCCTTCGCCAACGTCCTCCCTATTTCTAAGGCATGAGAAACGCCTTGATTTTTTGTGCTGACGATTTGAAAAGGAGTAGTGGTAGATTCTTTGTACTTTTCCAAGATACTCAATGAACTATCAGTAGAACCATCATTGACCACAATAATCTCTAAATGAGGATAGCTCTGCGACAGCGCCGAATCCAAAGTACGCACAAGCCATTTTTCTGCGTTGTAACAAGGAATAATGACAGATACCAAATAGTTCATAACAAAAAATGAGTTTATGGCAAAAAATTTGTTAATAAGATTTAAAAGCACTAAATACTATGAGTTTATGTTCAGATATACCAATATACTCATTTCATTACTTACTCAAGAATAATACCTTCAAACTTTTGACGAATTTCATTATTTAAATAACCATTCAGATAAAGTAATTTCCTTTATTCCAAAATTATTCCAGTGGATTTACCATTTAAGAACTTCATCAAAAATATTACTCAGTTTTCTATCTCAGGGCATTACGAAGATTTTTCTTTGGAACATAGGCTATTTAACAACTTGTGTTTTTTCTCTATGGCTGCTTGTGTGCTTACTATTGTATCCAATGCTTTAGTAGGGATTACGTGGCAGATGCACATAGTAGTACTATTACTAATGATTTTTTTTTCTTATTTCTACTATCTATCAAGATTTAGAAAACTTTACAAATCACTTACGATTCCTTACCACTTCCTTGTAGCTATCTTTCTTTCTATCATGTGGTTTTTTAATGGCGGCATCCAAGGTCCTATCGGCTATTTTTACTTCATGGCTATCGTAGGGGCTATCGTGTTTATTAGGTCGTTTCATGTCACTGTAGTATTATTGTTAGTTAATTTTATTATTCTTGTTTTTATAGATTACTATTTTCCCACACTTATTGTGGCTTATAAAGATAGTTTTTCTCATCATTTAGATATATGCGTAGGGGTTTGCACAGTATCCTTATTAATCAGCATTGGCATTAAAAAGCTCAAGGAGAACTATAACGTAGAACATCAAAAAGTAGAACAACAAAAACAGCAACTTAGCCAACTCAATGCAATTCAAAGTAAACTCATTTCTATTATTTCTCATGATGTTCGTTCCCCTTTTAACTCTATCAAAGGTACGCTGAACCTACTTAAATCAGAAGCATTGAGTAGAGAAGAAATCGCTATGCTTTCAGAGCGTCTTTCCCAAGAGGTAGATAGTACTATCAACTTAGTGAACAATCTGCTTTATTGGTCACAAAATCAATTACAAGGTTTGCAAGCTAATCCTGAAAAATTTGATATACAAGAGGCTATATATGAGAATATTAAATTGGTTAGTCCACAAGCCCAAAAGAAAAACATACGTATTGAATATCCCGAACAGCTAACAGTAGAAGTATTTGCCGACAAAGAAATGATTAGAACTGTACTCCGCAACTTGCTGACCAATGCCATTAAGTTTTCTTATGAAAATAAGGAAGTATGTATTAAAAAGTACATCAAGGAAAAAGAAGTTGTCATAGAAGTTTGCGATACAGGCGTGGGGATTCCCCAAGCAGTCAAAGAACAACTTTTTCACCTTAGTCAATACACTACTTTAGGAACTTCTAATGAAAAAGGGAACGGTATAGGATTAATGCTTTGTAAAGATTTTGTAGAGAAAAATGGTGGGAAAATCTGGGTAGAAAGTGAAGAAGGCAAAGGAAGTAGATTTTTTTTCACCGTCCCTATTTATATTGCTTAGAAAAAGTGTTACAATAAATAAGCAAAGCTTTGCAAAAATGAAAAATTTTTCATAGTTTATCATAGTTTTCTCATGCGAGTAAATCTATTCTTAGTATAGAAAATGTCCATATTCTTTAAGTTATACTTAGATTTGCTCTGTAATTATTTGGTATTTCTTTAAACCCTTATATAGATTTTCTGTTTTAAATGCTAATGAGGATTTTGCTATATAAAAATTCTACTTATGAAATTTAAAAATTGTGTACTTAATAAGTACTGCAAACGATGTCAATTTCTTTGGTTACTTTTTTTAACAATTCATTCCTTTACATTCGCTCAGAGGCAATCTATAGAAGCTAAAAATGGCATTTTAGACCTTTCCAAATACAATTTTGAGGAGAAAGGCACAGTAGTTTTGAAAGGGGAGTGGGAGTTTTATTGGCAAAAATATCTTAGAGGCATTGATTTTACGCTCCAAACACCTTCTGGATTGGTAAATGTTCCTGACAGTTGGAATAATTATGAAATAGAGCAAGGAAAGAAGTTACAAACACAGGGTTATGCCACCTATCGCTTGCGCATTAAAGTTCCCTCTCAATATAAGCAAAATGAGCTTTTAGGCATCAAAGTTGGGTTCATTGCTACTAACTACGCCCTTTACGTGCAGAATAAACTCTTGAATAGAGCCCGAGATTTGGGCAAAGATGCTTCAAACACCAAAGGCTACTATAATCCTGATGTATATTATTTTGTTCCTCAAAGAGATACCGTAGAAATAGTCATGCACATTGCCAACTTTGCTGACCGCCTTAGTGGATTGACTCAGACACTTACCTTAGGGAAAGCAGAGCAAATTCGTAAAGACTACGAGAGTAGCTTGATGATAGATTTCTTTCTTTTAGGAATATTAGTCATCATGGGCTGTTACCATGTAAGTTTGTACATATTCAGACAAAAGGTAAAAGCGACGATTTGGTTTGCCTTGTACTGTTTTTTAATAGCTATAAGAATCTTAGTTACAGACAACTACTATCTAACTGACCTGTTTCCAGATATACACTTTGAGGTAGGCAATAAACTCTCTTATCTCACCTTCTACTTGGGCGTTCCTTTATTGGCTGTTTTTGTTCATTCTCTATACAAAGAGGATTTTTCCACTTATGTAGTCAAATTTTACTTATTACTTGGAAGCATATTTTCTTTGGTAGTATTGTTTACTGACGGATTTTTTTATTCTACATGGTTGGTATATTTTCAGTTAGCGGCGCTGCTTATCATCGTGTATTCTATTTATTTTGTTGTCAGGATTCTTGTAAAAAATAGAGAAAATAGCAAAACTTTCGCCTTGGGTTTGTTCACCATTTTTTGTACTGCCACCAACGACATACTCTTTTCAAACCTCATCATCAATACAGCTAATCTCATGCCTTGGGGGCTTTTTGTATTTATCTTCTCTCAGACGCTTATTCTTTCTAAGCGATTTTCTAATGCTTTCAATCGCGTAGAGGAACTCTCTGAACAGTTACAAAAGGCAAATGCAGCATTAGAAACCAAAGTAGAAGCTCGTACCCAACAGCTCAAGGAAGCCAATGAGGAACTTGCACAGAATTTTGAGGAACTAAAAGCCAACTTAGAACTAATTAATCAACAGAATAAAGAAATCAAGGCACAGCACTTCAGCATTACTTCAAGTATTAACTATGCCAAAACCATACAGCAGAGCGTTCTACCCAATTTTGATAATATACAAACTCATTTTTCAGATAGCTTTTTGATTTTCAAGCCCAAAGACATTGTTTCTGGTGATTTTTACTATTTTAATCAAAAAGGAAATAAAATCTTCTTAGCGGCGGCAGACTGCACAGGACACGGCGTGCCGGGAGCGTTTATGAGCTTGATTGGTTATAAAACGCTCAATGCAATCATAGAGGTTCACCAAATCACCGAACCCGCACATATTTTAAAAAGCCTTGACATAGGCATTAGGCAAGTTCTTAGGCAGGGAGAGGATTCAAAGAGTCGTGACGGCATGGATATAGCTTTGGTAGTGATAGAAAAAGAGCAAAAGCAGATAAAATTTGCTGGTGCCAAAAACCCCTTAGTCTATATGTTGAATGGGCAAATGGAAGTGGTTAGCGGGGACAAATATAGTATTGGCGGAAGTGAAAATAGCAGTTTTAATCAAACTACCGTCCATTTTTCAGAAAAGGACAATTTTAGTTTTTATCTATTCTCTGATGGCTACCAAGACCAGTTTGGGGGGGAAGCCAATAAAAAATTGATGAAAAGGCATTTTAGAGAGTTGCTTTTCCAAATTAAAGGCTTATCTATGCAAGAGCAAGGCAACCTGCTCCAAGAATGGCACGAGGCATGGAAAGGAAATTTAGCCCAAACAGACGATATTTTAGTGATGGGTTTTCGTTTGTAATCGCTCATTGTTGTAAGATAAGAATGTTATTTTTTCTGTATAAAAGTATTTTTTTCAGGTATCTCATATACTTGCTAACAACAACACTTTTTTTTGCTTGTAGTGCTAAGAAAAAAGAAACTACAAGAGCGGAGAAAGGAGTGATAGACTTTTCTAAATCTAATTTTGAAACTCATAGTGCTATTGCCCTAAATGGAGAGTGGGAGTTTTACTGGAAACAATACTTGATAGGGAAAGACTTTGAGCAGGCATCTCCCTCTTATGTAGAAGTACCTAATAGCTGGGACAGTTATAAAACTATTTCTGGTGAAGTCCCCACTACGGAAGGATATACCACCTATCGGCTTAGGGTCAAAATTCCTTCTGTGTTTAGAGGTAATGAACTCTTGGCACTCAAATTAGAGTTTATTACTACGAATTATGCCTTGTTCATAGATAATAAACCTATGAATCAGCCAAAAAAATTAGGGACTTCGCCTGAAACCACCGATGGGCATTACGACCCAGAAATATATTTTTTCATCCCTCAAAAAGATACAGTAGAAATCGTTTTTTTTGTGGCTAACTATGCCTATCGACTTGGCGGGCTTACGCAAACTATTTCTTTGGGGAAAGCACAACCTATTAGTACAGAGAGAGAAAGAACCATACTTATCAATTTTTTCTCTATTGGTGTACTTGTCATTATGGGTCTTGCCCACTTGATACTCTTCTTTTTCCGCAGGCGGACTTGGGCTATTCTTTATTTTGCTTCTTACTGTTTTATCATCGCTCTTAGAGCCTTTTTCACTGATGATTACTATTTTACAGATATATTTCCTAACGCTGATTTTGAGGTAGGAAATAAACTTTCTTACCTGACATTTTCAATAGGAATGCCTATGTTTGCAATGTTTGTTAAATCTCTTTATTCTGAGGACTTTTCTTCCTATGTTATCAAAGTTTTACTTTTTTTCAGTGCCATTTTTTCCTTATTAGTACTATTTACTCGAGGCATAGTGTATTCTAATTATCTGATTTACTATCAACTAATTGCTTTTTTATTAATTCTTTATGCACTCTATTTCACTATTCGCATTTTGATAAAGCGTAGAGAGGGGAGCGTTATTTTTGCTTTTGGTATGGCAACCATAATCGTTGCCGCAACAAATGATATTCTTGTAGCAAATGTGGTCATAGATTCCATTAATTTGATGCCCATAGGCTCGTTTATTTTTATTTTTAGTCATACCCTTCTTCTTTCTAAAAACCTTGCTTCTGCTTACAAAAAAGAAGAAACTTTTTCCAAAGAGCTTTTACAAACCAATCAGATGTTAGAAGCCAAAGTGAAAGAAAGGACATCGAGCTTACAAGATATCCAAACTAAATTATTTGAAAATCTTGAGGAGTTAAAATCAAAAATCAACACTGTCAATGTGCAGAATAAGGAAATCAAGGCACAGAATCTTTATATCACTTCCAGTATCAACTATGCCAAAACTATTCAATACAATATTTTAAGTGATTTCAAAGTCATACAATCTCATTTCCCTGATAGTTTTTTGGTTTTCAAGCCCAAAGACATTGTTTCTGGTGATTTTTACTATTTTAATCAAAAAGGAGATAAAATCTTCTTAGCCGCGGTGGACTGCACAGGACACGGCGTACCGGGAGCGTTCATGAGTTTGATTGGTTACAAAATTTTGAACGAAATTATTGATGTCCAGCAAGTTTTTACTCCTTCAGAAATACTGAGAAACTTGCATTTAGGTATCAAAGAAATTTTTAATCAAGAGGCAAATACACATAGAAATGGAATGGACATCGCTTTAGTCATGTTAGATAAAGGAAATAGCACTTTGACTTTTGCGGGAGCCAAAGCTCCGTTGGTATATATCAAAAATGGAAAAATGAACATGATAGAAGGGGAAAATTTTTACATAGGAGGCAATTCTTCCAAGTCAGAGGTAAATTTTTCTCAAAGTACTATCTTTTTCTCAGCCAATGACCAATTTAGTTTCTATCTATTCTCTGATGGCTACCAAGACCAGTTTGGGGGAGAAGAAAATAAGAAACTAATGAAAAAGCATTTTAGGGAACTACTTTTCCAACTTAAAGACTTTCCAATGAAAGAACAGGGCAACTTGCTCCAAGAATGGCACGAAGCATGGAAAGGGAATTTAGCCCAAACAGATGATATTTTAGTGATGGGTTTTCGCTTGTATTAGTATATAGGATATATTAGACTTCTTGCGAAAGTGTTTTTTTATCGCCTCACCCCTGCTTCTCTCCTTCTGAGAGGGGAAGTAGGTACTTTCGCAAGAACAATGGTAAAATTTTACTCGTAATTGTTAGTTTTATTTCTACTCAATATTTTATATCTTTACAAGACTTATTGCATCTTTCAGAAAAAATTACAATGAAACATTACAAAGTTGTAGTATGTCAGGTTTATTTATTAATCTTCTCTCTTGCCTTATTTGCCCAGGACGAAGATTCTACTCAATTAGATAAATCTTTTAAATTTTCAGGGGATATTTCTATAACCAACAATGGGATTTCGCTTATTCCTTCGTTTGCCTTGGGTAAACCTGCATTACTTGCTTTTTTCTCTGCAAAAAAAGGAAGATTCAGCTACGAACCCCAATCTGGATTTAGCTTAGAAGCTAAGCCGTGGTTTACTTCGCATTGGCTACGATATAAACTCGTTCATAGGCAGGTATTTGATTTAGGTATAGGGACTTCTTTTTCTGCTGCTTTTTTTAGTTCAAGTATTGTGAGCAATGGAGTAGTCAGGGAGGCTATCTTAGCAGAACGCTTCATTAACTTAGAAGTCATGCCCGTTTATAAAATTTCTGAAACATCTTCTATCAGCCTAATGTATTGGTATGGATTCAATGTAGGAAAAGAAGCCAATACAGAAAGATTGCACTTCCTGACACTCAACGGCAATTTTTTTAGTATCCCCTTGGGGAAAAACTGGCGGGGCAGGCTTATCCCTCAAGTTTTTTATTTGTTTCAAGATGGGCGAGAAGGCATATATTTTTCTAACACACTCGGCATAGCCCACCGCAAGTTACCTCTTTGGCTGTCTTCGCAAATTAATCAGCCTATCCGCACCAATGTAGAGCCTAATTTGGGCTTTTTGTGGAATATCCTACTAACTTATTCGTTCTAAGCAACTTTTCTAAAATCTATTCACTGACTTGTATATTAGCTTTTTTAGCAAGAGAGGCTTTCCAATACTTTTCCTTGAAGCGATTGAAGAAAATGTAATAAACATCTGCATCGAATAGACGAGAGTCGAAGTAGGCTTGGCGCAAGAAAAATAAGCCAAAAATAGCCAAGATACCATTTGCCATCCAAACCCCAGTCAGTAGCCCTGTTACCCCTTCTTTGGCATATTTTTGCCCTGTAATAGTCAATACATAAAACAGAATAAAAAATACTATAGAAACTAACACAGGTACACCAAAACCTCCCTTTTTAATAATAGCTCCTAAAGGAGCCCCGATAAGAAACATAATAAAACACGCCACCGAAAAAGTAATTTTCTGGTGCATTTCTATACGATATACGCGTGAGTCAGTACGCAGTGTTTCTACTCTTTCTTTGGAGGCTGTGATTAAGTTTTTGATATTGCGTGTCTTATTGATAGCCTTATCATAAAACATAAACATATCTTCGGGGTTTATGACTTTTTTAAATTGAGTATAGTGTTTAGGCAAGGTATCTATACCTCTGGTCAAACTGTCATGGAGTATCGCCCCAAACTGATAATCGTAGTAAGGTTTAGAAATATGCGGTGTATTAGATAAGTAATGAGAGGCTTCCCTGTCCAAAGAATCTGCTACTTTCCTTAGTTCAAACATGGTCATCATTACCCTGTGAGATTTGAAAAGTTCTTCTGGAGTGCGATTCATGCCTAAGGCTTCCAAAGAAAAAACAAATTTAGCTTTTTTAAAATTATCTCTAACGAACTCCCTTTTGTAAGTATTTTCTGTTTGAGGCTCTGAAAAGCGATAACCATTTTGCAGTTCTATCACCAAATAGCTATCATTCAAGATATTATACATTTTCCCTGTATCTGCAATAATTAGGTCAGTATTTCCTCTTCTCGTAGTATGGTCATAAATCATTACGCCGTAAATGCCATTCCCGCCATCTCGGTCTTTGCGTTCTATGCGAATGCGGTAATCTGGTAAGTCATTGTAAAATCCACCTTCTTTGAACTCTAAGGCTGGTTTTTTCTGTCTAATATCATAAATGAGGCTATAAGCACGCAAATTTGCCTCTGGAGCTACGTAATTGTTAGAAAGAAAAGCAACCACAGAAATAAATACTGCATATACGCCCACAGGCAATAAGATACGCAAAAGAGAAATACCTGAACTTTTAATAGCGGTCAGTTCGCTATGCTCTCCCAAATTCCCAAAGCACATCAGCGAAGCTAAGAGCGTAGCTAAAGGAAAAGTCATTTGTGTCAAAGTGAGTGCAAAATAGAAAAATACTCTCAAATAGACATCTAAGCCCAAATCTTTGCCGACCAAATCCTCCAAGTATTGGGAAATGAAAACAGTAAAAAGGATAAATAATACTACAAAAAAAGTAAGAAAAAAGGTAGGAATAAAGGCTTTGGTAACAAGTTTGTCTATTTTGGTAAACACTTTGTATAGTAAATTATAGGTAATCAGACTGATTTTAGTATTTTAAATACAATTTACAAAAATAATGTTTAAGTATTGAAAGCTAATAAGTTGTCAGTTAATTATTCTTAAAAAAAATAATAAAGTCATAAATACAACTCAGGTATTGGCTTTATTTTGTAATTTTGAATGAGTAAAAATCAAAAGTCATAGGATTTGCCTCTACTTTTTCATATTGGATTTTTAGAAATTGCTTGGGTAGATATAATTGATATAGCCTTAGTGAGTGTATTGCTTTTTCAACTTTATAAGTTGGTAAAAGGCACAGTAGCATTGAAAATCTTTATTGGATTTCTGGTTTTATATCTCATTTTTCTTATCGTACAAGCTACACAGATGAAACTGCTGTCCGTCATCTTAGACCAGTTCATGGGGGTAGGCGTATTGGCGGCATTGATTCTTTTTCAGCAAGAAATCCGTTCTTTCCTCTTGCTCTTAGGTAAGTCGGCAGAGTTTCAAGGCTTTGACTTTTTCAAATGGAGTAAAAACAATAAAGAATATGACTTGAAAATTACTCCTATTATAGATGCACTCAAAGTCCTTTCAGATGAATATACAGGCGGTCTTATTGTCATTTCAAAAACCTCTGACCTCAACAATTACGCTGAAACAGGAGATTTGTTAGATGCTGAACTCTCTAAGCGGCTACTGCTTGCCATTTTTAATAAAGAGAGTCCTTTGCACGATGGAGCGGTACTCATCGTAGAAGGACGCATCAAAGCAGCTCGTTGTATCCTACCTGTTTCTCAAAATCCCAATCTCCCCGCTAACATGGGGTTAAGGCATCGCGCCGCTTTAGGTATTTCAGAAGTAACTGACGTATTGGTGTTGGTAGTTTCCGAGCAGACAGGACATATTTCCGTTATTCAGAACGGAAAAATAAGCACCAATCTAATGCTATCAGAAGTAAGGCAAAGAATCAATTTGTATATTTCTGCCGAAATAGAAACTCAGGAAGAGAAAGACAAAAAACCTCTTTCCGAAGAAATCCCTCCTCCCCAAGCTATCAAACATTAGTTTTTGCTTATTGGGTAAGATAATCTTATATCTTTTGATAGCTTTGCATTATTTCCAAAGTCAAAATAAAGAAAATGAAAGATAATTGGTTCAAAATCAAAAATGAGCAAGACTTAGACACTCCTTCACTGCTCATTTTCAAAGAGAAAGTATTGCACAATATCCAAGAAATGTTACATATCGTAGGTATGCCTGATCGCCTCATGCCCCATGTAAAAACCTACAAGATGGTAGAAATAGTACAAATGCAGTTGGCAAGCGGAATCACCAAGTTCAAAGCCTCTACTATCGCTGAGGCAGAGATGACCGCTATGGCAGGAGGCAAGTTCGTACTCATTGCTCATCAGTTAGTAGGTAATAAAATAAACCGCTTATTTCACTTGCAAAAAAAATATCCCGAAGTGCATTTTGCTTCTTTGGTAGATTGCAGAGTAGTTGCTGAGGCTATCAATGCCACTTTTGCCAAAGAAAATAGTTGTGCGTATGTGTTTATTGATGTCAATAATGCTATGGACAGAAGCGGCTTAGAGGTCAATGAAGAATTATTAGCTTTCTACCAAGACTTAGTTTACTCAAAAAAATATCCACACCTGATTTGCGAAGGTTTGCATGTGTACGATGGCAATTTTAGACAAAGTGATTTTGAAGAAAGAAAAAATGAAATAAACAAAGCCTTTGAGCCTGTTAATCAAATCATTGAAAAAATACAAGCTATGGGTTTGCCTACACCTATGGTAGTTTGTGGAGGGACTCCCGCCTTTACGGTTCATGCTTTACGACCACAAGTGTATTGCAGTCCAGGAACTTGCCTCATTTCAGATTGGGGGTATAGTGATTCTCTCCCAGAGCAAGCCTTTGAATGGGCGGGTGTCTTAATGACCAGAGTGATTTCTAAACCTAAACAAGGCTACATTACCTTAGACCTCGGGCACAAAGCCGTTGCCTCAGAAAACCCCTTGACAAAGCGAGTAAAATTCCTTAACTTGGCTGATTACCAATTCGTCTCTCAAAGTGAGGAGCATTTGGTCTTAGAGGTCAAAGACTGGGAAAGTATCTCCATAGGACAAATTCTATACGGGATTCCTTACCATATCTGCCCAACTATCAACTTGTATAACGAGGTATATGTGGTTGAGCATCAAGAAGTAGTCGGCACTTGGCAGGTAATTGCCAGAAATAGAAAAATTACATTGTGATAATACATTAGCATAAAAATATATCCATGAAAGTAGAAATTATCTTATTCGGAATTACCAAAGAAATCATAGGAAAAGATAAGCTAACTCTTGATTTACAAGAAAATAGCAAAGTCATTCAAGTCATGGAAAGACTCTATGTGGACTATCCCAAGCTAAAAAATCTAAAGTCGCTCTTAGTAGCCGTCAATAGCGAATATGCCGAAGATGAGCAGGTACTTAGCGAAAAAGATGAAATAGCCTTGATTCCTCCTGTAAGTGGTGGATAATAGCAGTTCAATAACTTTTCAGCACTTTGACTACTTTTTCCAACATGGCATCATCAAAATCTAAATGTGTTACCATGCGAATACTTTGCTTGCTAAAAGGATTGGCTAATATACCTTGCGCTTTGAGCCAAGCACTGAAATCAGCAGGAGAAAGATTATCAATAAGTTGGAAAATGACAATATTGGTGTAAACAGGAACTACCTGAGCTATATAAGGAAGTTCTGCCAAAGTTTCGGCTAATGTTTTGGCTCTTCGGTGGTCATCGGCTAACCTTTCTATATGATTATCAAGAGCATAGATAGCTGCCGCCGCTAAATAACCTGCCTGCCTCATGCCTCCCCCAAATAGCTTGCGGACTCTTTTGGCTTTTTTGATGTGTTCCTCTGTTCCTAACAAAGCAGAACCTACGGGCGCGCCCAATCCTTTGGAAAAGCATACAGAAATCGTGTCAAAGTATTTTCCATGTACTTCAGCCTTCTCACTCGTAGCTACCAAAGCATTAAAGATACGCGCTCCGTCCAAGTGCATTTTTAAGCCTTTTTCTTTGCTCAATTTACTAATAGCTTCTATTTCAATAGCATTATAATAACAACCTCCACCTTTGTTCACTGTATTTTCTAAGGCAACCAAGGCAGTAGGAGGAAAATGAATATCGTCAGGATTAATATTTTCTAATACATCTTCTGGCGTAAACTTTCCATAAGAAGAATGAATCAAACGTACCGAAGCATGAGAATTTGCCATGATTCCCCCCGCTTCATAGTTATAAATGTGTGCCATGCGGTCGCAAATGACTTCCTCTTGTGGTTGGGTCAGAATGCGAATAGCAATTTGGTTGGTCATCGTTCCAGATGGGCAGAAAAGTGCAGCTTCTTTACCAAATAAATTAGCCACTTTTTGCTCTAAGGCATTCACGCTGGGGTCTTCCCCGTAAACATCGTCGCCTACTTCCGCATGAAACATCGCTTCTAACATTGCTGGCGTAGGCTTGGTAACAGTATCACTTCTTAAGTCTATAAAACGCATCGAGTCTAATCGTTTAAGTTATACTCACCTCTGGCAGGTTTTGTAAACCTGCCAGAGGTAAAAGATTGATAATAATACTTTTTTACTCAAAATAAATTCACAAACTAATTTTGCTTGGGTATATTTTGTAATTCTACCTACAAGATTAAACTTTTTAAAAGAAAATAACAAAATCTACTGCAAAGTAAGTCATTAGTAATGGTTTTATCCATTATTTTTGGGCATCAAATTCTCAACCTTATAACTTAAAATTTTACATGGTCATTACTTTTGGTGAAATGATGATGCGACTTTCTCCTCCTGATTTCCAACGTTTTGAGCAAGCCAACACTTTGGAAATTATCTTTGGAGGGTGTGAGTCCAACGTGGCAGTAGCTTTGGCGAATTGGGAGATGCCCGCCTCGCATGTTACTCGCTTCCCTTCCAATCCTTTGGGGAAGGCAGCAAAACAATTTTTAGATAAAAACGGAGTTCATACCTCTTTCATTCAGCTACAAGGGGAAAGATTGGGCTTGTATTTTCTGGAAAATGGGGTAGCCATGCGTGCAGGACGCATTGTGTATGACAGATACCATTCCGCTTTTGCAGAAATAGAAGTAGGTGCATTTGACTGGGAGCAGATTTTTGAAAGTGCCAAATGGTTTCACTGGTCAGGCATTACTCCTGCACTTTCAGAAAACTGTGCTAAAGAATGTTTAAGAGCCTTAGAAGTAGCTAAGCAGAAAAATGTCTTTGTTTCTGCGGATATTTACTATCGCTCCAATCTTTGGAAATACGGCAAAAAGCCCCAAGAGGTCATGCCTGAACTGGTGCAGTACTGTGATTTGGTGCTGGCAAATGAGCAAAACTTAGAGGAGATTTTTGGAATAAAAATGGAAAAAACAGCCAATCCTTTTGTGAGTTCAGCAAGTAAAATGATAGAAAAGTACCCTAAAATCAAAAAAGTAGTAGATACAGAACGCATTTCTATCAGTGCCTCTCACAACCAAATCAAAGCAAAGATGTTTAACGGCAAAGATTTTTTAGAAACAGAGTATCAAGAAATCAATCCTATAGTAGATAGAATCGGTGGAGGCGATGCTTTTATGGCAGGATTGATTTATGGTTTGCTTAGCTATCAAGATGACCAAAAAGCTCTGGATTTTGGGATATGTGCTTCCGCATTGAAGCATACCATAGAGGGAGATACTAACTTAGCTACTGTAGCAGAGATAGAAAACTTGATGCGTGGAGATGCCTCTGGAAGATTAAAAAGGTAAACGCAAAGACCCATAGCTTGTCATTTGAAGTCCTTGCGTTCCTTTACTATTGCATCCACCTAAAAACTTGCTGCAAAGTTATATTTGATACTGAAAATAAGCCTAAAAATCGGATTAGAAAAGCATTAGAAGTTTCTTAGACCTTTATAAACTGTATGAAAGCATATATAGTCGCATTACTCTTTCCGCAGTATGCTCCAAAAGCATATCTGCTTGGTTCATAGCATCTTGCAAGCTCATAGGTCTATCAACAATAGCAAATAAGCCATCAAAGCCATGTTGATAAAGTATGTGATGCTCTTTTCCAAGTGTCCCCGCAATACCTATTACAGGTAAGTGGTATTGCTTAGCCAATTTAGCCACTCCCCAAGGCACTTTCCCAAAAACAGTTTGAAAGTCCATAGCTCCCTCTCCAGTAATTACTAAGTCGCGGTTTTGAGGAGAAAATTTCTTAATAACATGCTCTAATTGCGTGATTCCTAAGACTACTTCTACCCCTTTTTGCATTTTTGCTTGCAGAAAAGCCATAAGACCATATCCCAAACCTCCTGCTGCGCCTGTGCCTTGTTGATGTTGTAAACCTTTTAGATTCGGAAAAGTATTTTCTACTAAACCAGCAAAATAAGTCAAATTTTCTTCTAAAATCTGTACCGCTTCTGGGTCTGCTCCCTTTTGTGGAGCAAAAACAGCAGAAGCTCCCTTTTCTCCAAGTAAGGGATTGGTAACATCACAAGCCACAATAAATTCGATATGCGCTGGTTTATGAAAATTTGAAACCTCTATTTTTTTGATTTCTTTCAAATTACCTCCACATACCTGTATTTCTTTTCCATTTTCATCTAAAAATTGTACCCCTAAGGCTTGTAGCATACCCGCACCAGCATCATTTGTTGCACTTCCGCCTATACATACAACTATTGTAGCTGGGGAAGCACCAGATAAATTTTGCCAAGCGTTTTGAATCAGTTGTCCTGTACCGAAGGTGCTGGTTTTAAGCGGATTGCGTTCCTCTAAGGCAAGCAAGGGCAAGCCAGAAGCCGTTGCCATTTCTATAATTGCTGTATTTTCTTGCTCTAAAATGGCGTAAGAAGCTAAGATTTCCTTGCCAAGTGGGTTTTTAGCTTGGATAGCAACTTTTCTTCCTTTTTTCGCTTCAAGGATTGCATCTATCGTTCCCTCTCCCCCATCTGCCATAGGTATTTTAAAAATCTCTGCCGAGGGACAGACTTTGAGTATGCCTCTTTCTATGCTATTAGCTACCTCTTGGGCAGAAAGCGAACCTTTGAAGCTATCAGGAGCAATGAGAATTTTCATGGTAGGCTTATATTCTTCAGCTCAGTCTTCTGGTAACTTCCTCTAAAACTAAATCCTCCCAAATATGCTCTATATGAGGGAGTTGCATAATCTCGCTCATGATTGCATCTTGTTTTTTACCTTTGGCTAAGGCTTCGGAGTATCGAGTTTCAGGGCTAAAAGTTACCATGCTGTAAAGTGGAGTCCATTTCTCAGGATAGAGTTCATACATTTTTGCCTCTATTTTTTTTCTAAGCAAAAACTTCTCATCAGCTACTAAGTCCCTCATTTCTACAAAGTTGTTCAATGCCAACTCTGCAATCGCATTGGCGTCTGGAATACGTTTTTCTTGGTATTCTTGCAAACTGATTTCCCAGTTGTCTAAGTGCTTGTCCAAAATTTCATTGAGTACATAGCAATCTTCAAAACCAGCATTCATGCCTTGCCCGTAAAAAGGCACGATAGCATGGGCGGCATCTCCTATCAAAGCCACTCCAGAGCGATATACCCAAGGCTGACTCTTGACCATGACCAAAGAGGAAGTAGGATTAGTAAAAAATTCCTCTACAAGATTTGGTAAAACCGAGAAAGCATCAGGAAAAGTTGCTTTGAAAAAGTCGGTAACGTCTTGTGAAGATTTTAACGTAGCAAAAGAAGGTTTGCCCTCATAAGGAAAAAACAAAGTACAAGTAAAACTTCCGTCTATGTTAGGCAAAGCTATCAACATAAAACTCTTTCGAGGCCAGATATGGAGTGCATTTTTATCTAAGGCATGACTTCCGTCTGGCAGAGAAGGGATGGTAAGTTCCTTGTATCCATATTCTAAGTAGGTCTGAGCATAATTGAACCTGTCTGTTTTTTGCATTGCCAGCCTGACCGCAGAAAAAGCCCCGTCAGCCCCAAATATTATATCTGCACTGATTTGGCTTTTTTCTTGACTTTCAGTATCTTGTAGATAAATTACTTTTTTTTCTAAGTCTAAATCTTCACAACGCTGATGAAAATAAAACTTTACTTTTTCTTCTTTCTCGGCATAATCAATAAGTTCAATGTTTAATAAAGCCCTTGATACCGAGTAAATTGCTTGCCCTTCTTTGCCGTATGGTTGGAAAGTGAGATGTCCCTGCAAGTCGTGAATCATTCGCCCGTGCATAGGAATAGCAATTTTTTTGATTTTCTCTGCAATACCTACTTTTTCCAAAGCCCTCCATCCTCTATCGCTCAAAGCCAAGTTGATAGAACGACCTCCCACGTACCCTTTGTGGCGAGGGTCGTCTCTTCGCTCATACACTTCCACTTGATATCCTCTTTTAGACAAAAAAATAGATAAAAGTGAACCTACTAAACCTGCTCCAAGGATAGCTACTTTTTTCATACCAAAGCGTGTTATTTTTTATTTTCAAAATCTAATTTGATGGGAATTTCTACATCTATGCTTTTTTGGATACTATTGGTAATCCTTTTACGCAATAACCAAAAAACAAAAAACAAAGATAAATAAAACAAGCCAATGATAAAAAAACCATAGAAAGCACTCCCTAACAGCGTATCTAAGTAGAATGCAAACGCCAGACTTACAAAAAGTATGGTAAACGAGCCAAGAATTATCATCAGCACAGCCTTCATCATTTTAGCAATCAGACGCACCATGACCTCCTTAGCTTCCAACTTGGCTATTTCCAAATTGACTTCTATGTATTTGATGATATTATCTAACATGAAAAATACGAAACTTTACGATTAATTGTCAAAGGTATAAAAAAATTGTACTACCTATCGTACAAGTTAAAAGAAATAATAGTGTCCAAATTCTAAATATTCTATTTGCTCATTTCAAAATAATATCTCATATTTGCAACATTGTTGCATTTTTTATAACTATGAAAAAGCTAACTATTTTATTTTCAAGTGCTTTAATTTTTTCTCTGACACATGCTTTGTGTTGTATCCTTCCCTATCTTATTTGGGGCTTAGGACTTATGGGTTTACCTTTCTATATGAGTTTTTTACTGCCCCTTCAACCTTATTGGATAGTTTTGCAAGTAATTGTAATGATTTATACTATACATAGAATTCGTCTGAGATATAAACACCATCAAAGAAAAACTAAAATAGGAATTGGTGTGTTGGTGGTATTACACATTTTACTGCTTATTTTTCTGCATTTTCAACACGCTCAAGCAGAAAAGAAAAACCATTTCGGGAAAAAAATTATTCAAAACATTAGATAATTGATAATTAATAATTGATAATTAATAATTGAATTTTTACTTATATGAAACAACAGACCTACTTTCCAATCGCATTATTTGCCTTACTACTTCTTTTTTCCTGCAATGGAAAAGATGAAAAGTCAGAAGCCTTGCTCAAAGAAGCAGTAAAATGGCACAATGAAGCAATGGCTATTCACAAAGAATTGATGCCCAAAATGAAAGCCCTCGAGGAGTTAAAAGCCAAGCTGACTGCACAGAAGGATTCTTTAGCTGGTAAAGATGAAAATGCTATCAGCCAATTAGATGCTAAGATTATGAACTTGGAGAATATCTCTAAGGGAATGAAAGAATGGATGGAAAACATAGTGGAAGTCCCTCATGACGAGGAGCATCACCATCATCACGAAGGTGATGCACATGACCACGACCACTCACGCGAACATGAGGCAAAAATAGACCTCACCCCAGAACAAATGCTTGAGATTCAAAAAGAAATGAAAGCCAATATCCTACAAATCCAAGAAAAGATAAAAGCAGTTTTAGAGCAAAAGTAACAAATTAAAATTTGTTAAATACAAGCTTTTTATTGCAACAATATTGCAAAAAAATTTATGTTTGCAATATTGTTGCATTTTTATTCTAACCATTAAATCTTAAATCAAAAATTTATGAAACTCAATCGTACTCTACTTTTATTATTCTTGGTATTAGCGATTGGTTTTTCTTCTTGTAAGAAGAAAGAGGAAGACCCCAAAGGCGATAATGAAAGCGAATTGATAACTACCGTAAAATTGAAATTTACAGAAGGAGGCACGGTTCGTACTTTTACTTTTAGGGATTTAGACGGGGCAGGCGGCAATGCTCCTGTCATAGATAATATCATTTTGAATAATGGCAGAACTTACACTATGGAAATAGAGGTACTTGACGAGTCCAATCCTGCCAAAGCAGTGGACATCACAAAAGAAATATCAGAAGAAGCAGACGAGCATCAGTTTTTCTTTACAGGCTCGGCAGTCGCTAACTTATTGACCATTACATACGACGATAGGGACAGAAACAATAGACCTGTGGGCTTAAAAAATCGCATAGCTACAAGAAGCACAGGAACAGGACAACTTACTGTTACACTTAGGCATGAACTAAATAAGGCGGCAAGTGGAGTTGCTAATGGACAAATAGCCAACGCAGGCGGAGAAACAGACATAGAAGTTACTTTTAACGTAACCGTCCAATAAAATTTTATAAAAGTTTTGATTTTTCTAAGGGTACTTGTATGTTTGCATTACAAGTACCTTTTCTTTCTCCCACATTCTTACATACAATTCTAAGCAACAATTATTTACATTCTTATATCATTTATGAAGGCAGTTCAGATAATAGAGCTATTGGCAAGTCCCTATAAGGAAAAAATATCGTCCCAAAACTCAACTACTAATTCAGAAAGTAGCAAGGATTTTTCTATGATTGAGGGTATTCCTATTTTTTTAGTAGGGGATACTCAGCAAAACTTTTATGAGGAATTTTACCAAAGCCAAGCTGAACCATGGGCGTATAGTGGGCGCGCTGCGGAGGTGCTAAGACATGAGTACGTAGCCGAGCAGGTAAAAAATATTTACCAAGAAAAAGGTAGGAAATTGACTATCTTGGACTTAGGCTGTAGCCTTGGACATATTACCGAAAGACTACACCCTTACGGAGAAACTATCGTAGGTTTAGATATTTCGCTGACTGCCGTAGCCAAAGCCAAAAAACGCTGTGAGGAAGTAGTCAAAGGGAAGGACAATCCTTATCAGTTCATCGTGGCAAGTTGCTTAGAGTTGCCTTTTCAGGAAAATACTTTTGATGTGGTAATTGCCTCTGACGGCATTTGGGGCTGGTTTGTAGAAGATACAGAGAAAAGCAAAAAAGCAGTAGCGGAAATTTATAAGGTATTGAAAGACAGTGGTATAGTTATTCATACGGATTATCTACACCCTCGCAAGTTTGCCAAGTTTGTCCAATTAACCATGTCTGCCCCTTTCCAACTTATCAAAGAAGAACCAATGTATGACAGACTTTGGTATCGCTTAGAATCATGGACTAAATCTTTACAGGGTTTTACTTGGATAAAAAAATTGCTCGCTAATGTGGGATTTGCCAAAAAACTACGCACCCTTGCCCGCCTGTTTGGTCGCAATTATTCCAAACACATTAGCGTAATTGCTAAAAAGTAATCATTGATAATTCAAACAATTCATTGTCAGTGATTTAACTAATCCTCGTAATAGTAACCAAAAATAATACCCATTTCATCTTCGCTGGTCAAGCCGAAGCTAACTATTCTGCTGGTGGTATTGTTGTAAGTAATTTCAGAAGTTAGCCCTTCCCCAACGTTTAGAACTATGGGCGTAGGATAGTTGATGATGTCGGGATGTTCCCAGTCAGTAGAGGTATAGACAATCTCGCCGTTGCGCGCTCCTCCTGCGATTTTGATGACAAACTTTTCTCCCAGCTTGTGCATGTGCGAGGTAAGAGCAACTATACGAGTCCTCTTATTTACTCTAAATGTACGAGTTATAGTCGTTCTTTGATTGGGAGGAAGATTGATACTATTATTGCCCCAATTAATTACTTTGACTTTGTGTTTGACTGTAGAGGCAGGCACGGTATATAGGTTAATACTGACCTCACCGGGAATAGGCGCACTCGTCTTATTAACATAATGCGAGTTCATATCAAAAGCAAAATTAGCTGGGATTTCTAAGGCTGTTCCTTCAGGGAAAGTATAATTGTGGTAGGGAGTTTGTGCTCCAGCCCAAAATATATGATAACCCATAGATACCACTGTATTGATATTCAGATTTCCGTTAGGGTAGCGTAAATCTCTAATAACATCAAACTGAGGTATTAGGGAAGCAGGAGTATTTTCATTAAAACCATACAAAATGAAATGATGGCTACCAGTTCGCATTTTGATTTCTACCTTATTGACCAAGAGAGGTAATGAGTTTCCTACTTTTCTATACATAAAAAGTTCTCTTTCAAAGTTAGGAGCAACCTCAAAAAGAGGCAGACTCATTTGCAGACCCTGCCCCACAGGAGGCGGAGCTAATGCCTCAAATTTAGCATAAGTAACAGAACTATCTTCTAATACTTTTTCATCTACTACACTGCCTTTCTCAGGTGCCCCAGCCTCTATCCAACGGCGTATAAACTCTATCTGTCCATTAGTCAAAGGTCTGCTACCCAAAGGCATAGGACTGCCATAATTTTTTTTGCTATGATGCTCAGAAGGATTTTGCTGGAGTTTGTGAAAGAGAAAACTTTGGTCTGATTTAAAGGGTTTTACTCGCAGCAGCCCGTCAGCTTTGGCATCGGTATTGGTAGGAAGTGCATTGACCAAGTTAGTAAAAGCAACAGATTTTTCCAAGACTAATCCGTGCTGTCTGAAACTGCCATCGTTTTTAGAGGCATGACAGCCACTTGTAGCACAGCCTTTATCAAAAATTTGGCTTTGAATAATTTGGAAAGAATCCATTTTTTGCTCTCTCAAGTTTAGCTTGCAGGCATGTACCCCTAAAAGCATAGCCGCACTAACTATCAATAAAGTGATATGCAATAGCTTTATTTTCATGTAATTAATCAATTTTCTAAGTTTTTACAAAATCTTGAACCCAACGATGAGTTGCAAAGAGATGACTCTCTGGTCTTTCTGGTCTATTTTGAGTGCATCTATAGTCTGTCCTGGTGTATAGCCTTCATATAAAGAGGTCAGATTTTGCTGTATGCGTATATCTACACTCCATCTTTCTAAAAAGTCTAAACCTATGCCTCCTTGCAAAGCGGCTTGGAGTGTATTTACTTGACTTTTAATGTCTTGCTCCGAAGAGATTGTTCCTGCTTCATACTGCTGTTTAGCATTGAGAATAGTACCTATTAGCCCTCCTCCCTTGATGCGCAAGCCTAAATCATCACCAAGCGGGAAGGTATAGCCTATGGAAAGTGGGAACTCTAAATTGGTCAGTGTAATATTTTTGATATAATTAATTGGAGTTCCTATGCCAGAGTTAAACTGATAAGAATATTTGCCACCTGTTTGTGAGATAGTTAGTTCAGGCTGTATGAATAACCCTTCTATCAGATTGATTCTCCCCCATAGCCCAGCTACATAGCCAATTTTAATGCTTTCACTGCTTGCTTGTATTTGGCTGGTACTGGTAGGCAGGTTTCCTATCCAAGAACCATTAACAACAGCCTTAATTCCCAGATTAAAAAATTGCTGTCTTTGCCCGCGTCTTTGGGCAAGAGAAAAAGAAGAAAATACTAATAATAAGATAATTATGGTAAAAAGTTTTCTCATATCCTATAACATTGTAAAAAAGAAATTTTAATCTCAAAAACATATGCAAGATACAAATTTGACTGAAATTAAAAAATAAAAAGCAACCCTAATTTTACTTATATGTCTATCTTGTACTTTTTTAAGAGAAAAAAGTATTTTTTTGGGGGAAAGAGTGGAGTTTTATGAAAACTTGGCACTTTTTTTATTTTTAATTATATTGCTGTGAATTTTTAAAAATATAATTTATTTGGTCTTTGTACCAACTTTACCCCAAGAGAAAACACAGCATGTTTTTTTATCTAACCAAATACGTTCGCGAAATCTTGATAAAGCTACCTCCATATACTCATTTGATAGTAGCCTTATTCTTTTTGCTGTTTACTGTGTTGCTAAGTGCAGTAGATTTTGATTTTTTTGCCTCCTCCCCCGACAGCTATGCCCAAGAAGTTTCAGCAAATTTACGTCGTGAGTTTGACATTGCACATAGTTCTCTTACTGATTTCAAATCGCAGCTCGCTGCCCAGCCTCTTGCGCTTGGTTTCTTTGATAAACTTACTTACAGAGGAAAATATCCTATTTTCATTTATAGAAATGACGAAATTATCTATTGGACTGACCATAAGTATGCTATAGACCCAGAAAATCTCACAGGAAAGTTTGCAGAGTTTGTTATAGAGTCGGGCAATGGAGTGTATGCAGTGATTAAAGAGCATGAACGAATCGCAGGAGAAAGGGTTTCTTTGGTAGTAGTGATCCCTATCTATCAACGATATAAAATTGATAATCAGTACTTAAAAAAGACTAATCTCAATCCTGATATTTTCCCTGATGACAAGGTTTCCATAAGTATTAGCTATTTAGAAGGCAAGCCTATCAAATCAGGCGATGGGAGGTATTTGTTTTCTATTGTATTCCCTGAAAATTATAGCTATGCTGTTTTCTTATCGCAAAAAGATTTATTGCTCATTTGCATTGCGCTCACTATCCTATTTGCCTTGTTGCAGATAAGGGGCAATCTCTTGGAATATATACAGCATCAAAAAATTTGGGAAGGTTTAGTATGGTTGATGGTTTCTCTGTCAAGTATTCGCCTTCTTATGTTATTATTTAACTTTCCTTCAGGCTTAACTAAGCACGACCTTTTTAACGCCAAAATATATGCTTCTTCTATTATAGCCCCTTCTTTGGGAGATTTGTTTTTAAATATTTTATTTCTGTTTGTTATCTCGGGTTACATTTATCTCTACCATCACCAGCTATTCAACTACCGTATTTACTCTCATTATACCTTAGCAAAAAAAATAGCGATTGCCATTATTTTTACTCTGGGAACTATCGGGGTGCTACATTTACAATATGTTACGCTGGAAACCATTTATTTCAACTCCCAAATTCGCTTAGATATTACTTCCAACTTAACTTATGATATTTTAAAGGTTACTTGCTTGCTCATTTTTGTCATGAGTTCCTTTATCTATTTCTTTATCTCCCATGTAAGCTCTCATCTCCTTTTGGCTATCAATTTTTCACAAAAGCAGATATTAGTAAGCATAATTTTAGCCTCATTGATTTATCTGATAACCAGCCTATTTCTGAAAAATTTTAGCTATGTAGTTTTATTGCTCAACGCCTTTTATTTGTCAGCTATTACCTTTTTGAAATTTTTTAGAAATATCCGCTTGTCCAGCTACTTCACCTACATCTACTTATTTTTTATTGCGCTTACTTCTGCCCTTTTGGGGGCTTACTCCAATTATATTTTTGAGGGTAGAATGGATATTGCCAAAAAGGAAAAATTTGCAAATCGTATCCTCATAGGCAATGACAAATTAGGTGAGTTTTTGCTCAGTGAGGCAGTAAAAAAAATACAAGAAGACCAAATTATCTCTACTCGCATGCTGTCTTCTCTCGCTCCGATAGATTTAGTTGTGCAAAAAATCAAGCGACAACACTTGGCAGATAGCTATTTTGACAAGTATGACCTTAACATTTTACTTTTTAATAGCAATGGACAACCTTACAATTATGATTTGCCTTATGACTCGCTTTGGATTAAATACAATGTAGAAAAATACCGAACTGAAGACCCTCATACTTTTTTTATCAATGACCTGCCTGCCAATGCCAAACGATACCTGTCTTTCATTAGTATTAAACGAAAAGACATGGAGATAGGCAAAATTATTTTGGATTTGAAATCAAAAAAAGTAGTGCCTAACAATGTATATCCAAGATTATTCTTGGACAGGAGGTTTGCTAATTATTACGAAGAGGAAAACCTAAGTTATGCTATTTATAAAAACGGCAAATTATGGGATAGTTTTGGAAGTTTTAGTTATGACAATAGTTTTTTAAATGAATTTAAAGACCAAGACCCTGAAAGCGAATTAGTGATTAATAATCATAGGCATTTTTTGGTCAGAGGGAGCGACGAAAGGCAAGTGATAGTAACCTCTACGATTTATCCGTTGAAAAATATTATTTCTAATTTTTCATTCCTGTTCTTGCTGCTTTTGCTTTTTAAAGTACCTTTGGCTTTGCTTTACGAGTGGTGTTATCGTCATTCTGACTTACATTTTAGCTTTTCTTCTCGTATCCAACTCTATTTGAATATTGCTTTCTTCTTACCTTTACTAATTGTTAGCGTATTGATTATCAGCATTTTAAACTCAGATAATAAAAGTACTATTCAGGAAGAGTACATCAAAGTAGCAGAGAACGTAGCCGTCAATCTCTCGAGAGAGGTAGAAGAATACCAAAAAAATATTATCCTAAGAGAGCAACTGCTCAATAAACTAAGTGAATTGGCTCGCTTTACCCAGACAGAAATTAGTTTATTTGGGAAAAAAGGGAAATTGATTGGGGCAAGTAATCCTACTATTTATGAGAACAATCTGCTAAGCGAACTGATTAATCCTGCAGCATTGACGCAGATTTTGCAAGAGCATCAAAGCAGAGTTATGCTCACAGAGTCAATTGGCTCATTGGAGTATAACTCTGTCTATGCAAGTATCAAAAGTGCTGAGGGAGAATTGCTTGGTATCATTGGTTTGCCTTTTTTTGAATCTCAAAGAAAGTCAGAGGAACAGATTATTAATATCCTATCCACCATTCTCAATGTATTTACGTTTACATTTTTAGGTTTATTAGTCCTTTCTTATTTTGCTTCTCAAGTGCTTACAGAACCCTTGCGTATGATTACGCAGCGATTGAAGGGTACAAACTTAAATATTCACAACGAACCTCTTGACTACAAGTCTGATGATGAAATTGGCTTACTCGTAGGGGCTTACAACAAAATGTTGGTGCAATTAGAGGAAAGCAAAGAGGCACTATCAAAAAGTGAAAAAGAATCTGCTTGGCGCGAAATGGCAAAGCAAGTTGCACACGAAATCAAGAATCCGCTTACGCCTATGAAACTGACTTTACAGCACATCAAGCGGGTCATTGGCGAGGAGAACCCAAGACTGAATATGTCTTTGGAAACTTTATTGACGCAGATAGACATTCTTAGTGATATTGCCACCTCATTTTCTTCTTTTGCCAATATGCCTATCCCTAAAAATGAAGAATTTGAAATTACGGAAGTACTAAAGCAAACCGTAGATTTGTATGAAAACGATGGGGGAAATGCCAAGATACTGCTCAATATGATAGAGGGCAAATACTATGTCAATGGGGACAAGCAACTGATGGGTAGGATACTGACTAACCTAATCATTAATGGAATCCAAGCAGTCCCTAACACGCGAACTCCAGAAATTGTTATCTTTTTTAGACTTTCAGGTACGCACAATGTATTGATAGAAATAGCAGATAACGGCATTGGAATTGCAGAAAGCATCAGACATAAAGTATTTTTGCCAAATTTTAGCACTAAGTTTACAGGCTCAGGCATAGGCTTGGCATTAGCCAAAAGAGGTATAGAACATGCTGACGGTAAAATTTGGTTTGAAACAGAGGAAGGCGAAGGTACGTCCTTTTTCATAGAACTACCGCTTATACGTTACCAAGCCTCAGAAAAAGAAGAATTTAAACTTGTACTACAATGAACTTACTGACGCATCACCCCTTAGAAGGACTTTTAGACAATAAGCCCAAAGTATATTTTTTTCTATTTTTATGCTTTACTGTGCTATTGGAAGTGGTGCTGACCTTATCAGGTACTAATCTCAAAACTGCGGCAGCTCCTTTGGGCATTATCTCTTATGAGCTTGCCTTTGATATAGAAAAAGCACAGTTCATCGTAAACTCTTGGGATAAAAGTGCCTCTATTTCTGCCTCTTTCAATATTGGTTTTGACTATCTATTCTTAGTTTTGTATTCTACAACCATCGCCTTTGCATGCGTCTGGTTGGCTAATTTGGCAGGGAACGTTAAATTTGCTAAAATTGCATATCTGATAGCTTGGCTACAATGGCTTGCTGCTTTTTTAGATGCCGTAGAAAATACAGCCTTGTATTTTTTCTTGCAATCTCCTACCCAAGCCTTTCTCCCCCCTATTGCCTTTTGGTGTGCTATATGTAAGTTTTTGTTAGTAGGTATGGGCTTGCTCTGTTCTTTATTGGGCTTAGGTTTTCTGCTTTATAAGAAACTTAAAAGCTAAAAATCCTTCATTTCAATGCGGTTTTTTCTTTTTGAAAAATTAACTTTGTATAGACAAAAAAGCTTTTACATAGAAATACAAACCTTATTTACTCTTATATTACAAACTTATATGGCTGATAATCAAAATAAACCAATAAGCTACTCTCGCACTGTGATTACTGAACTCATGCTTCCTACGCACCCCAATATAGATGGCAAAATGCTTGGAGACGTATTGCTAAACTTGATGAATAAAGCGGCTTTTACCTGTGCTACTCGCCATGCTAACAACTTTTGCGTAACTGTTTCAGTAGATGATGTAGAATTTACCCAGCCAATAGAAGTGGGAGATTTCGTTAGTTTTAAAGCCTCAGTGAATTATGTAGGCAACTCCTCGATGATTATAGGAGTAAGGATAGAGGCAGAAAGTCTGAAAACAGGAGTAATCAAACACACTGGCTCTGGTTACTTTACTATGGTTGCCAAAGATGAATATGGAAGACCTACCCAGGCACCGGGCGTGGTGCTTGAGAATGAAGATGACATCAGACGCTTTTTAGCTGCAATGATTCGCAAAGAAGCCAAATTGCTCAGTAAAGTACAAATGAGCGATAAAATCAAGAAAATCAACGTATTTGAGGATATAAAAAAACTCAAAAAAGAGCGTTGTGAAATAGGCTTTGAGTGGTGAAATAGGTCATCTCAATTTTCCTGTATCAAAAATACTCTGCTCCACCACTAAGCCACTTTCTATGATGCCCTGTCCCAAACAGTTCCTTGAACGGTCTTGGCAGTAAACAACCCTGTCTGATTTCCTGTAAATCAGCCCTATCCCTTTGGCATATACCTCAGTGCGAAAATCCTTGTTTACCAAATTGGAATCTCTATTTTGTATTACAGTTACCGTTTCATCATAATTTTTGAAATCGAAACGGTAGCTTTTTCCCAAATCACGCATCAGATACATTTCTCTACCTAAGTCATTAAAGGTATTTCCGTCCCACGTCTTTCCCTCTGCCAAAGGAAAGACCAATTTGAGAAAAGGCTTATTCTCCTCAGTGCGTACTGCCCCGCTTGCATCTAAGCGTGCTGTCCACACGTTCCTAATTTGCCAGTTTTGCCTACCGTTTTCCCTGATATAGCGTACTATGCGGTAGCTTTGTCCTCCTGTTTCATCTGTAAAAGCATTTTCTACAACTTCGCGGAGTTGGTAAGTAAAAATTCGTGGAGGCTGATTCAGGGCATATTGAGTTTCTTTGACATTATAAGATACAAAATGCCCAATATCTAAAATAAAGTAGTCCCTGCCAAAGGTCATATCTCTTGGGGCAATCTTGTCCGTATCACAAGCCCAGAGAATTAAAATGATTAATATTATAAAAAGTATTGATTTACAGTATTTTAGATTCTTCATAATAAGATGGTAAAAGAAATTGATGCTATGCTATTTATTTATTAAAAACTATACCATAATGCAAATTTACCTAAAAAGTAAGATAAAATTTATCCTGTTTTGATTTTAGTCCCAGCAGGCGATATTTATGAAAACTAAAAAAATTAATGAATAAATATTTTGCTTATTTTGAATGAATTACTAACTTTCAAAAAAAAATTACATTGTAATTTGCAGTAATACAGATTTTTGTAAGTAAAATTAGATAAAAAACAACTTAAACCCTTTCATAAAATATGAGTAATGTGCAGGCTTTTTTGAATGCTCGCCAAGTATTTAGGGTAGGTGTAGCAAACGAAGGCTCTCGTAATAGATATGATGTTTCCTTTCCACGCCCTACAGGAGGGGTCGGAACAGCTACTTTCAGAGATAACGTGCCGAGTTCTTTTGCCGTCTATAAAGAGGGTATTTCTTATGCAGGCTCGCCTACCGCAAGCATTGAGAACTTACCAGCCCAAGCCTTTACCGCAGCGGGTCTGAATGCCACCTTGACCAAAGCACTTCGCTTGGTTTCTTCTCATGAGGCAAAATTTGACGGAATTAATAGTTATGATAGAGCTATTTTTTCTTTTGGGTTTATTCAGTTTGCAGGTGGTTCAGTTTCGGCGGGGCAGTTACCCAATATGATGCTACTTTTTAAAACTAAGCAACCCCAAATGTTTCATCAGCTTTTTGGACAGTACGGCATAGATGTAGTAGCGGGTTCACCACGCCCAGATGTAAGAATTTGGACGGAAAACGGTACACAAGTCAGCGGTGATGATGCTTGGCTCTATGTAATGAGAAATAAGCAACTTACTACTGCTTTCATTGCCGCAGGAAATAGCCCTATTTGCATGGCAATTCAGATAGAGCAAGCGGCAGTAGGCTATGTGTTCCCTGCTTTGAAAATGCCCTTAGACTTGGGAGCATTGGGTAGAATACCTGCAAGTTCTATTTTGCGGTCTGAGGCGGGAAACATCGCTTTGATAGACCGCACTATCAACATGGGAGCAGGAGGGGCAGGTAGGCTTTTCAAAGAAGCCATAGACACGCTCGCTCCTAACGGTTCTTTGGCACAGATACAAAACCTGAGCGACCAGCGAATTTTACAACAAGTAGTTTCTATTGGGCAGGCGCGCAACGATAAGCGTATCGTAGATAGAATTAACAGTATTCTCAACGGGGGCTACAGTTTTGCAAAGTAAACAATCATCTCACTTATTTTTTATTAAAAATTGTAATTAATCATTTATGGTCATTGAAAATCATACAATTGAAAATATAACCCAAGCAAGAAAGGCATTTCAGATAGGAAAAGAAGAAAAGTTAGGGTATAACGAATATACAGCTACTTTCCCTAAGCCTAATGGAGAGATTACTACCATTATGTTCAGGGACAACGTACCAAGTCCACACATGACTTATATTGACGGGATAGTATATACGGGTACGTTTATGCCCAAAGATATACAAGAGGGTTCGCTGCCTCATGTGGCTATCTCACCTACTTTGGCTAAGGCACTCCAATACGTGTACGCAGAGGAGGGCTGTTTTGATGCAGTCAATAGCTATGACAAAGGCATTTTTTCCTTCGGATTCATTCAGTTTTCTGGGGGAATGGGTGGAAGTTTAAATGATTTTATGTTGCTTTTAAAACTTAAATACCCTGATACTTTCTATGAACGCTTCGAGAGATACGGTATAGATGTAGAGGAAGGCACCCCCAGAGCAGTAGTTTCTGTATTGGACGCAGAAGAATATAAAGTAGTTTCAGGTGATGCGGCATGGATGCACATTATGCAGAACAAGCAACTTACCACTGTTTTTATAGCCGCAGGACACGACATGAACGTAGTTTCTACACAAATAGAGTACATCATGTATGCCTACATGAACCCCGCCCTCAACTCCTTGATAGACTTGGAAATAGCAGGTGAAAACTACTATAATGTGCCTTTGCACTCTATTATCAATTCAGAAATGGGGGTAGTAGCCATGATAGACCTTACTATCGTGATGTGGGTAAGAAAAATGAGTGCTTTATTCAAGCAAGCCATCGAGGAGGTAGCCAGAGAATTTGGCTTGTCTTCGCTGGAAGATGTTAAAAATATAGATGAGAGAAGTGTCATTCAAAAAATTATCAGCTACGAGGACTCCAAAGCATTGACAGATAGAAGATTAAATAAAGTACTAAGTAGTGGAATGAGTTTTGAAAAAAATACTTTGTAACAAACCCGCTCCGACTGCAAATATAACTCAAAGTAATTAGCGTTTTAACTTAGTAGGTTTAAGAAATTGTTGGTCAATCTCTTAAACCTGTTCCTATTCTATCCATACAAATTTTCCTGCAAAGCTTTCTGAGCCATCAGCATTGGTACTGAAAACGTAGTAAACGCCTGACTTAGATTTATTGCTTTTATAGTCCTTTCCGTCCCAGACGGCAGTGCCTCCGTTTGCCATAGTTTCATACACCAACTTCCCTGAAACATCAGTGATTTTGACATTGGCATTATTTGCCAAACCTGAAATACTCACCACTCCGCTAAAATTAGGAGGCACGGGATTAGGAAAAATTTTTACTGTTGAAAATGAATTATCTGCCGTTGTCGCTGTCCCTCTATAAGAAATAAGTCCTCTGTCCGTAGCGAAAAATACTTCTCCCGTCTGCTCATGAATGGCTATGTCAATGATTTTATTGGAAAGCAAAGGACTATTTTCTGCGGTAAAGCGACTAATTAACTGCGAACCATCTGCTGAGAAAAGCCAAACTCCTTTTTCTGTACCTATCCACTTGCGGTTGCCTCCATCTACTTTGAGGGCAGTGATAGCCTCCCCTCTGAGCAGCTCACGGGATTCAAAAACCACTACGCTTGCGTCCACATTGCTCCTATCTAAGACAGAACTTGCATCAAAAATTACTCTTAGTCCTGATTCCGTACCTATCCACATATTACCTTGTTTGTCGTTGGCAAAGCATGTAACATTAATATCATTCAAACCTCCACGTCTTGGCTCAGTCGTGAGTGTTCTATTTCTATTTTGCCTGTCAAAAACCAAAATTCCTCCCCCTAAATTAGGGCTTTGACGCACCCAAAGGTTATCTGCGTCATCTGTAAGGATGTCCAAAGGATTTGCTGCCCCAAAAGTATTGAAAGTATAAGATTGCCAAGAACTGCTCCTTGTCCTTCGGTATATAGAAGGTTCGCCTAAGCGAACTCCATGCACCGTTGTCCATAAGTTGCCTTCTCTATCTACTGTACAGCCAGCTAATCTATTGCTAATCAGAGGGCTATTATTCCTATTAATTACAGAAAACTGATTATTGGCTAAATTCCACTCCAGCAAGCCATCTTGGAAGGAAGTAAACAAGAGCTTGTTTTCCAAAGAATTGTATGCTACTCCTGTCAAATCTCTTACCGCAGGCGTATTGACCGAGCCGAGTACCCTATCCACACTATTATAGTTTGTCCATTGCCCATTTTCAAATACATAAAAGCCAGACAAGGAATTAGTTGGCTGATAGGCACTGGTATATCCCCCGCTTATGCAGACTATTTTATCATTAAAGTAGAGTAGCCTAAAACTCTCGGGACTGTAAGTACCAGAGGGATAGATATTTTCAAAAGTTCCATTTGCATTGGTTACTAAACCTAACGCATTATCTGCTACCCAAATCTTAGCATTAGCATCTAAAAAGGCTTGCCTCGGGTGAATGATTTTGGCATTAGTCAAGGTTTGAGTAGCATTATTGGCTTGAATAATACTGATTTGGTTATCTAAGCAAACAACGACCTCATTTCCACTTGTGCTAATATTGGTGTAATTACTGCCTTTGCGAATATTTAATGCCTGAAAAGTACCGTTTTGGTACTCGAATACATCATTGCCATTGATTCCTAAAAAAAGGCTATTACCTCTTGCAGAGAGGCTTCTGAGATTACCTTGGGGAATAGGTAAAAAACGCCAATTCCTGAAATCCAAGCGATTGGTAGTGGGAGAAAGCGAAGCAGCCATTAACCCTTGGGCAGAAGCTAAAAAAAGACTATCCTTAGCTACTGTACTTGCAAATATAGCGTTAGGAGTTCCATTCGCTCCTATGTTGCTATATGTTTCTCTTACTTCATTCCTTTGCAAATCAAGCACTACTACCCCAAAAGGCATGGAAAGATAGGCAAAATTTTCATGGAGTAAAATGTGTTGGGTTTGCTTGTTTTCAAAACGCGAGTTTAGCACGGAGCGAATATTGACAATCTCATTTTCTTTTACCAAATCTATATTGCCATTTTGATAGGTGATTAATAAGATTTTCAATGCTTTATGGTAGGCTATTTGGCTAAAACTAATATCGCTTAACCCTTCTATCTTAGAGAGTGTACCTAAACTTTTTACGCTTTTATCATAATAAAAAAGTCCATTAGCAGAAGCCACATATACGCTTGTTTCGCTCTCGGCGATGCTTTGTGCATTGTGATAAGTCAGGTGCATGCGCCAAGCCCCTACTGGAATATCAATAGGTTGAGAAGAACAGGTAAAGCATTGAATAAAAAATAGATATGCCAATAGAGAAAGAATATACTTTTGCATAGAGTCCAATCGTTAGTCCAAATTAGATGTGCTTATTGCAAAGGTACATATAATTTGCCTAAGTATGATGATTAATTCATCTCAATTATAACTGACTATTTATGGAACACAGGTAGTACTGATTTTACGGATAAAACACAGATTTTAGAGTAATTTATCAGTGAAAATCAGTGTAATCTGTAAAATCTGTGTTCTAAAATTGTTATTTTAGAAATTTATCTATTTAACTCATTGATTATGAACAAGCAAAACCATAAATTACAAACGGAGTTTAGTAAGGCAATCGCTTTTTGTAGCTACTATTGCCCGCAACATAAGGTAGAATATTCGCTCACCGAATTTGGAAAAACGCTTATCCCTGCTTTAGAGGCTATTGCAAAATGAGGGCGAGATTGGGCAAATAACATCAGCGATTATATTTGTCATGTAGCCCTACTCCATTAAATATCTGCTCCTTATACTTCTCTATTCTCCCTATCCTTGTTTGTGATTGCTTAGGTTGTGAAAAATGAATGATATATCCCCTTTGCCGCCCAGCCGTCAAAGCATAAAAAGCTTTCTTAAATGCGGGGTCATCTTCGAAGGCTTGTAAAAGTTCCTCAGGGATTGGTTCAGGATTTTTTTTGAACTCTACTCTCTTCCCACTTTTTTCGATTTCTACAGCCTCTAAAATGTATGACTTCAAAACATCTTTTAATTTTTCTATATCCTCGACCTTAGTGAACTTCACTATCCTATCCGACTGCATATTTTTTCCTTGTTGGGAGAGAATTTTGTTTTTATCACTTAATAATACCCCTTTGTAAAAGCCAATATTTGCCGAGTCTTTGAGTGCATTCACAGTTACGATATTTTTTCCATTCATGGTATATACAGGAACGCCCCACTTTATTTCCTCTGTTAAGCCTGTTTCTAAGACAATCTGTCTGAGCAGTTCTAAGGCTGCTCGCCAATTATTTACTTTGCACTGAGGAGTGCCACCGTATTGGCAACGCATACAACCCTCGATGAGATACTTATCAACTTTGGGATTCATTGGGTATTTTTAAAAATAAAATAGATATTTGCAATCAATTAGTTATGCAAGCAATAAAGAAATATTATGTTATCAAAAAGGGAGAAAAATAAACCCTCTCGTAACATAAAAATAGCATTTTTATAAAACTTTTCATTATTTTGAAACAAGTTTTTTAAATATTTTATTATATTTGAAAGTTTAGATTAAAATTCTTTAAAAATCTGATTACTTTATTGAAACTATGATAGAAATTATCCCTTCTTTGTATATTTTGGAAGGAAAGTGTGTCAAAGGAGAAAATGACAACGAACAGGTGTACGATGAGAGCCCTTTGATAATCGCAGAAAGATTCCAAGAACATGGTCTTGAAAAATTGCACCTTGTAGATTTGGACGGAGCGAATGTGGGAGAGGTAGTCAATTATCATCTCTTAGAAGTCATCACAGAACACACTAACCTCTCTGTTGATTTTGGTGGAGGAATCAATACTGATGGAGATATTAGTAAGTGCTTTGAGTTTGGGGCAAAACGCGTGCATATTAGTAGCATGGCGGTCAAAGACAGGCAGTTTTTCGCCTCTTGTATTATTTCCTATGGTCGTTCAAAAATGATATTGAGTGCAGACGTCATCAATGGTAAAATCTCTATCGCAGGCAGACACCATGATACCAAGATAGACATGATGGAGCATATCGATTACTTCTATACTCGTGGGTTACTGTATCTAAAATGTGCTGACATCACCAGAGATGGTACCTTAGTAGGTCCTTACTTCGAAATGTACAAAGATATTCTAAAAAACTTCCCAGACATTAGGTTGTATGCAAGCGGTGGTGTACGTAATTTAGACGATATCAAACGCTTAGAAGATATTGGGGTGTACGGTGTAATCATTAGAAAGGCACTTTACGAAGGGAAAATTACACTTACTGACATTGAACGCTTCATTGCCCAACCCGCCTAAGCCTCTAAATTTACAGATGACAATTCCGAAGAAATATGTCATCTGTAAATTCTTAAAACTTACCAATTCATTTTTTCTTTCATAAACACTGTCAGTTCTGTGGCATTGATTTCATGCTGAGCAACATTAGGATGCCAATCGCAACCATAGCCTACTTTGCCCTGAGCAGACATTTCAAAGAAATATACTTTTTTATTTCCCTTTGCTGTTTGATGACTAAGCACTTGTTCTATGTACGACTTGATGACCTGTAAGTTTTTTCCATTCAACATAGAACCCACTAAGCAAAAAACGCTTGCATTAGGATAGTTAATTAAAATACTGTCAATCAGTAGGTTATATGCCTTAGTAAATTCGGTGGAGTCTGGGATAGCATGTGCAAAATCGTTTGTCCCCAAATTAATACAAACTGCATCGGGAATCCATTGCTGAAAATTCCACTTTTGACCACGCTGAGGGTAAACAAGCTGATAGAGCATTGGCATAGTATTTTCCTTGCTTTTATCATAATTTTGAATCAGTCCTTTTCCTGAATAACAAGTAGTTACGTACTCTGCCTCTAAATTTTGTGCAGTAATTGCAGCATAAGCCAACTGTCCGTTTTCAGTTTCAGGAGTGAAAGGACAAGACTGCCTATCTCCTTCATTACCATAGCCACAAGTAATCGAGTCGCCAATAAACTCTATTTTTTTACTTGCTGTTTTTTCCGCAGGCAGAACTTTGGCTTTCTTATCTATTTGAAAACCTAAAAACTCACATACACCAATCAATGCCTCTGTCCGTTTAAAAATCTGAACAGTATGCTTGCCTTGGGGTAGGTTTTCTGCTATGCTGTATTCGCTTTGATGATTTTCTGCTTTTAGTACTTTTACTAAGCGTCCATCAATGAAAATATTAAAATAATTGGCGTAAGGCTTACCCGTTTTATCTTTCCCCTCAGAGAAATTGCGCATGAGCAACTTACAAAAAGTTCCTTCAAATGTCAATGCAATACTTGAACCTGTCCACGCAAATTTAGCTTGTTTGGGGTCAGAGAAATCAAACCTTCCTATGTATTGGAGGTGAGGGTGGTTGGGCGTAACGATTTGATACGGCGGCAGTGAATTATCCAATTTAGTCAGTGCTAAGGTAGCTAATATTAGCATGTACAAAGGTTTCATCTACTTATTGATTTATATAGACAATTACATCTAAGATTTATATTGTTAAGTAATTAAAATATTCCTCTGCCTCTATCTAAATTTTTCCCCTGTGCGGGAAAGACTTTTTGATAATCAAAGACTTGACTCCCTTCCTCTTGGGGGAAGGTCGGGGATAGGGCAGTTATTTTTGCTCATATATTTATGATTTGTGCTACAAATTTCAAAAAAAAATTGTCGTCCAACTCCAAAAATTTTTGAGGCAGTCGCCACAGCACCCTGAAAACGAAAGCCACATACCCAAACCAATGTTTGATTGCCGAGCCTTTAAGTGAAAAGACCTACAAACGATTAGAAAAATTTAGCATATAGTTCTGGTAGAAAAAACTCAAAATTTCCGACTTCCTCAATGTTATGCACTTCCCATTTCTTTGGTAAAGAACAAAGGTCTAATGTACGAATTAAAGATTTTGCCAAACGCTTTTTTACCTGTCCCTCACCGCCCCCCTCCACTGCTTGCCACAGTGGGAGATTTCAGAGGGCTTCCCTCCAAAAGTTTTGATAGCCGTACTCCTCTTTGCTTAACGGAAAGGCTGGGTCTATGGTTTTTACTTCCTCATAGCTTAATGCGTACAACTGATACACAAGCCTATCTATTTCCTGCTCATACGCACGCGTATTCGCTTGCGAATTTTGCCGCTTTGTTTGCAATATCTTTTCTACTAATGCCTCTATTTGCTTCACTATGCCCAAGTTTGACTCAGTAATGGGGGGAATGGGTAAATTCTCTAAAAATGCTTTTTTGTATCTATATCCTTCCTCACCTAAACCTCCGCCTGCATACCATTGCTTGAAAAAGTACGTAACAGGCTTTGAATTTAATAAGCCACATAAGTACTTTACGTTATCACCTGTCATTAAAAAACTTGTTGCTTCAACATAAAACTTTTCTTTGTCAAAAAAGAATTGTGGTTGTCTAACAATCTCTGACCACACCACTTTTTCCTTTTCAAACTCTTGGTAATAAGCAATTTGGTCTTGGGTTTCAAACCATTTATTTCCTGTTTTTTTGCGTGCATCAAAACCTAATTCAGGGTATTTTTTACCTGATTGCTCTAACTGACGAATATCAAAATTATCTAAAAAATACTTTTTCAATGCAGGAAATTGCTCTATATCTAAACGTAAGGCAGGAAACGTTCCTATCACCCACAAATTCGCCCATTCGTAGGAATAGCGTTTAATATCTCTGCCCCGCAAGATAGGTTTAATAATCGCTTCGGTACGTGTGCGTTCGGCTTCGGTTTGGCAGTTGGCTAATATCTCATTGCGTTTTTCGGTAGTAATAATAAAGGCTTCATTCAGTCCTGTTTTTATGCCATAATAGATATTCACGTCCCATTCTTTCAGGGGCTTGCCTATGCGTTCTATTTTTTCTTTTAGCTGCTGCTCGGCATTACTGCCAATAAACCATGCGTCTTGGGTAAGTTTTTGCAATATTGTGCCGTTTTTACGCAACTGTTCCTCAATAGAAACATTTGCCTGCTTTTGCAAAGTAACGGCTTGCAGTTGTATCTGTGCAGGTTTTTGCTTTTGTACAAGCAAGATATTCGTATCTACGGTAGCACTTTCAAATACGCCCGGTCCTAAATCTATGAGCAGTTTTGGGCTGTGCTGAATAAAAAATTTACGCAGTTTTTCGCCGTAACCTGCCCGCATCCACTTGTTAGAGGTAATGTAACACAAAATACCGTTGTTTTTAAGCAAATGTATGCCTTTTTCATAAAAAAGCGCATAAATATCTCCTGTGCGCGCGAAGGTGTCATAATTTTGTTTTTCAAACATTTTGGCAAGTTTGCCGCCGTCTTTTTGCAGTTGCACATAAGGCGGATTGCCGATGACAATATCAAAGCCAGGGTTAGGGTTGATGAGTTCATTCAACACCTCTGGGAAATCCAATTTCCAGTCAAAAAAGTTCAGGGGTTTGTCGGGCTGGTCTTTGAGTTTTTTGAGTTGCTTAATGCTTTCTTTCCAGCTAAGGGTTTGCAGATACATTTCGGTTTGTTCGGTGAGTTTCTTGCCTGAGCCGTTGGGTTTGTCTTCAGTGCCTTTGGTAGCCGCCATCAGCTCCAACTGATTGATGAGCAAATCAATTTTGAGGTTGCGAATGTGGGCGGCGAGTTTCTTTTTGTCGCTGTCTGGGCTGAAAAATTCCTTTTGCTGTTCGCTAATCTTCTTTAATAATTTGGCTTTGTTGGCTTGCAAATCTCCGCTGCCATATATATTTGTCTGAAATCCCTTGTTTTCTTCTATTTCCCAGTCAATGTCTATGATGTCGTCCCCCAGTTTGCTGACCAAGCTGTTGCCTACCACGATTTTGTAGTCAAGATTGGGCAGGGGCTTGGGAGCTTCCTCGTCCACTACCAAACTGAGCCAAAAACGGAGTCTGGCGATGTCCACCGCTCCTTTCTCAATGTCCACTCCGTAAATGCTGTTTTGGATGATGTTGAGTTTTACCTCCGAAGCAGGAAACTCTTTGAGGTGGTCGTACTGAAAATGCCAGAGGGTTTGTTTGGCAGTACATATTTCCTGCAACAAGCCCATGGGGAAAGCACCTGAGCCGATGGCAGGGTCGCAAATTTTTACTTGGTCTAACGCCTTGTGAAATTCGGTGGCGTGTTGCTGTATGAGTTTTTTATCGTTTTCGTCCAGTTTCTTTTTCAGCAGTTTTTCAATGAGCCATCGGTCTATTTGCTTGCCCTTGCTTTGGGGAGCTACTTCCAAGAGCATTTGCCCTTTTCTACCTTCGTTGGCACTAAACAGGCGTGGTTGCTTGGGTTTGTCAAAACCAATGTAGCCTGTTACTTCGTAGCCCTTGTTCTCAAACCAAGTAGTGAGGTATTCAATCAAACTTTCTTGGCACATGTAATGCACAATTTCTTTGGGGGTGTAAAATGCTCCCTTGTCTTTGTTGTCCTCGAGCAGGTTTTCAAAGATGTGTCCGAGCATTTCTGGGTCCACGGCTACGGTGTGGTCGTTGGGGTCGTCTTCGTAAATGGTGAAGTTGTACTGATTGAAAAAGTTGAAAAGATTTTCAAACAATTTACCCTCAATAATGATGTTGCGATGCTTTTTGTCGTTTTCCTCAAACAAGCCCCCGTTGAGGTAAGGGATTCGGCAGGCTTGCCCTTTGAGCAGCTCCATGATGTCGTCTTTTCGTTTGGTGTTGAGCGTATCAAAAAATAAGCGCGTGAGCATTTCGCTGTAAAAGAGGTCTGGGTTGGGGTATTGGTGGAAAAGGTTGGTGAGAAAATTAAAATCGCCTTGCCCCCACTTGCTGCCCACAGGCACGCCTAACCAGCCTTTTTTCTGAATGAAGTAAAGGAATACGATTCGCCCTAAGAGTTTTTTATTGAAGTCGCGAATGGCTTTTTCATCACCGTTGAAGATGCTCGCCTTGATGCTGGGCTTTTTCATCATAAAATCGCAGAAGATGTCGTAATGCTTTTTGTATTGGTCAAAAAAGGCTTTGGAAAGTTTTTCTACCGAGAAAGCCTCTTTTACATCGTCCAAGGAGGCTTTGCTTGCTTTTTTGGCAATAAGGGCAAAGCGTTCGGCGGCGGTTCTTGTGCTTTCGCCTTCGCCCAGTACATAGGTGTAGCGTTTGGGTTCGGTCTGTATTTTTTGGAAATTGCCCTCTGCATCAAAGCCTGTGAGTTCAGAGACATAACTAAACCGCCATTTTTGCGTAGCAGGGCTGTGAAAAACAATAAAAGCGGCATCAATTTCTATCCAGTACCTTCGAAGTAGATTACGCAGCCCCACACGGTTGCGTTCTAAATGCACGGCTTGGGCAAGTTCTACTTCATAGACGGCAATTTTTCGTTCAATACCATTTTCATCAAGGGAGATATAGCCCAGTTTCAGGGCATTGCTTGCTACCTTGTTATCAATGCCCGAAAGTGTTTGGGGAGTTGCCAATAGTTGGGCGTTGGAGAAGGTTTGGGCTAAAAATTGTTTCCAGAGGGTTTGGTTGTAGCCCTGTTTAAAAAGTTGATGAATTTGCTCTTGTGCCATACTTATTCAAATGATTCGGAAACGATTAAAATGGGGGTTTCTACTCTGCCTTTTTTTTCTTTTTTCTGAGCATCGTACAGTTCCAGATTGTATTGCTCGGCAATTTTATCTATTTCTGTCAAGGCTTTGTTGAAGCTGAGTTTTTTCTTTTGCAGCCTATCTACCTCGCTGGGTAGGTTGGTGTACTTACCTATATCTATCAGCCTTATAATTTTCTGCATATTCTGTTTTTGTTTTTCGGATACCTGCGCGTATTTTACTAACTCGGAGAGGAATTTTTTAGCGCGTTGTGCCACACCGCCTAAGGCTTCTGGGGCTATTTGCGAAGCCACCAATTTGAGTTCCAGTGTTTCAAAATGCTGCATAGCTGCTGCCACTTGTTTGTGGTGGTTTTCAATCAGTTTACAAGTTTTTTCTTTGGGGTCTGCTTCAAAGATTTTGAATGCCTCGATGGGAGTAATTTCGCTTGCTTGGTTTTCGCTATTTACCCAATAGAATTCAAATTTTTTGTCGGTCTTTAAAAAAGCGGCTGTTCCGTTTTTCAGTTCTGGTTTGCTGATGGCTGTTGCATTTCTACCTGTGCGTGATTTTAAGGGCAGTTTTTTGATTTTATCGAACCAAGTCTTATGCTCTTTTCTAAAGTTGCGGAGCAGATACAAATATTTCAGTCGCTCGTCTTCTTCTTCTCTGATGGCTTCTTTGTTAAAGAGTGTTTCTTCGTTCAGAATTTCGTGCTTGGAATACACCTGATTGTCTTCGCCAAAAGCGGTATGGAAAGCCTGAATTTTCATAAAGGCGGTTTTGTTCAGTTGGATTTGGGAGTCGCCTTGTGCTGAGGGATAAAATACATAGTTATAGATGACATCGGCTTTCGTTCCGATACGGTTTACCCGACCTATCCTTTGCATCAGTCGGGTAGCGTTCCAAGGTGTATCGTAGTGGACAATTACATTGGAGCGGTGCAGGTTTACGCCTTCTGCCAGTACTTCGGTAGTGATGATGATGTTATATGCATTCACTTGTTTAGTTTTGTCATAGTTTGCATCAAAGTTGGTAACAATGGTATCATACAATTCCTTTCGGTTTTCGGCTGAGACTGCCAATACATCTTTTCTTCCTTCTTTTTCTAAATTCAGTTTTAGATAATCAACAGTGTCTTTGGATTCGGAGAAGATGACCAGCTTACCTTCCACATTGTTTTTCTTGTTGAGGAATTGCTTTTTGAGTTCTTTCAAAAAAACTTGCAGTTTGGGGTCGTAGTCAATTTGTTGCCATAAATGCACTAATTCATCTATCAATTTTTTGTCTTTTTTTAGTGCCAAGATAAATTCAGGTTTGAAGTCGCTTGCTTTAAATATTTGATTTTTGGGATTATCTTCACTCAGTTGTTCGATTTCTTTTTCAATATCTTCCTCGCTCCAGCCTTTGTCTAACAGTTTGTTTACATCAGTGTCAGGGGCAATCAAGACTTTATCGTTGTTGAACATCTCAATCATTCGGTTGGTTGCTTTCTGGAAATTGGTAAGCGATTTTTTGAACGCATCAAAACTGCTTTCCAGTCGCTTGACCAATTGTGTTTTCATGATGAATGCCAAGCTTTTAGAAATCGTTTCCGCATTCTCGTAATACTTTTTTTGCATTTCCTGTGTTAGCCCTGCAATGGCTTGGTAGCGGGCATAAGTGAGTTTGTCGGCATCAGTTAGGTAAAAGACGGTTTTGTAAAACAGTTCATTGAGTTTTTGGTCCATGACGTACTCAATTTTTTTAGGAGGTTCTACCTTAGGGAATTTGATGCCTTGTTCTTCTAAGTCTTTTATGTATTCAGGGATATTTTCAAGGTCTTTTCGGGTTCTGCGAATGGTAATAGGTTCAATTACATTTTTGCGAATCTTGCCGTAAATGTTTCGGAGTTCGTTTACGTCCAGCTCGTCAAAGCGTTTCAGTTTTTTGTACTTTTCTATGAGTGGAGCAAAAAATGAAGTTAGGTTGGGTATGGGCAAAGTGGATTGCCTTGCATCTTGGAACATTTGGATTTGGTAAAAAATGTCATCGGGCTTGTTGTTGAGTGGGGTAGCCGTAACGAGAATGACTTTTTTCTGCCAGCCGTCAATCAGCCCTTTGGTAGTTCGTGGGCTTTTGCAAATCAACTGTAAGTTTTGAAATGCCCCTGTGGTATGATTTCGGAATTTGTGTGCCTCGTCCACAATGATTAGGTCGTATTCTTCTTTGTTCCAGTAGTCCTGATGTCTGTCTAAAATTTTCTGTAAACTTCCGTTGGTGATAAACTTGGTGTATTTGTCAATGTTAAAATAATTAAATGTATTTTTCCAGTTTTTTTCAACGGCAGGCGGATAGACTACCAGAATTTTGGTGTTGTTTCTGCCGTTTTGCAAGAGAAACTTTTTAGCAACCATCGTGGCAATTACGGTTTTGCCCAAGCCCACCACGTCAGCCAAAACAAAGCCGTTGTGTTTCAAGAGCATATTGAAACCTTCATTAACGGCATCAATTTGATAGGAAAGTTTTTTGAAGTTTTGAGGCAGTTCACCAATAGAATCGGGGTCGTATTCTATGTTTTTGCCGAAATACTCAATAAGCAGTTTGATGTAAAGTTCAAAAGGTGTAATATCTTCATTCAGATAAGTTTCCTTTTTGATGTGCTGAATGTCAACAGGTAAAATATTTATGGCTTCTGCCCAGAGTTTTTCAAATTCTTGTGAGGCAAATTTTACATCGTCATAATCATTGAGTTGAACATTAAATTCGTAATTGTAATGGTTGCCGTAACCAAGTCCTGCATCTGTTAGATTAGACGAACCCGTAATAACAGAGGCAGGAGTATGAGCGTTAAAAGGCTCAGGTCTGAAAATGTAAACCTTAGCGTGAATTTTTTTTTCAGGGTGAGCTTTGACTTCAATTTTCTTTTCAATCAGGTCGTCAATGAATTGCAGGATACCTTTTTCGGTGTCTTTGTCGTAGTTGGCTTTCTGGATGTCGAGCCGAATTTCCTCAATAAATTCTTCTTTGGTTTTTTCGTAGTTTTTGAAAAACTCAAGTCCTTCTCTTTGCGCTTCTGCAAGCAGTCTGTCCACGTTGATGCCCACCAATATCCTGATTTTTGGGACTTTGTCCAGAAACGGTCTGATGCGGAAGTACCCCGAAGCTCTGAAATAACCTACTAAAGCATCAAAGTATTGAATATTGGGATTATATGTAAAAACTCCTTCAAACTTATTGATGAGCGTATTCTGCTCACTATTTGTAAAAAACTTTGTTGCCATATCTGATTCTCCGTTCATTCGCCAAAAATACAAATTCTTATTGATGGGAAAGCAAAAAATAATTCTTTTGCAAGTCTGGCGTGTAGGTCTGGGGGACGGATTTTTATATGTTGCGAAGCGTTGGCATTTTGTCTGTCGTTTTAGTATTTGTTTGTTGTTGATAGTGGCGTCTTTTAGGGTTGCTACTAACGAAACAGCATTTGTGCAGAGCGGGTTTGCTGGCTTGGTAGAGAGCTAATAAAAAACCGCTCACTTGCATCAAAGTTTGATGGTACAAAAAATGCTGTTGCGGTCATCTTCCCTACAACAGCATTTGCTTATTATTTTTTTTTTGAATATTGCTAAAAATTATTTTAAGCTTTTTTACAATAATGAAAGACTTTTTCCTATCTACGTAGAGATTGTATTTCAGAAGTTTTAAATAACTTAGCAATATTTTCTACAAAATATTCCTTTTTGACAGAGCAACCTCCCCAAAAATTTTAAAAAGTAACATTCAAATTGACATAGTAATATCCTCCATTAAAGCCAAATTGGGTAACATTGCGGCTATATACAAAGCGCCCAAATGAACTATTGTCTAAGGCAACAGTATTGGTGGCTGTTAAGGCTTGAGTTTTTTGTAGTTTGTCTGGATAGACATCTAAGATATTATTTGCCCCTACAACTACTTGCAAGAACTTCAATACTTTATAGCTCACACTCAAGTCGGTAACTATTTTTGGAGAGAATACTTCATCTAATCTTGGGTCTGCGGCATCGTTGATAGCTACTTCCCCAAAGCGAGTAATGCGTAGATTGGTAGCTAATTTATTGGCTCTATAGTTTAACCCTAAGGTAAACTTGCTTCTTGGTTGAGCTAATTCTATCCTTGACCTTTCTAAGCGATTGAAAATCTGATTACCGAATTGGTCTGGCGGTAGGGTGGCAGAGACCTGAGGCGTGCCTTGAACTTCAGTTTTGTTCATATTTCCCGCAAAAGTAATACCCAAAGTTCCATTGCCAATTTGAGGGTTTGCCGAGAACACAATATCAATACCTTGCGTACGCGTATCAATAGCATTAGTGAAGAAAATTGCAGAATTAACCTCTCTCTGCCCTGCATTGTCCAAAATTTGAGCAATTTGTAGTCCTGTTCCCGAAGCCCCCCTTACAAAAGAGCTTGTTAGTACTATTCTGTTTTTAATGTCAATTTGGTAGGCATCTATCGTCAAGCTGACGTTTTTAGCTATTTGCGAGGTAATCCCCACACTTAGATTGGTAGAAGTTTCTGCTCTCAAAGAAGGAATCCCAAAAGCTGCCGCTACGGGACCGTCGTTGCGGAAAGTACCTTGCTGGCGTGGCTCTAACTGACCTGCCACGGACACAAATACGGTAGAGATAGCACTAAAGTAGCGTTGATGGATAGATGGTGCGCGAAATCCATTAGAAACCGCTGCTCTTAGCGAGAAAGCATCGGCAAACTTGTACCTTGCACTTAGCTTGCCTGCAAAGTTGCTTCCAAAATCGCTGTAGTTCTCAAAACGTCCTGCGACATTAACTAAAAGTTTTTTCGTTAAATCTGTTTCTAAGTCTATGTATGCACCAAAAACATTGCGATTCTGATTTACTGCGTTAGCAGGCTGGAAGCCTGGGAAAACCTGCGCTCCCCCTACTCTACCCGAAGTAGGGGCATAGTTTCTCCAAGAGGCTTCCTCTCCCTCTTTAATGCTGTAGTTGTCTATACGAAAATTTAGCCCTCCTGCCACGTTAAAAGATTGTAGTCCGATTTGTTTGCCAAAGTCTTTTGAAATACTCAAATCTGAGGTGTTTTGATTGAAGCCCAGCGTTCCTGCGTAAAAACTTGTTTGGGCATTTCTGCCTTGTGCAAATTGGGAGGCATTGTTAGAATTATTGACATCAAAGCGGAAAGAGTTACCACCGTACACATTGGATAAATCCCAACGCCAGCCGCTACCAAGCTCTCCGCTTACGCCCATGAGCCAAGACCTATCCCAGATAGTGGAGGCAATTTCGGGAAGAAAACCGTTAGGGTACAACTCTGCGATGACTTGAGTAGTTTGAAAAGGATAACGATAAAAACCAGCGGCTCTGCCTTGTCTATAGTTCAAAATTCCTGTAAAATAGAAGGTAGTCTTTCCACCTAAGGGAATATTGCCATTGAGCATACCACCAAAGTTATCTACAGCGGAGTTACCAATGAGCATATTCTTAGAAAGGTTAAAGTTATTTTGGGCGATAAGATCGCGGTCTTGAGCGTAGCGTTGTTGGCGCAGGGCAAGGTCGCTTACATTGTCCCACCTCACATATACGGGACCTGTATAATCTCCTGCCCTATTGGTTGCCTCTCGGAAACGCAAATCTACAGCAGCACTAATCGCACCTTTTTGCCCTATTTTTAAGCCGTGGTACAGACCTAAGTTCAGGTTTCTGCCATCACCCGCATAGTGCCTGCCCCAGTGCAAATTGGCAGAAGTACCTACTTCTTTCTTCATCACTACGTTTATTACCCCTGAAATAGCATCAGAGCCGTACTGAGAAGCCGCCCCATCACGCAAAACTTCTATTCTTTCTATGGCGGCAGTGGGGATAGTGTTCAAATCTGTACCTACCGAACCTCTGCCTACCGTTCCATTTACATTGATTAATGCCTGATTATGTCTGCGTTTGCCGTTGAGTAGTACTAAAACTTGGTCAGGACCCAGTCCCCGAACAGTTGCAGGGTCTATGTGGTCTGTACCATCGGCTACTGTTTGGCGTGCAGAGTTAAAAGAAGGGGCAACTAAGTTAATCATTTGAGTAGGTTCTACTTGCCCAGTGGACTGCAAATCTTTGGCAGTAATAATGTCCACAGGGACAGCGGTTTCTACGTTGGTGCGAACAGCAGTAGAGCGAGAGCCTATGACGACCACATCTGCCAAACTTGTTACACTCTCCTCTAAGGTTACATCTATAGTGAGGGCATCGTTACCTACGGTAATTTCTTGGATTTTGGTTTCGTAACCAATGAATGAAAAGCGTAAGCGATAGTTTCCTGCACTTAAATTGAGGGAGTAAATCCCTTGTGCATCGGTAATGGTGCCTTGTTGAGTTTCTGCTACAGAAACCGAAACGCCCGGGATACCATTGCCACTTGCATCGCTTACTTTCCCACTCACCTTGGCAAATACCCTACGACTGTTTTCCTTTCTAACGTCTATTTTCTGGTGTTCAGCAACAGGTTCTGAGGCTAAAACTGTAGTTAAAAGCCTTTCTTTTTCGCTTTCCAATAAGCTACTCAACTCCGCTTTCTTTTGCTTTTTGTCTTTTTTAGGAGAAATAATCAAATAGGTGCCTTGTTTTACTTTTTTAAAACGCAAATTGAATTGACTGAGCAGGTTGGATAGGTTTTCTTCTATACTCTCCGCTTTATTAAACAAGGTTTCATTTACATTTAGTCCCTCTAAAATCTTCTCCTCAAAAAGCAAATTCACCTGATAGTGCGACTTCAAGCTAAGTAGTACATCTTTGAGCTTTGCTTGATGCTGAGGCTTGGCTTGCTCTTGGGTGTTCAGTTCGCGACGTACAGAGGCAAGCGTTTGAGCAGAAACAATCTTAGCACTAAAAAACAAAAAAAGTGCTAACATAATGATTTTAAACAAGTAAACTGTCTTTTTCATGAGATTGTAAATTAAATTTAAAAGAAAAGTCCTGGGTGGATTTAGATAAATTTTATGATTACTTAAATTTTTCTTAGTCCGTGGGCTTAATCCTGAGTCTTTCATTTTTTACTTCTACCTCTGCACCTAATACCTCAGCTATGGCACGTAATAGCTCCTCTGCATTGGCTGCTTGATAATCTCCTGAGATTTCTCTAACCGCTAATGCTCTATCTGCAATTTGTACTTTTACTCCAAAATTTTCTTCTATTTGGTAGGTTATCTCCTCCAAAGAAGTACTTTCAAAGACAAAAGTATGTTCCTTCCATGCCTTGCTACCAATAGTAAAGGTATTCTTGGAAGGCTGTAGGCGAAAAGTTCCTTTTTTATCTACTGTAACTATATCACCGACCTTCATTTCTATTATTTTTTGCTTGTTTTCTTCTTTCAAAGAGTGTAGCTGTACTTTCCCTTTATGCAAGGCTATTTTCGTTCCTCTATTTCTTGAATAGACTACAAACTCCGTCCCTAAAACCTCTACTTTTACTTTGTCTGGGGTATTCACTATAAATCTTTGATTATCAGCCGTATGAGTAACAGAAAACTCTGCTTCGCCTTGTAGGAAAACTTCTCTGGTATGCTTACCAAAGCCCCAGCGAGGTATTCTAAGCATAACGTGAATTATTTTACATTTTCTTGAATAAATACAATTTGTTTGTCCTCTAATTTTTGTGGATATGCTTTTATGTTTGGTGTTTTTTCCAAAAATGTATAAGCAATTAAGCCTGCCAGCAAATTAATAAGAAAATTTTTAGGGCTTCTGTGCCTTGAATGTTCTATATTTAGTTGATTTTTAAGTACATCGAAAGCAGTTTCTATCAATCCTCTATGCCTTAAATAATAGGCTTGTGGTTCTGTTAATACTTGATTTTTCTTCATATTAGCTCTTAACTTAGTGATTAAGTGCAAGTTTCTTTCTGCAAATTCTTCTTTTAGTGCAGTAATATAACCCTTATCTCCA
>NZ_FONY01000016.1 GCF_900113045.1 Thermoflexibacter ruber
ACCTATGGTGCGCCTGATTTAGTGATAGAAATTCTTTCAGAAAGTACTATACACCAAGATTATGAAGAAAAAATGAAAGTTTATGGCAAATATGGAGTAATAGAGTATTGGATAGTGAATGTAGAAAAAGCAAGTATAGAGATTTATCACAATGAAAACGGTGTAATGCAATTAGCCGAGCAAGTAGCAAAAGGCAGCCCTATTCAAAGTAAGGTCATAGAAGGTTTAGTAATAAATACAGGAGAAATTTTTTAAATACTTTTTCTATCTTTGCCGAGTGAAAATTGATGCTTTATGAAACATAGTCTTTCTGAGATAGACCTTGACAAAACCTATACCTATGCAGACTACCTTACTTGGCAGTTTGATGAGTGGGTAGAGTTGATTAAAGGGAAAGTTGTGCCTATGGCAGCACCGCTTCGCCTCCACCAAAGAGCATCAAAAAGAATACAATATCAGTTTGAGCATTTTTTTAGTATAAATCACTGTGGTTGTGAAATTTATAATGCTCCCTTTGATGTTCGCTTTCCTACTAAGCCCGAGGCAAAAAAAGAAAAGGAAATTTACACGGTAGTCCAGCCAGACCTATGTATTTTTTGTGATAAAGAGAAATTAGATGATAAAGGCGGGATAGGTGCCCCAGACCTCATCATTGAGATTATCTCACAAGGTACTCAAAAAAGAGATAAAATATTAAAAAAGGAGCTTTACCAAGAGTTTGGCGTAAAAGAGTTTTGGATTGTTTACCCCAAAGATAAATTAGTAGAAGTTTTTTTATTAAATGAAAGTGGAAAATATGCAGAAGCACAAGTTTATGACCAAGAGGATAACTTGCCAACAAGCATCATTCCCCAATTTAGTGTTAATTTAAAAAAAGTATTCGAGGATTAAAGCAAAATAATTTTTATGCAAGAGCAACTCCATCAAATCAATCAAATTATTGAAGAAATTAAAGACTTTCAAGCAGATACCAAAGAAAAATTAGAAGTTTTCAAAAGCAAGTTTACAGGGAAAAAAGGGGTAATTACTGCCCTTTTTGACCAAATGAAAAATATAGCGGCAGAGAATCGCAAGGCTTTTGGGCAGGAACTTAACAAACTCAAAGACATCGCCCAAGAAAAGTTCAAAGAACTTGTAGAGGCAGTAGAAGCAAAAAGTGAAGGCAGCAGTGGTAAGCCTAACGACCTGACGCTCCCTCCCATTCCGCATACCTTGGGTTCTATCCACCCGCTCGTACAAACGCGTGCGCGCATTGTAGAGATTTTTGAACGAATTGGTTTTACCCAAACGGAAGCGACTGAAATTGAGGACGACTACCACAACTTTACCGCACTGAACTTCCCTCCTAATCACCCCGCCAGAGAGATGCAGGATACTTTTTTTATAGAAAAAAAGAAAAGTGATAGCGAAACAAGTTCGGATATACTCTTGCGAACTCATACCTCTTCGGTGCAGATTCGCTTGATGGAAAAGCAAAAACCGCCTATTCGTTCCCTAATGATAGGACGTGTATATAGAAATGAAGCTATCTCTGCCAGAGCGCATTGCTTGTTCCACCAAGTAGAAGGACTGTATGTAGATGAGAATGTGGGGTTTGCAGATTTAAAGCAAACACTTTATCATTTTGCTAAGGAAATGTTTGGTAAAGATACCAAAGTACGTTATCGTCCTTCTTACTTCCCATTTACAGAACCAAGTGCAGAAATAGATGTTACCTGCTTGATTTGCAAAGGAAAAGGCTGCAATGTCTGCAAATATTCAGGCTGGGTAGAGATTGCTGGCTCGGGCATGGTTCACCCTAACGTGTTGGAAAACTGCGGAATAGACTCAGAAAAATATACAGGCTTTGCTTTTGGCATGGGCATAGAAAGGGTAACTATGCTCAAATACCAAATCAAAGACTTACGTTTGTTTACTGAAAATGATGTGCGTTTTCTAAGACAGTTTTAAAGTAGGGTATTTTTACCTATCTACTTCTCCCATAACTAAGTCCAAAGAACCTACAATAGCAATCAGGTCTGCCAGCATTACGCCCTTGCTTAGTGCAGAAAGCACTGACAGATTACAAAACGAGCAAGCTCTGGCTTTTATTCTGAAAGGAATATCGCTATTAGGGATAGTTCGGAAAAAAAATCCTAACTCTCCCTTGGGGTTTTCCGCTCTTGCATAGTAGTCTATCTGTTCTTTGAATCGTATTTTCTTAGGAACTGCTGCTTGCGGGTCAAACTCTCGTGTGCGTTTCAAATCCGTTGTGAGCCTTAGTAAACACTGTTTGACGATTTTTAAAGACTCGGCACACTCCATTGCCCTTACATAAGTCCTGTCCCAGCAATCACCCAAAGTCCCCATTTGCCCTTGCCCTACGGGTATTTCAAAATCCAACTCAGGATAGACAGAATAAGCATCAACCTTTCTTAAATCAAATTTCAATCCTGAAGCCCTCAGCATAGGACCTGTAACTCCGTAGTTAATTGCCATTGCTAAGGGAAGCACGCCTATATTTGCTGTTCTTTCTACAAAAATCTTATTTTCTACTAACAGTTGCTGAAATTCTGTCAATTTGGGTTGTAGATAGTCTGCAAACTCTTGGCACTTCTCCTCAAAGCCTACAGGCAAGTCGTAGTAAAGCCCTCCAATCCAAATGTAGTTATACAACATTCTTGCCCCTGAAACCCATTCTAAAAGCCTCAAAATATGTTCTCTATCTCGCATTAGCCAGAGAAAGGGAGTTACCGCTCCTATATCCAAGCCATACGTTCCCAGAGCCACAAAATGAGAAGCAATACGATTTAATTCTGCCACTAACACCCTGATATACTCCACCCTCTTAGGTATCTGCTGCGTAATGCCTAACATTTTTTCTATGCCCAAAGCGTAAGCGTGTTCAGAGTTCATCGCCGCTACGTAGTCCATTCTATCCACATACGGAATAGTTTGGTTATAAGCCATAGACTCGGCGTGTTTTTCAAAGCACCGATGCAAATAGCCTATATGCGGAACTACCTCCTTGATAATCTCTCCATCAGTTATCACTTCCAGACGCAATACTCCGTGCATGGAGGGGTGCTGAGGTCCTAAATTAATCAGCATTTCCTCCGTCCTGAGCTGCTCCGCCTTGTGCTTGGTTGGCTCGGAAATAGCAAGATTTTCTTTTTTAAATTGGTATTGAATTTTACTCATCTGCTTAAATAGCCTACTTTAATTTTCCCAAATTTCTATAATTTTACAAGAAAACAAGAGCATAAGGCTTAAAGAAATGGTAAAAATTCTAAAATGATGCAGGAATGATTGCAAAAGTTATATCTTTGCTTAGGACAAACAAAAACTCTTGACTGAATGACTAATCTATTTACGGAATACTCTCCTTATTTCTTGATTTTGTGCGTATTAGTGGGTTTGGCGTATGCTATTTTGCTCTATACCAAAGAGGCACCTTGGGGACTGTCGCTAAATCGTATCTTGGCTTCTTTGCGCTTCCTATTAGTAAGTCTGATATGTTTTCTATTGCTCAATCCCTTTATCCGACTGATAAAAAACTACTTTGAGAAACCTGTAATAGTCATTGCCATAGACAATTCTCAGTCAATTCCCCTTACCAACGATACTACGGCTATCAATGCTCTTAAAAAAGAATTAGATGTATTATCTAATGAGTTGAAAGACAAAGAGTTTGAAGTAGCTATTCAAACACTGAACGAGGGAACTTCAGAAGAAAAAGTAAGCAATGTAAAGTTTGACCATCCTTCTACTAACTTAGGTAACTTACTCTCTACCGTGCAAAGTAACTACGAAAATAGAAATCTTGCAGGCGTAATCTTACTTTCCGATGGTATTTACAATCAAGGAGTTGCTCCTACCTATAGCACCTATAATATGAGCATACATACCATTGGCATTGGGGATACCGTCCCACAAAGCGATTTGAGCTTGAAAGCAGTATATCACAACAAAATTGCTTATTTGGGTAATAAATTTCCAATTTTAGCTGAAATCAATAATACAGGTTTTTTAGGAAAACAGACTTCTTTGGTGCTTTCTCAAAATGGGAACATCATAGAAAGCAAAACTTTAAATTTTACAAAGGAAAATGAACTGCAACAAGTACAATTCTTGGTAGAGGCAAAGGAAAAAGGCATGAGCCATTATATAGTAGAGTTAAAAGCCTTAGGAGGGGAGTTTACTGCTCGCAACAACACCAAGCACATCTATATAGACATTTTAGACGGTAGAGAAAAAATTTTGATGCTTGCCGCCTCGCCCCACCCAGACATCAAGGCGATACGCTCTGCAATGGAGAAAAATGAAAATTACCAAATAGATGTTTTTATTCCAGACCTCATGCCTGCTGAGCAGTTGAAAAAAAATGAGAAATACGATTTAGTCATTTTCCACCAACTGCCCTCTAAAAGAGGAGTTACTGCCAATAACCTGATGAAGGAAATCATGGCAAAAAATATTCCCTCTATTTTCATCATCGGAAGCGAAACAAATTTATTGAATTTCAATAACTTGCAAGTAGGTGTAAATGTGTTGGCAAGTGGCTTTCAGACAGACAAGGTTACTCCTGCCTTTAACAACAATTTCAATAGATTTAACTTTTCTGACGAGAAAAAGTCAGTAGTAGGAAGGTATCCCCCTATCACTGTACCTTTTGGCAACTATCGCATAGCGGCAAACTCAGAAGTAGTGCTTTACCAAAGAGTAGGGAGTTTAGTAACGGAGAAACCTCTGCTCGTAGTCAATGAAAATAATGACAAAAAAACAGCTATTGTCATTGGAGAAGGCTTGTGGCAGTGGAGATTACAAGAGTATGCTAAAAATGAGAATCAAGAGGCTTTTGATGAGTTTTTTCCCAAATTGATACAGTACGTATCTGCCAAAGAAGACAAGCGAAAGTTCAGGGTAAATACCACCCTTAGCGAATACCTAAGTACCGAAAGCGTACTTTTTGAAACCGAAGCCTACAACGACATCTACGAGAAAATCTACGGGCAAAAAATTGATTTACAACTTACTGATGAAAAAGGAAACCGTACTAACTACACTTATACCAATGCTTCCGAAGGCTTCAAGTACAAAATTAATGAACTGCCCCAAGGCATCTACCGCTTCAAAGCCAATACTGTCATAGAAGGCAAGCAGGAAAGTGCCACAGGTGAGTTTACCATCAGGGAGTTGCAAATAGAAGCACTGAACACCACTGCGGATTTTAACCTACTTAGGCAACTTTCCAAGCAGACGGGAGGCATCTTTGTAAAAAGCGAAAATCTCAATCAACTCAAAGAAAAACTGCTCACCGCCAAAGCGCAAAGCACTATCCACAGTAGCGAAGAAGTTAGCGAGTTGATTCATCTTAAGTGGTTATTTTTCTTGCTCATCAGTTTGGTAAGCGTAGAATGGTTTGTAAGAAAGTTTAGAGGAAGCTATTAGGACAAAAATACTTAAAGTTTTACTTTAACTTTTTACTGTAAAAATTTGACTATTAAGTTTTTTTACTTAATTTAGCGGTAGAATTACTTATGCCAATCGCTTACTCATGTTATTTTCTCGTAAAAATATGAATATCAATATTAGAAAAAGTATGATTTCGCAAGCAAGCCTCATTCGGATTGTAGTAATTATACTTTTGGCAGGTTTGGGGGTGTACTTGGTAGCGAAGCCCAGTCTTTCCCAAGAAGATGAGCAGATACTTCGCAATCTCGAGGCAAGTAACCAAGAACTTGCTAAAATAAATGAATCGCATTTGAAAACGATAAAAAATCGCGAAGAGGAAATAGTGGACTTAAAAAAGAGTATAGAAGAATTGAAAAAAAACATAGAAAAGCGCGACCAAATGCTCGAAGCCAAGGGGCAACAAATGAATGAAAAACAGATGACACTCTCCGAGTTAGAAAATATGATTCGCGAACTCAAAGATGATAAAAAGCGTCTGCATGACATCATAGAAACTAAAAGTAAAGAGTTAGAAGCCCTCGCCGAGAGAAGCAAAGAACAAAACAACTTGCTCAAATCTAACCAAGACCTGCTCGCAGAATCTCAGAAACAACTTAAAGAAGCCAAAGAAGAACTAAAAAGGACGCAAGATGACCTCAAAAATATTACACAATCTAATGGCAACGCACAAAACGAGGTCAAAGAACTTAGAGCGCAGGTCAATAAACTCATGGAAGAACTAAGCAACTCGCGTACAGAATTGAATAAATCAAAGATTGAGTTAAGCGATGCAAAAACGGAACTCCGCATCATCAAGGATTTGACTGCCACTACCCAAGCCAAAATGCAAGCTGAAGATACTAACTCTGGCTTGCTCAAACTTTTGGCAGTACTTTGCGTAATCATAGTATTTGTGATGTTTGTGATTTACATTTGGCAGCGTTCCCCTAATCAAAATCACTCACAGCACAATAATAATGGTGGGAACTTTAATTCTTCTCATTTTTAAAGTTTGATAGTATATTGACAGAGAATAGTATTTTTGACAATATCAGTTCCTTAGACGGAATTATTTTGCTTTTTCTGATTTTAGGAGCATACAAAGGCTACAAAAAAGGACTGATTGTAGAAATTATCTCCTTATTGATTTTTATTGTACTTTTAATTTTGATTTTCAAAGGCTTGCAAGTAGGACACGACTGGGCAGAGCTTTCTAAAAGTGTTTCATTTACAAGTTTTTTATTATTCTTTGTGTTGATAGCCTTGGCAGTGAGTTGGATAGGTAAGCTGCTCAAAACCATAGTAAAAAAAGTGCTTTTTGAAGGTTTTGACAATATTTTAGGAGCAGTATTTGGAATGTTTAAGTATGCAGTGGCGATGGCGATTCTCTTACAGCTATTTACCTACATAGGCATTACCAATGCCAATAAACTTTCCAATTCCAAATTTTATCCCTTACTTACACGCTCAGCGGAAGTTACCTCCCAAGTTCTGTCCCATATTCCTCAATATCAAGAAATGATAGAGGCAATCCAACAACAACTACAGAGAAAGTTTTAAACTGATTTACGACTATGGCATCATTTGACATTGTAAACAAAATAGACCACCAAACACTTGATAATGCTATCAATACCTCAAAGAAGGAAATTACTACGCGCTTTGATTTCAAAGACTCTAAGACAGAGATAGAATTGGATAAAAAGAACCTCATTGTGCATATCACCACAGAAAACGACCTGAGAATGAAGGCGGTCATCAAGGTTATCATAGAACGCATGGTCAAACAAGGTTTAGATGCCAAATCTTTGGACCTGAGCCAAGAGGAATACCAATCTGGTGCAGTATTGAAAAAAGAAATCCCTATCAAAGAAGGTCTGGACAAAGAGATAGCCAAGAAAATAGTCAAAGAAATCAAAGACCTTAATCTCAAAGTCCAATCTGCCATCATGGACGACCAAGTACGCGTAACAGGGAAAAAAATAGATGATTTGCAAAAAGTGATTGCTTTTTGTCGCCAAAGACAAGAGGCATGGGGTGTTCCTTTGCAATTTGTCAATATGAAAAGTTAGAGAATTTTATCGCTCTCGAGAATTGGAGAAGTAAATTTGATGACTTCATAAGGCTATATTTAGAAGCTATTTTCATAAGTACTTCAAAATTAATCTAATAAATTCAATTTTATCTACAAAGATGTGCCTTTTGCCTCCATTTATCTTCTTGCCTTCGTCAATCTAATCTTTTTTGCACAACTATTAAAAAAAGTAGTAGTGAGTTTCTAAAGATAGTCTTAGGAAAAGTTATTTATTTTGCAAGCCAACATCATAATAAAGAAAGACTATAAAAGCGTATGATTCCGCACATAGCAGATTTACAAGGTAAAAAAATTTATTTTGCCTCAGACTTTCACCTTGGTGTGCCTAACCGCAAGGAGAGTTTGAAAAGGGAGTTAAAAATTATTCGCTGGTTGGATATAGCGAGGCAAGATGCGGCACATATTTTCCTGATGGGAGATATTTTTGATTTTTGGTTTGAGTATAAGCACGTTATTCCTAAGGGTTTTGTGAGGTTTCAAGCCAAAGTAGCCGAGATAGTAGATGGTGGAGTGCCCATTAGCTTTTTTACGGGGAATCACGACTTGTGGATGTTCTCTTACTTTACTGAGGAGTTGGGAGTAAGCATATATGATAAACCACAAACTGCTCGCTTTCAGGGAAAAGATTTTTTGCTCGGGCATGGAGATGGTTTAGGGCATGGAGATTATAAGTACAAAATGTTAAAAAAGTTTTTTTTTCAAGTACGGCTTTTCCAGTGGCTTTTTGACCGATTGATGCCTTCTTATTTTGGAATGTCCTTTGGACATAGATGGTCTAAACATAGCAAACTTATCAAAGGCGACCCTCCTGCTTTTTTAGGCGATAAAGAATTTATTTGGCAATATTGCAAAGAGGTAGAAAAGCAGTGGCATTTTGATTATTATGTATTTGGACACAGGCATTTCCCTCTTGACTTAGAAGTTGGGGGCAATCCAAATGCTCCTGCGGGCAGGTATTTCAACATCGGTGAATGGGTAAAAAAGTGTACTTTTGGGGTTTTTGATGGGGAGAAGTTTCATCTCAAAACTTTTAAAAACGACATCATAGAAGATTATCTGGCTTAGATGGTAATTTCTATTCTGTTATTTTCAGGGTCTAAAACCACACTTTCGTAATAGCCGTCTCCTGTCCATCGTGCCTCACCCAATACTTTATAGCCTTCAGAACGCAGTGTTTCAGTAAGTTCATCTACTTTTTCCTTGCTTCCTACTGACATAGCAAAATGAATCAGTCCAAGATATTGCTTATCCAAGTCATTTTGATTGGCAGGAATAGTAGGAATGTGCATCAGTTCGAGTCTTGCCCCTGTATCAAAACTAATAAAGTACGAAGTATAATTTTTCTTCGGATTGGTATATTTTTCTCCTGCTTTCCCACCAAAAAAACGAGTGTAAAAATTTTTTTGGGCTTCTAAGTCTTTTACCCATAGAGCGATGTGTTCTATTTTCATTAAGAATATAATTAAGTAAAGTTTATTGAGTAATCAAAATTTTCTCTAATCTACGGGGTATAATATTAAATTAACTGCTCTACGCAAATAGATAAGTTATTTTTCAAAGAACTTCGGTCAGCAAGATTTCCTCTTGCTGAGGAAGTTTATAAGCCTCTGCAACCTCATTAATCTTCTCTATAACTTGGAAAAAATGGGCTAATTGCTCTTGAGTAAGTTGCTCTTTGACTTTGCGGTTAAACTCTTTTACGACTTGGCGTGCAAACTCTCTTTTTTCCTTTCCTTTTTCTGTAAGACAGACTAAAACTTTTCGCTTGTCTTTTTTATCTATCTGCCTGTAAATCATCTGTTCGTCTTCCATCATTTTGAGCATTCTACTCAGGCTACGTGCTTCCATGCCCATCAGGGGAGCTATTTTAGTGGCAGGCGTTCCATGCTCTTTGTCTATATTGAGTAATACATATCCTATGGAGTGGGTAACATGATGGTCTGCTCCTAAGGCATTATACATCTTGGCAATAGCTAACCAAGCGGCTTTTACGCTGAAGTCTAATGACTGCTTCTTCTTATTATCTTCCATACTTTATCCTAATCTATGACAAAGATAATAAAAAATATTATGCAAGCATACTATTTCTCAAATTATATCAAATTTAATTGGAAAGGCAAGGGCTAATATTCTTATCGGTAATCAGCAAACTTTGACTATTTCCACAGATGTCTATTTGCTTAATGATGCATTGGTGCTTGTCTGTATCGATGAGCTTCACATCGTAAATGTTACACTTTGCTTTGATAATCACTGCCCCCCCTCCCGCTACAAGCCAATGATTGTCAGAAAGCAAATTCTCACTCCAATCATTTTTACCTACTTCGCTTACTTGTATGGAAGTAATTTCCCACACCGACTCATTTACTACACTAATTCTTTGCATAGACTCAATAGCGGTATTTTCGCTTATTGAAACTATAAAAAACAAATAAAAAGCTATCAGTAGCATATTTTTAAAAATTTTGATTGAACAGGAAAACCAATAAGAAGAACTATCAGTTAGGTTGCTAATAGGTAGCTTTCGTTAGTTTTGTTAGAGTTGGATTGTAGTGATGATTTACTATGCAAAGATACGCAATCTCAGGTAGATACGTTCTATGAATACTTCTTGTATTCTCAGATATGTAAGAATGCAGAGATGATTCTACAATAAATTAACAAGATAAGTACCTGAAATAATTGATTTACAAGTGTTTAGATAATATGCTATAAATAACATAATTATTTGTTTTACAATATTTTAACTTAATAAAATGCTATTTTTAGCTTTTTTTAGGTTATTTTTGGTATTATTAAGTCAAAAGCCACATTTTAACACACCGCCAAATTAGATACAGATATGATAAGCGTTCTTTCTAAAGCTCTATTTTCGGTATTCTTAACTCTTTTTTTTACATTTTCTCTTCTGGCGCAAGTCATAGAGGAGAGAAGATGTAACTTAGAAATGACAGTACCTAACAGCGAATTTCAGCAGAAATTGACCCAACTTGTCCAAGAAAAAAAGAAAAAGCAAGCCGCCTTTCGTACAGAAGAAGACCAAGAAATATATCGCCTTCCCGTAGTTTTTCACATTATTCACCAAGGCGAGCCAATAGGTACAGGCACGAACCTCAGTGCAGAGCAGATTTATAGCCAATTCCAAGCCCTTAACTTAGATTTTAGAAGGCTTAATCCTGATACAGTAAGAACTCCTATACGTTTTAAACCTGTGGCGTCAGATACGCGTATAGAGTTTGTGTTGGCTCGTATAGACCCCGCAGGCAAGATATTAGAAGAAGCAGGCATCCACCGCTACAATGGGCAAAAAAGTCAATGGACGCAAAGCGATTTTAACCAAATTATCAAACCTATTACTATTTGGGATACAGATAGTTATGTAAATATTTGGGTTACTAATATGGCAGGTGGGATTCTTGGAGTGGCTACTTTACCTATACTATCGGGAGTCCAAGAAACTACTAATTGGGCTAACTTTGTAGGTACAGAGAGTACGGACGGGGTAATCGTAGATTTTAATGCTTTTGGGTCAAATAGTAGAGGCAATTTTTTTAGTATCTCTCCCAAGTATAATTTAGGGAGAACACTTACTCATGAGATTGGACACTTTTTAGGGCTGCTTCATATCTCTGGCGATGGAGGGTGCAATGTAGATGACTTTTGTGAAGATACGCCTCTCCAATCCAACAACTCGTTTAACTGCCAAACAGGGCGAGTATCTTGTGGGAATATTAACATGGTAGAGAATTACATGGACTACTCCGATGATTCTTGTTTGAACCTTTTTACCAAAGAACAAGCACTAAGAATGAGAACTGTGCTGGAGAATAGCCCACGTAGAGTTTCACTGCGTTTTTCAAGAGTAGGAAATATCCCTGCAAATGGGGCTTATGCCTACTTTGAAGCTACTGAGCGTAATTTATGCCCTTCGCAAACGGCAGTTTTTACTCAGAAAGCAGCGATTTTCGGCGCAAATACTAAAATTGAGTCTTTCCAGTGGTTTTTTCCTAATGGTACTCCTTCCAGTTCTACTTTGCCCAACCCACGAGTAAGATACACACAATCAGGAACTTACGATGTAATATTGATAGTGCGAAGTAATTTTAATACGGATACACTCATTCGGAAAAATTATGTAAGGATAGCCCTGCCCGATGCCAATATCCGAGCTCTTCAGCAAAATTTTGAAAACTTGGCGTTGATAGATGGGTGGAGAATCACAGGCAACTCTTGGGGAAGGACTAACATTGGGGGCTTTGGACTTAGCACGGGTTCATTTTTGGCTACTAATACCAAAGATAGAGATAAAATCTCCACCATTATTTCCCCTATACTGAATACCCAAAACAAAAGTCTTTTGCATATCACTTTTGATATGAGTTATCGTGCTATTGCTGGCAAGACCGATTCATTGGAAATCATGCTTTCTAATGATTGTGGAGAATCTTTTAAAACGATTTGGAAACAAGGAGGCAATTTCTTAGGAACGGCTGTTCAGTCGCTTTTCAGGACTACACCACGAAACAATGATTGGGAAAAAGTCAATTTGTTTGTGGACATCAGCAAGGCGGCAACAGCAAGGTTAATTTTTAAAAACATCAATTATGAAGGGAGTAGCCTTTACATAGACAATATTGCGATTACAACCTTAGACGAAAGCCAAGTAATACAGGCTAATGTTGATTTCCAAATAGTTCCCAACTTTTTACTTAAAAATGAAAGTGCAATAGTCAAAGAAAATGTACAAGGTATGCCTGTAAACTTCAATTGGAACTTTGCAGACGGCTTGCCTTCTACTTCCACAGAAAGAATTTTGTCAGTTAAATATACCTCAGAAGGTAGGAAAAATATTTCTTTGAAAGTAGATAATATGCGTTTCCAAAATGAAGTAAGTAAGCAGGCAGTACAAGTAGTTGCTGGAAATAAACTGAGCAATACAGGAAGTAAAAAATTAGAAATTAAATTTATAGGGACAAATAACTACTTAGCAGGGCATAACACATTGTTTGACAGGGCAAAGGCGGAGCATTTTACTGATTTTGGCAAGTATGAACTGCTGCACGGGGCAGATATATTCTTTGGCTATGTGGAAATCTTTAACAACTTATCAGAAGTTACTTTTACTGTTTGGAGCGAGCAGAACGGTAAGCCCAGCCAAGTCTTAGCCACTAAAAAGCTGCTACTTTCAGATATAAAGCGCGATGTGGTACGCCGCCAGCCTACCAGAATTATTTTAGATAGTCCTATTCCTGCACCAGAAAGTTTTTTTGCAGGGATTCAGCTAAATTATAGCCCATTTAGCAATGAAAAAGTAGCGATTTACACAGCAGAAACTTTGAGAAATACGGCATGGGAACTCACTGCTCAAAATATTTGGCAGCAGTACAACGAGCCTGTGGTTGGAAAAACAGGTACTTTTGCCTTTGCCCATGCCATCTATCCAATTCTCAGCCCAGAAAAAGGGCAGTATGACAAGGATTTTGCCAGTAGAAAAATCCTTCTTTACCCTAACCCCACTACTCAAAGTGTCAATATAGATTACAAAGAAGTCAAAATCTTGACTTGCCAAATCTACAATAGTATGGGGCAATTAGTAAAAAAGCAAGATTTTGAACAGTTAGCTACACTTACTAAAATTGAGTTTCCTACTATGAGTGCAGGAATTTATCTGCTTGTTTTTGAAACAGATAAGGGAGTAGCTGTGAAAAAGTTAATACTTGTAGAGTAAACCTTTAATCCAAGTAGCTCGGCAATGCTCCTTCATACAGCTTTTTTGCCTCCTCTGTAGTGATTAGCACTTGATTGTCCACGGTAAAATAGTTGTCTTTGGTAACTTTGCCTAAAAAGGTGAAATCTGTTTGGCAGTTTTTCTCAAAGGCTTCTTTTTGTTCAGGTTTTATAGAAACGACTACTCTGCTTTGGCTTTCCCCAAAAAGAAAGGCATCTTTTCTGTAAGTTGGTGAAGTCAATATGTTGAAACCAAAACCCTTGTGCATAGCAGATTCAGCTAAGGCAATGAATAAACCTCCTTCGGAAATATCGTGAGCAGACTGGATTAACTTGTTTGCAATCAATTTTTTGAGGGCTTGATGTACCGAAAACTCATAGTCCAAGTCAAACATAGGGGCAGGAGATTCCTTCACCTTGCAATAAGAATAGAGGTATTCCGAACTTGAAATGCAGTTTTTTGGCAAGCCAATTAGGTAAATCAAATCTCCTTCATTTTTAAAACTCAAAGTCATTTTGTTTTCTACACCTTCTAAAAGCCCTAACATTCCGATAGTAGGTGTTGGGTTTACGGCACTTTCTACTCCCGCCACTACATTTTTAGGCGTACTTTGATTATAAAAACTCACATTCCCCCCTGTTACAGGCGTTCCAAATTTTTCGCAAGCTGCTTTCATACCTTTGATAGCCCCCACAAACTGCCAATAAACTTCTGGTAAATAAGGATTCCCAAAGTTTAAGTTATTGGTAATAGCCACAGGTTCGCCTCCCGCACAAACTACATTGCGAGCCGCTTCGGAAACAGCAATCATGCAACCTACTTCAGGGTCAGCTTTGACATAGCGAGAGTTGCAGTCGACAGTAATGACTATGTTTTTATTAGTACCTTTTACGTTTACCACTGCCGCATCAGAAGGCTCGTTTACGCCTGTAAAGGCTGTGCCTACCATAGAATCGTACTGCTGGTAAATCCATTTTTTAGAAGCAATATTGGGGTGAGAAAGCAAGTATTTGGCAATTTTTACATAGCCTTCGGGATTAGGCTCATGAATTTTATCAATGTCAAATTTCTTATATTCTTGATAATAAGCGGGTTCTTTCCACTCTCTATAGTAAACAGGTGCGCCCCCTCCCAACACTAAGTCTTTGGCAGGAACGTCAGCGACCAATTCGCCATTCATGTAAAAATGCAAGCGTTTGGTATCAGTAACTACCCCGATTTGAGCGCAATTCAAGTCCCATTTATCAAAAATTGCCTTCATTTCTTCCTCCTTGCCTTTTTTTGCTACTATCAACATTCTTTCTTGGGACTCAGAAAGCAAAATTTCAAAAGGTTTCATATTGGGCTGACGCATAGGTACTTTGTCCAACCAAATTTCCATACCATGCTCGCCTTTGGTACTCATTTCTGAGGTAGAGCAGATAATTCCCGCTGCTCCCATGTCTTGTATGCCTATATAGAGTTCTTTATCAATAATTTCCAAAGTTGCTTCTAAAAGCAATTTTTCTTGGAAAGGGTCGCCCACCTGTACGGCAGGGAGTTTTTCTGCTGTTTTCTCAGAAATATCTTCAGAAGCAAAAGTAGCCCCATGAATACCGTCTTTGCCAGTCGCCGAACCAACTATAAATACTGGATTCCCCACACCATAGGAGGTTGCTTTGGCAATTTTCCCATTTTTCAAAATTCCTGCGGAAAAGGCATTGACAAGGGGGTTTACATTGTAGCAGTCATCAAAATAGACTTCTCCGCCCACTGTAGGAATCCCAAAAGAGTTGCCATAATCACCAATTCCCTTGACTACGCCTTTCACTAACCACTTGGTTCTTTCTAACTCTAAGTTTCCAAACCTCAATGAGTTCAGCTGAGCAATAGGTCTTGCGCCCATAGTGAAAATATCTCTATTGATACCTCCAACTCCTGTTGCCGCCCCTTGGTAAGGCTCAACAGCCGAGGGGTGGTTGTGAGATTCTATCTTGAAGCAACAAGCCAAGCCATCGCCAATGTCCACTAAACCAGCGTTTTCTTCTCCTGCTTTGGCAAGCATACGAGGAGAATCTTTGGGTAAGGTTTTGAGCCAAACGATAGAGTTTTTATAAGAGCAATGCTCTGACCACATCACAGAAAAAATGCTCAGTTCAGTAAAGTTGGGTGTTCTGCCAAGAATTTCCTTAATTTTTTCAAATTCCTCAGGCAGCAAGCCTAATTTTTTGGCGGTATCTACGGTTGGGAGTGCTTCCATTTTTTTAAAATTAGAAATTAAAAATCTGGAATCTGGAATGAGAAATGACGAACTTTTTAATTCCAGATTTTCAGATTCTACATTCCAGATTTCACCTGCAAACTTAGCTATTTTTTAAAAGAGTGGAAAAAGAAAAAGGGAAATAAATAAAGAAAGGCTATTTTGTAAAATATACTACTCCCACACCTCTTGCATTAAGCGATAGCCTATTGGGTCAAAGGTTTTCAGTTCTTGTCTGGTAAAGGGTATGTAGTAGCCTCTTCCAAAAAAAGCTACGGTCAGTTCTGCAAAATACTCGCCTTCATTATCTAAGGCATAGTGCCTGACTATCTCCCCTTGAAAATCCTCTACCTGCTCGTACTTTTTACTTTTTAGTGCATTGTTATAGGCAGCAGCTATTTTTTCTTTGAGTTCTTCTGAGAGAGAATGGTGATAAGCATGTCCCAATTCGTGCAAGATGACATTATATGGCTGGTCTTGCTGAAAGTCAATGAAGTTCTGAATATCACAAACCTCTATGGAATTAACCATTTGTGCAGGGTAGCCATTATTAACCAACCAGCCTTCTGAGATATGGCACCATGCTAAAGCTTTTCCATATTTTTTGAACTCTAACCAAATAGGTATAGTTTTTAGAAAATTCAACGGCTTTGGTTTCAAGGCTTTGGTAACTTCCTCCAATTTTTCAGAGAGAATACTCATGATTTTTTTTGTTTTTTCCTCTTTTTCTGTTCCTTTTTTGACCATTACCTTAAAGCCGTGTAAAAGTACAGCCTTGAAATCTTCTAATTTTGCCTCCGTTTCTTCTGTATCTTCCTCAAGCGAATAAATAAGTTCCATTTTCCAAAACTGTCCGCCTACACTCTCCGTATTCGCCATTTGCAAGTAACTCCCCGTGTCATCATTTAGCACATCTAAAGACTTTCCATCTCCTAACCACTTGTTAGTCAGGCGATAGTAACCGTTCCCCAAAGGAGTAAATTTCCAGAGTTGCCCAGTAACATTAGTGGTATTTGCCATTTGCAAGTGGTTATTAGTTCCATCATTTACTATATCCAATGCCTTTTCCTCACCTTGCCACTGGTTAGTCAAGCGATAATATCCATTTCCCATAGGAGTAAACCTCCAAAGCTGACCAGAAACATTCTCTACGCTTGCTAAGGTCAACTGGTCGTTTTGTCCATCATTTACTACGTCCAATGCCTTACCTTTTCCTAACCATTTTGTAGTTAGCCGATAATAACCATTTTCAAATGTTTGTGAATATATATTTGAATAAGATAGTAGGGCAAATAAAATCAGTACTGAGAAAAGAACTTGCTTCATAAAATTGAATTGATAATTGGTAAAAAGTAAAGAAAAAAAGGAAGGCTAAGATTCTATGATTTTAACCAATAAACTTCTTGCGAAAGTGTTTCTTTATCGCCTCACCCCCTGCCCCTCTCCTTCTGAGAGGGGAAATAGGTACTTTCACAAGAACTCTACTTAATAACTAAGACCATAGAACCTTTTTATTTCTCATGCAATGTTTTACAAAAACCTTGCCCTACTTGCCGCCTCAGCCATTGCCTTGTTGCCTTCAGGAGTAGTAAAATAACTCATGTGGTCGCAAGCAGGATAAATCACTTCGCTTTCTTGTACCCACTTTACACTCCTGATGCTTTCTAAACTTACTGCAATGTCGTTAGGCGAGCCAAAAAGGAAATCGTCCAATACTTTGCTTTGGATTTTGCCTAAGAGTTTTTTCAAAGCCCCATTTTCTGCTGTTCCTTCTGCCAAAAGTGGAGTGAGTTTGGTATTGCCTGCGATGATGGTGTAAGGTGTTTTGGGTTGTGCCGTTTTTGCCAAGTTCTGCAAAAAAGGCTCATTTCCATTGAGTTGCTTGAGGCTAACCCCTATTTCTTTCATGGTTTTGTTGAAAAGGAAAACCATAGGAGCGGTAGCCCATGCAAACAAGGCTATCTTACTCATTGCCATAGAAATAGCCATTTGTATCCAATCTTTAAGGGCAGAAAAAGGCGAGCCAGCATTAGGCGTACCCAGCATAATGAGGTGATTGACTATCTCGTCCCCTCGCAAGTTTTCTATCATGTATCGACTGACCAAACCTCCCATAGAGTGTGCGTAAATATGCACGTTTTTGTCATGTCCCGCTTTGATTCCGATATGCTCCAAACGTTCCTTGAAAAATTGAGAATTTGCCTCTATGGGGGTGTTGAGATTTTCGTAATCTAAGGTCAAAACTGCATCATATTTTTCTAATAATGGATTGCCCTTGTCGTCTTTTGCCAAGACTAAACTTTGAGGCATGGTTTCTGTGTCGCCAATGATGCCATGCACAAAAACAGCAATATTCTTTTTCGTTTCTATTTCGCGAGCTACTTTGTCAAGTACAAACCCATAATCTTTATCGCTGTGAAGTTGCCTCATATATTTGAAGCCATCTGCTCTGATGTCGGTTGCCATGTCCAACAAAGGATATTGGAACTCTCGTCCTAACTTTTTACTGACTACTTTTTGGAAGAAAATCTTGACCGAACCTGTCAGGCTTCGGGTTTGCGTTTCGGGGTCTATCTTGGGTTCTGCTGCATCTTTGGGGAGGTCGTCCACGCTTACGACCACTTCTCCATTTTCGTTTACTTCCGAACTTGCTTTGATAGGTAAGAAAAATTCCCCATCAAAAGTAATAGGGAAAACCACATCGCTTTCCTCTGCCTGAGCATCTAATTTGAGGTTGAAAAGCGGTTTGCTCTCATCTGTTTTTTGCAAGTTAGCAATGCCTTTTACTTCCAAAATACTTAAATCGGTGGTATCACCATCAGAGTTATTAAAGCTAATCGGTTGGAATTGAGGACTTTCTCTAAAAACCTGTGGAATAGCAAAGTCTTTAGGTTTTTGGCTTATATCTCTGGTCGCAAACTGCTGTTGTGGACTTGCCAAAGCTACCTCAATGCCCCCTGCGAAGTTGCTGGTAATGCTATTTTTACCCAACAAACCTGTAGGTTTTCCTGTCATAACTTTTTGAGGCTGAGAGGGTTGAGTTACGGTAATGAATAAGTTAAATACTGACCAATCCGCCCCTGATGCTTTTCTTACCAAACCTCTGGTCGCTGAGTCTTCGTCAGGTGTAGCAGGGAAAGGCAGAGGAGTTAAAGTCATATTTTTTACAAAATCAGGAGAAAATTCTTCTGTGCTGTAAATCAATTTAATCACTATTTTTTCTTGAAATTCTCCTCCTCTAAGCAAGTTTTCGTTTACCGTCAAATTCACTGGTGAGCCATCTAAGATGTCAAAACTTGAATTTGGAGGTAATGGACGATTGAAAATTTGTAAACTTGCCTCGCTGGTAATATCTGCCCCAAAGTTTTGCGACATCCAAATCGCTGTGCAGTAGAGTTGTTTTCCTGTATTATTTTTCACTCGCCAATACATATCTGGGGTAAGCATGATGCCTTCATACGCTTGATTAGCAAGCAGATTTAAGCCATTAGACACGTCCACTGTAACTCGTTCTTCAATTTTCTTTTCTATTTCTTTAGCATCTATAACCTCTATTACTACTGCATTATCAGAAAAAGAAGTATCAGGATTGCTCATTTCCAAAGTTTTCTCCCACTTTGCTATAGTTTGTATGTAAGCCCATGCTTTCTGTGCCATTGCACCTTCTCCTACCTGCATGGAGTTGGCTGGAGTAACTACTTGTCTGCCTTTTACATCTTTGCATACTTTTTTCCCATCTTGGTTGAGCAAAAACTCATATTTCTTAGTGAATTGGTCTTGGGAAACAACTACCCTGTATTTGGCTTCGGCAGGATTGTCTGTAAACTTGGCGTAAGGCTGGCTTCCACCATCAGTTTCCACCATGTTTCTCAAATATTTGGTGTCCTCTTCTGAACCTTCCATGTAAAACAAAGTAGGTTTGACGGAAGAAGACGTTAATTTTGCCTTGTAAATCGCATGGAGGTCTGGAGAAAAAGGAGTGCGTTTGGGGTGGTCTTGAAATTCTATCTTGCTGTAATCTTTTTCTACTTTGGTAATGATAGCCTTTGCTACATCATTGCCTTTATTTTCATCAGTCATCAACTTATATTCCTTATTCCCAGAGGCATCAGCAAAATTGAAGACAGAAAGAATATTGGGGTCGGAAGGAGAGGTGTTTTTGGGCAACCCTTGCATCTGCCCCATATTTACCACCCAACTTTTTACGTCATCTCTGTAATAAATCCTCAAAAAATCTTCTTTGGGAGGCAAACCACCTAAAAAAGTATTGTCCAAACTTGCTAATTGCATTGCTCCCTCTATCTGCGTAGGTACGCAAATCTCGATTTGTGGGTTTTGCTCAGGCACAAGGCTAATGACTTTTGCCTTCACCTTGGACATCAAATCCCCATAGCTCAAATCCCCTTTGGCAGATTTCAAAGTTTCTATCAAAGAAAAGTTAAAAGCACCGCGTTTTTGACCGTCCAGTATAGTTTCTTTGGCAAACTCATTGGCGCGTGCGGCTGCCAAAGCCACGTAGTTCCCTCGCTTCATGATGACTTGCCCGTCTGCACGTATCTGGTAAAAACCTTCATTAAAGCCCAAATATTCATTGATTTTACGCATCTTGTTTGCTGTAGGGATTTGGCGAGTGGTGTACTCCACCTTAGAAGGGGCAGCACTGCGCGTTCCCGAACCCGAGTGGCAACAATCCATGACTACCAAAATACGCGGATTTTTGGCACTGACTTTCCACAGCAAATAGCCTATCTCTTTATCTACCAAATCACCTACGCCTCCGCTTTCTGTACGGCTGTCCACACAAACCATAGATTCATTGAGTTTATCTGGCTCCATTTGCCAAAACTCAGGGGGAGCAACTTCCTGCGCTCCATGCCCGCTGTAGTAAAAAAAAGCATCATCTTGGTGAGTCGCCGAGCCAAGATGCTCCAAAAAACCTTTGACAACATTTTCCTTAGTGGCTTCGTGGTTTAAGAGTTTCAAGACTTTGAGTTCAGTATTTTCTGATTGACAGCGAAAGTCTAAAAATTCGTGCATAGCGTTCACATCGTTCACACAGCCATTGAGTTTATGGCTGGCAATAGGATAGTCATCAATGCCGACCAAGAGCGCGTAAATAGTTCGTTTGGACATATTTTTATTGGTTTGTTGAAAATTTGTTGTGAGTGAGAGTACGAATCGTAAGTTTAGCAAAATTTACTTTGAAAAACCAAGATTTAGGTAGGAAAAGTTAAAACTTGGCTTATTGGCTTTTATTTTTCGTTCCCCCAAAACCTATTTTGTTTAGGTACGCTTTAACTTCACTTAATTATTCAACAGGCAGTATCTTGCTATCATGGAAAACGAAGACAACACAAGCAGAAGTAGAGGGGGCAGGGGTGAGGCGATAAAAAATACTTTCTAAAGAAGTCTTATGTACTTTCTGAATACTTCCACATTATTTTGCTATTTTATCTTTTAACAAGTTTGGCAAGGAGTTTCTGAACACTCTGCCAAATTAGATTTTTATTTAATCGGATAATTATTTAAAAATCAACTTTATACAAAAAATAAGGTAGGAAAGGGAACTGATATTCTGTATTGATGTCTTTGATGCTATTATCATAGTAAAGTCTAAACACATTTTCACGATTGGTGAGGTTTTGTATGTCTATGGCAAAGGTTCGAGAATAGTTTTGCTTATCCTTTTTCCAACTCAGACGCAGGTCTGTGCGAAAGTAATCAGGGAGTTGTGCCTCATTGACCTTGTCTGCAAAACCTACCTCCCTACCTGCTCTGCGAGATGCTTCTAAGTTGATAGGGGTGTATCGAAAGCCACCTGTATAGACTATGCGAAGGTTTATGCCTAAGGTGTGTACTTGCCTATTTTTGTTTAAGAGCCATTCTTTCCCAGTGGTGAGGCTATGAGCAAATTTGCCGTTGAAGCGAGTATTTCGCTCTTTCCCATCAGCGGTCGTATATTTGGATTCGTACAAAGAAGAAGAAAAAAGAAAATAGTAGTTGTTACTAAAAAATCTTTCCAAAGTCCACTCCAATCCGTAGTTTCTACCCTTCCCCTTATTTACCAAAGAGTCAGTTACAAAACCACTTAGTTGATTGAGGATAGAGAAAGTACTTGTAGGATTAGGATTAATAGGCACATTAAACAGAGATTGATGATAAGTTTCTATCTTACTTCGCCAATTTTCATTCATTACCCAGTCATAGCCCAAGACGAAATGATGAGATTTGGTAAAGTCTAAATTAATATTGGCTTGATTGATAGAACGGTCGCTTGCTCGAACATTAGCAAAATAAGTTCCTATGGGGTGATGCTGAGCATGTAAGCCATAGCCCAGCGTAATAGCATGTTGAGGGCTTATTTCATAGCGTAAAGATGCTCTTGGTTCAAGTGTATATTTTTGATTAAGACCAAAGTATAAAAAATGTAGCCCTGTTTGAAAAGTAATAGCTTCATTGATTCGGTATTTCCATTGGCTATACAACTGCCAAAGCATTGCCCTATTTTTTTCTAAGAGATTATCTCTCAAAGGTTGGTTTTCCGCAGGACGCGAGCGGTTGAGCAAGTCGTAGCCTATATTTTTCAGGAAAAATCCTGAACGCCAAGTACTTTTTGCATTGAACTTGTGATTGAGCATAGCTGAGAAAGTAATCCTATGCTCAAAATATCTATTATTTCGGTTTTCGAAGAGTTCGTAGCGGTTATTGTACCTTTTTTCTATGAATTGATTTCCACCGTCAGAAAGGGCAAGCATTGTTTTTAGGTAGGTATTAGTGCGAAAATTGTAAGTATGGGTAAAGCCGATGACACCCATTTGATAGTCATAACTTCTTTGATTCCTTAAACTTCCATTTTGTTTCCAACGAGCAGAGTCAGCTACAGCCTGTACGAATTGCTGACTTATACCTCCCAATCCAAAAATAGTGAAACTTCCTAATGTTTTCGTGGGAAGATGAAGGTTAAATGATAAGTCTTGGAAAGTAATCAAGCCACTTCTCAAGGTTACTACTTTGCTTACTAAACCTAAGGTTGAGTACCTGTAATTGATTAAAAAAGAGGCATTTTTGTTTTTAGAAAGAGGAGATTCTACGGCAATATCCAATCCTATGACACTAATTTGGGTTGTAATTTCGCGTTTTTCGTTATTGCCTTTTCTTAGTTTCAAGTCAAATGCGCCAGAGATAGCATTTCCATACTCTGCGGGAAAGGCACTAGTCATAAAATCTGAATTGGCTAAGACCTGCGCACTCAACATACTAATACCCCCGCCTGCGGAGCCTTCGCTTGCAAAGTGGTTAGGGTTGGGAATATCAATGCCTTCTAATCGCCAAAGCAAGCCGACAGGAGAGTTTCCACGAATAATTATCTGATTATTAGCTTCCGAAGCCGCTATTACGCCTGCATAAGAAGCCGCCATGCGCAAAGGGTCATTGAAGGCAGCGGCATAGCGTTGAGTTTCTTCCACAGAGAAGGTACGCCCGCTAATGGCTATCATCTCGTTCAAAGGTTGGCTTTTGGAGGTTTCTGCAAGTACTGTTACAGCATCCATTTCTTTGAGTGATTCTGTAAGTTCTATGGTCAAAATCACTTCTTTGCCTGCATTTACTTGGAGTTCTGGGATAGCAAAGTCTTCATAGCCTACAAATTTGACTTTCAACAGGTGTCTGCCTACAGGGACTTTCTCGATGCGAAAATTTCCCTGCTCATCGGTAGCTGTTCCAAGCATAGGAGAGGTTTGAGGTAAGAAAACCATCGCCCCTACTAACGCCTCATTAGAGGCTTTGTCTATGACTTTACCTCTGATAGTTTGGGTAATGAGCTGACTGTAAGATATATAGGGGAAGAGAAGAATAAAAATAAGTACATTTTTTTTCATATTTTATTGGCGAAATAAATAAACCAGATGCCAATAAAGCCTATCAGATGTAATAAGCGGCAAAACACTTACATTTTGATACCTATGATAGTAATATCATCTCGTTGTTCTACATCTTTCATGTGTGTATCTAAAATTTCCTCTAATCGTTGCTTTTGCTCTTCTGTGCTAAGAGAGGCATTGGCTTCGATAATTTCTGAAAGTTTAGACGAAGTAAAGCGATGTCTTTCTGTATCGTTTTGGTCTGCAAAGCCATCAGTAGTAAGGAAAATCATATCTCCCTTATTCAAAATGATTTCGTGGTTTTGGAAAGGGTGTTCTTTTTTGTACTGCCCTCCGATTGAGCGTTTTTCACCTTTGATGATTTCCAACTTGCCTTCATCTTGTCTATAATACAAAAGAGGTCTTTTGGCACCAGCAAATACTATTTTGGTTTGCCCGTCCAAGAGTTTTTCTATCGTGCAAAAAGCTACGTCCATGCCGTCATCGTTCATCTTTTCGTACTGCTTGAGTGCTTCTCGGAAGCGTGCATCTAATTGTTCTAACACAAGTGCAGGTTTGTAATAGGTAGTATCAGCCCCTCTCTTACTCAAACCCACCAATGAAGTTTCTACCTCACTTAGCAAGTAACTTGCTATTACTGACATAAATCCACCGGGTACGCCATGTCCCGTGCAATCAATCAGTGCAAAAGAAGTCCATGTTCTTCCGTCAGTAATGATTGGATTGTGTCCGAGCCAATAAATATCGCCAGATACTATGTCTTTGGCTCTATAAATGACAAAGTAATCGTCAAAAAAGGTACGCATCTGGCTTTCCGAAGGCATCACAGCCTCTTGGATAGTTTGGGCATAGCGAATACTATCAGTGATATTTTTATTTTTACTTTTAATAACATCGTAAGCATTGGCATTAGAGAGTGCAACAGAAACATAAGATGCCAAAGTTTGCATCATTTTCAGGTCTATGTCATTAAAAGCATTTTTTTCCAGACTTTGAGCAGTAATTACGCCTAATATCTTATTCTCAAAAGTGAGCGGTAGGTAAATCATAGACTTAGGGGTATGCTCATCTATTTTAATTGGTTTTTTAAAATAGTTCCTATATTGCATTTCTAAGTTATTGATAGTTACTGGCTGGTTGTTTTTGATACACCAAACACCAAACTTGTCCTCCTCGTCCATGTACTCAAAGTGGTCTTGCTGTGCCTCTCCTTTTACAAAGTCTAAAAACTCGATTCTTGCCTCTGCCTCATCATAAATCCCTACACCAAAGAAAGAGGAGTGAATCAAAGAAGCCATGTTAGAATTGGCGGTTTGTACCATAGTACGAAAGTCCAAAGTAGAGGTTACTTTTTGCCCTATACTACTGATATTCTTAATGTTCTCGTAGGCGTGTTGTATTTCTTCTTTTTGTTTGCGAAGACGCTTAGATAGAAAATAAAATCCTACCACCAACCCTAAGAGAATTATCCCTGCGATAATAGCTACATAAAGTTCTATTTCTAAAATATGAAGTTTTTGGTCTTCTTTTTTAATTCTTTCACTTTGCTCAAGAATAATTTTCCTTAGTTCTTCTACTACCTTGTTAGACTGGTCTTGTAGTGCCTCAAAGGTACTATCATTCTCAATGAGAGCATCTTCTAAATTCCTCAGATATACTTTCAATGCAGAGCGTTGGTCAGGACTAATTTCTTTTTCATTTCTGAGTTTTTGAGCAATAGATTCCATTTCCCCACGAATCACCGTGCTTTTTTCCATAAGGAATTGCTTTTTGAACTCCAATTCATTAATTACCTTCTTAAAATCAGCACGATAATCTAAAATTAGCGAATCAAGTTTTACTTGTGCAGGTATTATCTCTACCTTAGTAGCATTTTCAGAATCTTTGGCGCGAATCACCAAGAATACATAGTTCCCGTTGGCATCTACATTGAACTTGCTAATCTCAAATCCATTAATTTTAAATTTATCTACATGAATATCAGAAGTTACTACTTGAAATCTTCCTTCTTTATCAGTTTGATATTCTTTTTCCTCTACTTTGACTTTTAAATTGCTTATAGGAGAATAATCCTCTTGGAACAAAACCGTTACACTAAAGAGTTGGGGGTTGCTTTTATCATCGATATGGCTACTTTCCGAACCGCTGTGCGTTATGGCAGACTTGATAGTATAGTAACCTCTACTTTTATCATAAGTATAGCTTTCATTCCCTATGATAACTCCTTCTATATCAAACTTAATATTCTCATTTGGTTCTATCTGAGGGGGCAGATCCATGATAAACTCCCCGTTATTATTGGTAAAAACAGGGCTGACTTCACTTACTCCTGCCAATGAAACAGCGATATTTCTCACGATTTGCCCTTGGTTGCCTAAGAGTTTACCTGTAAGAAAATTATTAGAAGAATATAGGGAGATTTGGATTTCGTCGCCTGCTAAATCCCATTTTTTTAGCTTATATCCTTTTTTTAAAGCTCTTACCTTTTGTGGTTTAGCCCCTTTGAGTGCAAGTGTATTAAATTCTCCTTTGGCGTTAGAAGTAAGGCTCACACTATCATTTATCGTAACTTCTACTCCTTGCAAGGGTTTGCCTTTATCATCTCTGACCTTGCCTGTAATGATGCGGTTTTGAGCAGATAAAAATGAATTGTTGAAAAAAACAACAGATAAAAAAAGGGATATGAAAAGGAATCTTATTTTCATTAGTAATCAACCAAATGTCTGCGATAACTTCGTGCAAATATATTCTAAAGGGGAATTTGCTATTTTCCCTTACAAAATTAGGGAAATGATTTTTCTTTCCTGCAAAATAAAAATTATTTTATGTATTCCCAAAACATAAAGAAGTATTTTTAACATTTTAGAATAAGGCATAATGGTATGCTGCTTAGCAGACAAACTGATGTTTTGCTATCTCTAATCTTTTTTGAGCAATATCAAAATAAGTTTTATCTAATTCATAACCAATAAATTGTCGATTGTTTTCTATGCAGGCAACTCCTGTGCTTCCGCTCCCCATAAATGGGTCTAAGACCGTCTGCCCCTCAAAACTTACTAATTTGACCAAATGGCTCATTAGGTGAGTGGGTTTTTTAGTAGGGTGAATATTAAAATCCTCAGCGTGTTGGCGTACTTTGGGGACAAGGAAAAACTTGTCATAACCGTCATTGAGTTCTTCTGTTCTTAAAATATTGGCAGTTACTCTGCCTTTGGGGTGTGGATTATGCCCTACCTTCCCTTCGCCTTCTTCGTAGGGGATACGGGTTTCTTCCAGATTTAATGCGCCTACTTGGTGCTTGATGATGTTTTTAGCTACTGTCAAGCCTTTTTCCAAAGGCTTTTGTATCAATATAATAGGCTCATAAGCAGGTTTGATTCCTAAACCAGCGCCCTTGTATTTCAAGGCAGTTTTAGAAGTTGGTTCGTGCTTATTTTTACCTTCTTTGGCATAGTAGTCTTCTGCCCCTCCTTTTTTATAGCCCTGCACATAGGTATACTGCCCCACAACTTTGCTCTCTACTCCTAATTCCTTATCAATGTCTAAGGCTATGTCCCTGCTCTTAGGCATGCCATTTAAGTATGCCCAAAAAAGTACATCTTTAATGAGAAAGCCACTATCTTCTAAGCTCACCATTAGCCTGTGCATCAAGCGGATAGAGGAAAAAACCAAACCAAACCCTCCACTTTTCAAGACTCGTAAGCTATCTGTCCAAATCTGCTTATCGGGCAAGTCCCTGTCCCAATAGCTATTTTGAAATGAAATACCATAAGGAGGGTCGGTAACTAAAGCACTGATGGAGTTGTCAGCAAGTTCAGCAAGTCCGTAAGAAGATTGATTATATATCCAATAATCAATGTTTTGCATAAATTTTATACTGATAAAGCTTATACTTTGGGCAATTTCCAACCGTTTTGGTAATTGGACTTCATCAACTCATTTGCTTTGCTGTCTGCGACAAATTCATTTTTAGTATAATCCCAAAAGACTCGCCTACCTGTTTTAAAAGCAATGTTTCCCATTTGACAGACAGTAGCCACATGCGCCCCTATTTCTATACTACATTTGGGCGTACCTCTGGTTTTGATACAGTTGATAAAATCTTTGGCATGTTCGTCCAAATATCCACCTCCTTGAGGCTGGAAAGGAAGTTTCTCCATTTTATAAACAATGTTTTTTCTGTCATCGTTATTGACCTCTGGCAGGATTTCCCAACCTCCTCTATCGACTACCAAAGTGCCATTATTCCCGATGAAAGCGATACCATGATTTCTTCCGTAGTTACCGCCGTCTATGCCTACAGCGTGTTCCCAAATCATGCTAAACTTATCAAATTCGTAAACAGCTTGCAAGGTGTCTGGAGTTTCTGCTGCATCATCAGGATAGGCAAACTTTCCTCCCAAAGCCACTACTGAGCGAGGCACAGAGGCGTTCATACCTGCTAAAGCAATGTCTATGAGGTGAACTCCCCAATCGGTCATCAAGCCACCTGCATAATCCCAAAACCATCGGAAAGTAAAATGAAAGCGATTTTTGTTGAATCTTCGCTTGGGAGCGGGACCAAGCCACATATTGTAGTCCACGCCAGGAGGAGGGTCAGAGTCTGGTACAACCGGTACGGATTTCATCCAACCCTGATATGCCCAAGTTTTTACCAAGCGAATCTGTCCAAGTTTTCCTGATTGTACATATTTGATAGCATTATCAAAATGATAACCACTCCTCTGCCACTGCCCTACTTGCACCACTTTTTTATACCGCTTTGCAGCAGCTACCATAAGCTGACATTCTTCTATAGTATTTGCCACAGGTTTCTCTACAAAAACGTCTTTGCCCGCTTCGCAAGCATGAATCATTTGGAGAGCGTGCCAATGGTCTGGTGTGCCGATAATGACTGCGTCTATGTCTTTATTGTCCAATAGTTTACGGTAATCGTCATATTGCTTAGGTTTCTTCCCTTGTATTTTCTCTGCATCAGCTGTGCGTTGGTCAAGCACGCTTTTGTCCACATCGCAAAGTGCTACACATTCTATCTCAGGGATTTTGAAGTGTGCATTCATATTTGACCAGCCTTGCCCTTTACAGCCAATCAACCCTATTCTTACCTTGTCATTGGCACTTATTTTTTTCTTTGCCGCCAGCAGGTCAGCAGGCAAAAGCGTGAGCAAACTCGTTCCTGCACTTATTTTTACTGCATCATTGAGAAATTTTCTTCTTGATTTTTCCATATTTACCTTGTATTTTATAATCATACCTGACAAATTTGTGAAACCTCTCAGGTGTAAAAGATTTTGGTTATAGCATGTCAAATTTAGCAAAGATATTGATTTCCCCCAAATGATTTGATAAACCTTCTGAAATTTAAAAAGTTCTGCTTATACAAACTTCATTTTATGGATAGGTGTTTTTGTACTAAAACAACAAGTATTTACACTTATGCAAGATTTTTGCTATTTTTTGTGTTTTAATCAAAAAATGCACTTGTAATTATACAAAATTTTACCATGTTTGCGTTCTATAAGATTACCCTTTTAGAAAAGTCTTTGTGTCTGTTCCTTTGTACCTTAATCAAACTTAATAAAGCATAATTAGAATTATTGGGGAAAGGTCTAAATAAAAATATCATACAATCCTATACATTCAAATCAAAATAAACTAAGAATTAACAAGCTGAAAATGGCAATTGGCGTAATAAAATAACTGATAAGGAGAACAATAACATGCTATCAAATGATTTTGCTGGCTCTGAGGACTTACTTCAGGCAATTTTTGACAGTAGTTTTTACGCATTAGTAATTATGGATACTGATTTGCGTATTAGAGCTATGAATGAAAAGGCAGTGGAAATTAGACATTTGTATTTTGAAAAAACAATGAATATAGGAGACTATGTAGGTGATATTGTATTGCAATCTAACAAGGAAGCTATTGTCAAACAACTGCAAGAAGTATTACAAGGTAAGGTCATACACACAGAAAGTGAGGTCAAAGCGAAAACAGACCAAAAAACATATTGGTTTGACATTACTATCTCTCCTATACATAACAAGGAAAGAAAAGTATTGGGGATATGCTACGGTGCTATCAATATTACCGACCGCAAAATAGCAGAACAGAAAATAGAGAATATGCTCGCCCAAGAGCAACTTCTTACAGAAGAACTCAATGCACAAAATGAGGAACTTCAACAAAACTTAGAAGAGCTTAACCACACACAGAACGCGCTCTTTGAATCCCAGCAAAATCTCCAAGCTATTTTTGACAGTAATTTGATTAGTATTGTGGTGTATGACCGCAATTTTAGAATAGTGCGTATCAATAGGAAAGCTCACGCAGACTATTATAAAATATCAGGTTTGGACTTAAAAGAGCGAGATGATATTTTGCAAGCTATGAACGAAGAGGAAAAAAAATATTTTTGGGAAGCATCTCAGCAAGCTTTTAGTGGACGTACTATTCGTGCAGAGCGGCGTTTCACGGCTAAAAAACGGGATATTTGGATAGACGTTATTTACACACCTGTTTTTTCTCGCCACCAACAAGTAGAGTACGTAGTGTTTGGGGCTTTGGACATTTCTGAACGCAAAAAAGCAGAAATAGAAGTAAGGCATACGAAAGAACAGCTACAAAATATTTTTGATACTTTAGACGAAATTTTCTGGTCTTATGATATTGCTAAGAAAAAACTAACCCTCCTTTCTCCTGCATTTGAGAAAATCTTGGGCTACAGCGTAGCGGACTTTATCAAATATAGGGGGAGTTTGCAGTCCATAGTGCATCTGGAAGACCGTCCAGCTTTTGAAGCGGCACTACAGCAGGCTACCCAAGCAGGCAAGGAGGCACATCTGGAATACAGAGTTTACACCATAGACAATCAAGTCAAATGGGTGCAATCCCATATCAAGCCGTATTATGGAACTTCACGCACATATCCTATTCAATTAGAAGGCTTTACTACTGATATTACAGCACGCAAACAAGCAGAGTTAGCCCTCAAAGAATCAGAGGCTAATTTAAGGGCTACTTTTAATAGCAGCCGTCAGATTTTTTACCTCATTGATAAAAATTATAAGATAGAGGGATTCAATAAGTTAGCTTACGAGAACGCCAAAGAAACCACAGGTTTTATTCTGGAAAGAGGTGATTCGGTCTTAGAGCAGATGAACGCATGGGGGTTTGCAGAATTTTCAGAAAATTTTATCAAAGCACTTGGAGGAGAGGTAGTTACTTATGAGAAAAGGCTACTTACCCCTGAAAGAAGAGAGCAGTGGTACGAAGTTACTTACTATCCCGTAACCAATGATTATGGAGTCATAGACAGAGTGGTGTTCAATGCCCAAAGTATTGCAGCTCGCAAAGAAGCAGAGAAAGCCTTAGTAGAAAGCGAACGCAATTTTAGGTCGGTATTTGAGCAAGCCGCAGCAGGGATTTTCCAATTAGACCTCAACAAAAACATTATCCAATGCAATGACACTTTCAGCGCGATGGTTGGCTACTCGCTTGAGGAGTTAAAAAACAAAGGATTGTGGACAATCATACAGCCTGATTTCCTCATAGAGGCAGAAAAAGTATTTGACCAAGTAGCTAAAGCAGAGTTGGAAAGTTTCAGAGCAGAAACGCGTTATGTGCATAAAGACGGACATATCGTTTGGGCTTTAGTAACGATTTCGCTGGTGAGAGATATTAATGAAAAGCCCAAATATATTCTTGGTATTGTGCAGAATATTTCAGAACTCAAAAAAATTCAAGAAGACTTGTTATTCAAGAAAAATGAATTAGATACCTTCCTTTATCGCACTCCTCATGACCTAAGAGGTCCCGTAGCTACCCTCAAAGGATTAAACTCCATTGTAAAATTAGAGGCACAAGAGCCCTCTATAGGGGCTTACCTCAAAAATATGGAAAGAACTGTTAATCAGTTAGATAATATCATTACTAATCTTATGGAGATTACCAAAATCAAGGAATCAGAAATTTTCAAAGAAACGGTAGATTTCTCAGCCTTAGTCAAAGACTGTATTTCTACGGTCAAAGACCTGCCAAAATTTTCTCAAATTGATTTTAAAACACATATTAGCGTCAAGCGAGAGGTACGTAGCGATGTAGGGCTTTTGCGTATTATTTTACAAAACTTGATAGAGAATGCGGTTAATTATGCAAGGAATCGCGTGGACTCTTTTGTAGAAATCTTTATAGAGGAAACGGATTTTGGCAATATCAAAATCATAGTAGCTGATAACGGCGAGGGTATTCCTGAGCAGTACCAAAACAAAATTTTTAATATGTTTTTTAGAGGTACAGAAAGCTCAAAAGGCTCTGGATTAGGGCTTTATATTCTTAAAAACGCCTTAGATAAACTCAATGGCACCATCAATGTAGAGAGTGCCTATGGGAAAGGTAGCAAGTTTACCATTTTCTTACCTAAATAAAATAACCCAGCTTAGGTAGAAATCCCCTTGTATTTAGAAAAAAAAACTTTCCCATATAGAGTAGTGTAAGAAATTTTTTATATTAGCAAGTGTATTAGAAAGTGCAAACTATTAACCAAAACAAAATTTTTACAAACTATGGCGTATAAAATTATTGATATCGAGGGCATCGGACCCGTTTATGCTGAAAAATTGGAAAAAGTAGGAGTGAAAACTGTAGAAAAATTGCTTGAAACAGGGGCTTCTAAAAAAGGTAGAGAAAAATTAGCTGAGGACACAGGCATAGATGAAAGCAGGATTTTAAGCTGGGTGAATATGGCTGATTTGTTTAGAATCAAAGGAGTAAGTTCGCAATATGCTGAGCTGCTCCACGCCGCAGGCGTAGATACAGTCAAAGAATTAAAGCACCGAAAAGCAGAAAACTTGCACGCTAAGATGATAGAGGTAAACAACGAAAAAAACTTAGTAAACCAAATTCCCTCGCTTAGCATGGTAGAAGGTTTCATCAAGCAAGCAGCAGAATTAGAGCCTGTGATTACACACTAAGTATTATTCTTTAAAAATCTACTTGTAAATTCACTTTGATACCTATTGGGTACATCTATGCCTAATAGGTATTTTTATTTTCCACTCAATCCAACTTTTTTGCATAACTTTGAGTTCTCAAATAACATCATTAGCAATATACCTTAGTTATGTCAGTTATATTACAGTCTTTCACCGTCAAATTTGAATACAAAACTTATTTTACTGAAAATGTCTTTTCTATTGACAATGAGCTTTTTAAACAAGTCATAGCAGAGGATGGAAGTCAGGGCAAAAGAAAACTTTTCTTTATCATAGACGATGGAGTAGCCCAAGCACACCCCTATCTACCAACTCAAATCGAGCAGTACTGCCACCAATACCATGCAGTATTAGACTTGAGAGGGGAAATATGGATAGTACAAGGCGGGGAAGCAGTGAAAAATAGCGACATAGAGGTCAAAAAGATTCTGCAAGCGGTCAATGACTATGGTATTTGTCGGCACTCTTACATAGTAGCTATTGGCGGTGGAGCAGTCTTAGACATGGTAGGTTTTGCGGCAGCGATTGCTCACAGGGGCGTTAAGCACATTAGGATTCCTACCACAGTACTGTCGCAGAACGACTCTGGCGTAGGGGTAAAAAATGGCATTAATACCTTTGGGAAAAAGAACTTCACAGGAACTTTCAAACCCCCTCAGGCAGTCATCAATGATGCCTCGTTCTTGACTACTTTGCATATAAGGGACTGGCGTGCAGGCATTTCTGAGGCTATCAAAGTAGCACTTATCAAAGATAAAACCTTTTTTGACCAGATTGTGGCTGATGTGCCTTTGCTCAACCATCGCAATATGGAAGCGATGAGAAAACTTATCTATCGTTGTGCAGAAATGCACATTCAGCATATCGCAGGCGGCGACCCCTTTGAGATGGGCTCTTCGCGTCCCTTAGATTTTGGGCATTGGTCAGCTCATAAGTTAGAACAACTGACCCATCACCAAATCAAGCATGGAGAAGCAGTAGCTATAGGCATAGCCTTAGATACTACTTATTCCTTTTTAAAAGGGTTGCTTACAGAAGCAGAGTGGAAGCAAGTGATTCATCTGCTCAAAGATTTAGGATTTGAGGTTTATCACCCCGCACTGGATTTGGTAGTGCATGGGGAACACCTTATCATCAAAGGACTTCAAGAGTTCAGGGAACACTTAGGAGGGGAACTTACTATTATGCTTTTGGAACGTTTAGGTAAGGGCTTAGAAGTTCACAGCATAGACACAGAAACAATGATAAAGGCAATTAACTATTTAAGTTCCCTCTAAGTAGATTGGCAATTCGATATTACCTCACCTGAAATAATCTTTAATCTTTAGGTTGGGTCTTAGAGTTAATCCTTGTAAGCACAAAGATTAAAAAGGATATAAATAAAATTTCAGTGATAATCATAGGAATAAGAAATGTACTTTTACAAAAGCAAAGACGCAATTTCCCTGCTAATGTTGCAAATACCTAAAAAATATTATGTTAAATATTGCTAAGACCTTTCCTTCTTTGGAGGTTTAAACTGACTTATCTAATAATTTTATAATTTTGTAAGAATTTTAGGATTAAATATGCAATGCAAAACATAGAGGAACTCAAGCGAATATTGTCCTCTCCTAAGAAAGTGGTCATTATTCCTCACCAAAAGCCTGATGCAGATGCTTTGGGATCTTGCTTGGCTCTGAAAGGGTATTTGAATAAACTTCAACACGAAGTGCAAGTTATCTCACCCACAGATTATCCTCAGTTTTTAGCTTGGATGCCTGAGAATGAGAGCGTGCTAATGTGTGAATCATACAAGGAAACTATATGCAAACAGATTATTTTACAAGCAGATGTAATATTTTGTTTAGATTATTCAGATTTGGCAAGAATAGCCCCCTTGGATACTTGGGTATCTCAGGCTTCTGCTATCAAGGTAATGATAGACCATCACATAGATAGAAAAGCATTTGCCCAGTTTGAGCTATGGAAACCTGAGGCTGCCGCTACCGCAGAGTTGGTCTATGATTTTATTTTGCTTATGGGAGATGAGGCTTTGATAGATATTCCTATCGCAGAATGTATCTACGCAGGTATTTTAACAGATACAGGCTCTTTCAAATACCCAAGCACAAGTAGCAAAATACATCGTATAGTAGCCAAACTTATAGATATTGGGATTAATCATTCTAAAATTCATCACTATATCTATGATACCAATTCAGAAAACCGCCTTCGTCTGATAGGTTTTGCTCTCAAAGAGCGACTTACTATCCTGAGAGAATATCGCACCGCTTATTTTGCACTTAGTTCTGCTGATTTGCGAAATCATTATTACCAGACAGGCGATACAGAAGGTTTGGTAAATTATGCTCTTTCTTTGGAAGGAATCATCTTTGCCGCCATTCTCATTGAGGACATAGACAAAATCAAACTTTCCTTCAGGTCTATTGGTGACTTTTCCGTGAATGATTTGGCTCGTATCCATTTTAGCGGCGGAGGACATAAAAATGCAGCAGGAGGTCGCGTAAATAACGCTAAGTTAGAAGAGGTAGTCCAGCAGTTTGTTAGCATCTTACCAAATTATAAAGAGCAGTTAATCAGTGTTTAAAAATAAATTTTCAAATTGGTTATTAATCATTCATCATACATAGAATAAAACTCATGAAATCAAATCAATACTTTAATTGTTTTACGAAGTTCAGTAAATCGTTACTTTTTTCATCATTCATGCTACTTATCATAGGTTTGGTAGTTAGCTGCAACCAAGGTAGGCAAAAAACTAACTTTGGCTTAGAGTATGAGTATCATTTGAAAAATGGCGGGAAAACACCCAAACAAGGTGATAATATTAGCCTTAATTTTAAACTTTTTGCTAAGACACTCGACCAAACAGGCAAAGAAAAAGACACCTTGCTAAGAAATACATATACCTCCATGCCAATTAATCTGACCTATGATACAGCCTCCCTTGACCCTATTGTCAAAGGAATGAGGATGGTATCCGAGGGAGATAGTATTACTTTTTACATGAATGCCGATTCTTTATTCAGAGGACAAAGACCATTTTTTGTCAATGCAGGGAGCGAGGCTCGCATAGTAGCTAAAATATTAAAAATACTCTCAAATGACGAATATGTAAAAGAGCAGCAGAAAAAAATGGAGGAAATGCAAAGAGATGACAATTTTAGCTATACACATTTTATTAAAAATAATGGTAGAAAACCTCAAAATGGAGACATTGTTTCTATGCACCTCCTGATGTATGCCAAGAGCAATGGCAGAGATACGCTCATCAGAAGCACCTACACGGAAGGGGTGCCTTTCGCTACCCAATACAACACTTCTGCTATTGACTCTATTAATAAAACACTCGCTATCGTTTCCCCTAACGATAGTATTGCATTTGATATAAGTGCTGATGTTCTGTTCCAAGGACAGTTGCCTCCTTTTGTTGATGCAAAAAGCAGGGTAAAATTGACCGCTAAAATCGTCAAAATACAGTCAAGAGATGAATACCAAGCCGATGCTCAAAAAGAGAACGAAAAGAAACAAAAAGAAATGGAAAAGAAAGCAGAGGCACAGAAAAGCATAGACGACCAAATCATCAAAGATTATGTGAAGAAAAACAACCTCAAAGCTACTAAAACCGCCTCGGGATTGTACTACGTCATTACCGCTACAGGTAATGGCAATAAGCCTAAGAATGGCGAGCAGGTAAGCGTACATTACAAAGGTTCTTTACTTAGTGGGCAGGTATTCGATTCATCTGAGGGGAAAGACCCTCTATCTTTCGCTTTCAATACAGGGGCTATGATTAAAGGATTTGATGAAGGCGTTGGCTTACTTGCCAAAGGAGGGAAGGCTACCCTGATTCTTCCTTCTCACTTAGCATATGGAGCGCAAGGAGCAGGCGGGTCTATTCCTCCCTTCTCTGTACTTAGGTTTGACATCGAATTAGTAGAGATTAAAGACGCAAATCAATAAACCTCTTAGCACTCAACTTTTATAAGGCTATACATGCCTTATAAAAGTTTGCTACAAAGCAACCTATTCATATTTGTTTACGTATTGGGCAAAAAGTTTTAAAAGATATGAAAAAAAACGGTTTATACTTTGTTTATTTATTTGTACTTGTTTCTTTAAGTGCTTGTTTGAAATCAGAAAATTCTTTTTTAAACCAACAGCAGGAAGACGAGCAGAAAATTCTGGCATATCTCAATCAGAACAACATTAATGCTACTCGTTCGCCTACTGGACTATATTATGTAATTACACAACAAGGAACAGGAAAAAAGCCAAATTCGCTTGAGGAGATTGCTAACATAGATACGGATATATTTTTATTAGATGGAGTAAAGATTATTACAGAAAAAGACTTTACATTTCGTTTTAAAAATGGTATTTCTATTAATGGACTTTTAGAAGCAACTTCGCTCCTTAATGAAGGAGGAAGTGGACGCTTTTTTATTCCTTCTGATAGAGCATTTGGGCAAGGTTCTGGTACTATTAACGGGGTAAATGTACCTGCTAATGCCATTTTGATTGCAGAAGTTAAACTCAATAGTCTTAGAGATGATGAACAGCAAAAAGTTTGGGAAGCCCAACAGATAAGTAATTACTTTACGCAAAAAAATCTTACCCTTACCAAAGATACTATCGGTGTTTTTTACAGCAATCTACTGTCAGTTGCAGAGGGTACTCGTATCAGAACGGGCAATAGAGTAAGTATATCTTATAAAGGTTTGCTACTAAATGGAAAAACTTTTGATAGTGGTAATATTTCTTTTGCAATAGGTACAGGAGCGGTCATTCAAGGTTTAGATATAGGGATTCGCCTTATGAAAAAAGGAGAAAAAGGAATATTGGTCATACCTTCTCATTTGGCTTACCAAGACAGAGGGAGGGGAGAACTTATCAGACCGTTTGACCCTTTAGTATTTGAAATAGAAGTTACAAATGTGGAATAAAAAGATAATCATTATAAATATTTTATATTATGAAATTTATTAGCCTGATAGCTATTAGTTTGATTACCTGCCTTGCTTTGTTGGGTTCTTGCAAAACAAAGAGTGCTTTAGATGCGGAAGCCTTAGCTAATAGAGAAGACATGATTATCAGGGAATATCTGGCTGATAAGGGAATCAATGCAGAAAAATTCTCCTCTGGGGTTTATTATCAAAGACTACAACAAGGGTTAGGCAGTAAACCCTCCAACGGAGATACTGTTTTTGTACACTACACAGGAAATATTATCTACAGCTATGTTTTTGATAGCAGTAGATTCAAAGGAGAACCTTTCCGATTTAGAATAGGAACTAACCAAGTAATAAAAGGCTGGGACATTGGCGTAGCTAACATGAGTGTAGGAGAGCGTGGTGTTCTTTTTATCCCTTCTACTTTAGGATATGGTAGCTGCGGTTCTCCTTGTGGAAGTTCTACCAGCAGCATTAAAACTATTCCACCCAATTCTATCCTTATTTTTGATGTTGAGTTGTTAGAAATACGCAAACAGCGATAGATAGCCAATACTTTGGAAAATATTGCGGGGTTATTTGTAGGACACAAACAACAGCACCATCACCTACTTATCTCACGGAACAGCCTTGCTTTTGTGAAGTCTATGTTATTGCATTATAGAGATGTATTTTAGTGATGCTGTTCCGTTCTTGTCAGTTCTGAGGAACTGACAGCGCACAAATATTTGCTGTAGGTGGGTTGGGCTTACTCTTTTCTACTAAGATGATAGCCATACGTGCTTAAAGTTAGATGTAGTATTGTTCATTGGCTAACTCCACAAAAAGTGTCAGAAAACCAAAGTCCCTTTCTCTGCAAGAGAAAGGGATTGAAAAACCATTTTATTTTGAGTATAATAAAAAATAAAAGCAAGTAGATTTTGAAGTTTTGCCTAAGCAATGGATAGTTAAAAGAACTTTGGCTCGGTGGGAAGGAACAGGGAGGTTAGCTAAAGACTATGAAATTACTACAATTTCAGCAGAAGCATCTATCCTTATTTCTATGATTAGACTAATGCTAAAATTTATAAAAATTTCCAAACAGATTCTAAACCCTTCCTCTTTTTATTACGTCTAAGCAAGGCTAAATCTAATTATCTCTAAATTTATCTAAAAATGTCAAACCTTGCGTTTCTATGTAACTCTAACTCATGGGGAGGGTTGGAGATGAACATCTTAAAGATGCTCAAATGGATTCAATCAGAAGGAAAACAAGTCATTCTTTTTTGTCCACCTTATAGTAAGATAGCTCATCAAGCCCAACAAGCAGGAATTGCTGTTTATCCTTTCAAACAAAAAATCAAGTTTATCGATTTTAGTGCTGCTTACCGAATAGTTAAAACACTTAAATCACTCAAAATTAGATATTTATTTCTATCTCAGTCAAATGAAATAGCTACAGGGGTAATGGTTAAACTGTGGGTAGGAAAAGAACATGGATTGAGGCTAATATACTTCCAACAGATGATGATAGGGATAAAGAAGAAAGATTGGCTACACAACTTCATGTATCAAAAATTGGACTCTTGGATTGTGCCTTTACCTACCGTAGTTGAGAATGTGCTAAGATATACGCAATTACCCAATGAAAAAATAGAACTGATACCTCTTTGCATAGAAACAGAGAGGTTTATCCATAAAAAATACACGAAAGCAGAAGCAAGAAAAATGTTTCGTCTGCCAGAGGAGGGCTTGATAGTAGGTATTGTAGGACGCATAGACCGCCAAAAAGGTCAGGATTTTCTTATCAAAGCCTTGCATATTATCAAACAAAAAGGTATTTCCTTTTATGTAGCATTTTTTGGAGAAGAAACTAAGGGAGAGGAAGGAACTTATTTGCCTTACTTGCAGAGTTTAGTCCATGAATTGGGCTTGGAAGATTTGGTGTTTTTCAAACCCTTTGTAGAGGATACAAGTTTGGCTTATGCCTGCTTAGATGTGTTTGTCATGGCTTCTTGGCAAGAAACTTTTGGCATGGTGACCATAGAGGCAATGGCTACCGGGCTACCTGTCGTAGGGGCATACTCAGGGGGAACCAAAGACCTAATCAAAGAATATCAAAATGGGCTATTTTTTGATGCCAAAAGTCCAGACTCGCTTGCCCTCCAATTAATTAAACTAATTAAAAGTAATAAGCTGAGAGATGTGCTTGCTTCTAACGCACTTGAGAGCGTAAAATCACAATTTTCTCACAACGTTTTTCTGAATAACATGAGTTTTTTGATAAAAAAACTTCAATAGGTAGGTAAAAGCTAATGGATTTAATTTAGGTTGTGATAAGCGTTTATGCTTCGCGGCAAGATGTGTTTACGTTTGGAATAAAAAAGTAAACTGGGCAAAGATGTGCTGAGAGAGAGGTAATCGCTATTTTGATTGGTATGTAATACAAAATCATATAGAATTTTACATTTTTTGCGATTTTAAAAAATATTTGCCAAATTTACTTTTGAGTTAGGCAACGCTCCCCCTCTTTTCCTCATTTTTAAATAAAAATTCGTCTTAAAAGCTCTATCTATGAACGACTTTGATTATGATGATTACTTGATGATAGCCCTTAGCTATCTCATTGATATATTTTTTATTTGGATAATTTTTAAAATTGGTACTTTCTTGCCCTTGAAGCCACGTAAAAAGAAAATGATTAGCAGTTTGCTGGCTGTCTTGGCTTTTTCTCTTTTGTACCTGAGCGAAAACTACATTTTTGGCATTACAGACAAATTTACAGACAAGCATAAAGAATATGCCCAGTATGGCGTAGGGGTTGCTTGGTGGCTTTCTATTGCTTATTTTTTTAGTCAGTTGGCACACTCGGTACTTTGGGAAGGCATTTTTGCAAGGCAACAGCAAAGTATTGTTCCTCAGCTATTTAGGAATATATTTGATGCCATAGTATATGCGATAGCCCTCATTCTTATTATGCACTTTATCTTCGGGCAACCTGCCAATGGGCTAATTGCCGCCTCGAGTGTGCTGGCATTTATATTAGGCATTGCTGCCAGAGATGCTTTGGCGACTATTTTCTTAGGTATTTCTCTAAGTCTGAATGAAAGTTTGAAAAAAGGAGACTGGATTACGATTAATCACCAAACCGGACAGATTATTGACATGGACTGGCGAGCTGTTACCTTGCAAACTCTGCAAAATGCCATTTTGATTATCCCTAACAATGTATTTGCTAATGCTACTATTGCCAATCATTCTCGTACTCAGCCACACAAAATGTTGGAAATAACAATATTGCAATCTTACGAACACTCTCCTCAAAGGGTCAAAGACTTGCTTCTGAAATCTGCAAGCCAATCTTTCTTAGTACTGAAAGACCCTAAACCACAGGTTTTCGTAAGCAAGTATGAAAAAGATGGTATTAGGTACACCCTTCAAGTCTATACTAACGAGTGGCAAGACCTCAAAGTAAGCAATGAGGTGCTTTCTATTGCTTGGTATGCTTTTTATCGCGAGGGCATAGACTGGGACTTAGACCCTTCTACACAAATACTCCCTCACTTACAAGTGCCTGAGGATAAGTCAGATGAAGAGATTACTAAGCATGTTACTATTCTGAAGAACAAAGGTATTTTTACTGCCTTGAATGAAAGAGAACTGACGGCGATGATTGCTATTGCCAAGAAAAAAGTCTATGGGGCATTGGAGGTAATTGTGAAGCAAGGAGATGAGGGTTCGTCTTTATTTTATGTAGCTGAGGGAGTCTTAGAAGTCCTGATAGACCAAGAGGACGGTTCAAAACTCAAAGTAGCGGAACTAAAAAACGGGGATATTTTTGGAGAAATGGCTTTACTCACAGGACAGAGGCGTACAGCTACCGTAGTAGCCGTAACAGAGGTAGCCCTTTATGAGATTTCTAAAGAAATTATTACCCCTGTTATAGACCATAGAAGGCAGATTCTCAATGATATGAGTATGCTGTTGGCACAGCGAGAGGTAGAAAATTACTTGAAAAAATTGGACTATAAAGACCAAGACCGCGAACGCAAGCTACAAGAAGCTGAATCTAAATTTATGCAGTTGATTAATCAGTTTTTTGGAAGTTAATGCTCAAAGGGTAGAGTTATTTTGTTGTCGTAATCGCAATTTTCTAAAAAAAAATTATTTGTTTAATTTATTGATTATAAATGAGGTAAAATTTATTCATATTAAAATAGTAAAATATAATGGAAATGAAAAAAATCATTACTAATATGCTTTTATTAGGGATTGGTTTCTATTTTGTACTAATCACCACCAGCCAATATGTTCAAGCTCAGGGAGTAGGAGTGGGAGTGAAAGCCCCTAAGGGAGCAGAAATTTTCTTTGATGGCTCTCGCAAGATGTTAGACAAAAAATGGACATATTGGAAAGGCCCAAGATTGAAGGCTACCTTACCTATCAAGTGGCAGATAGAAAAAGACCCTGTGGACGAGGGTACTGTGATGAATAGCAATGACCCCGCCGCCGCAGGAGGACTTTATGGTGCGGCAGACATCGTAACTAAAAAGAAATTTAGAGATTTTCGCTTGCACGTAGAGTTCCTTATCAAAGAAAAAGGAGGAAACAGTGGTGTATATTTACAAAATCGCTATGAAATACAGATACTTGATGGAGATAGTACTACTCACGGTATGGCTACCGTCATCAATGAAACCCCCTCACCGTACTATGCTTACAAAGGAGTAGGAAAATGGAATGCGTATGACATAGTATTTAGGGCGGCTCGTTTCAAAGACGGAAAGTTGGTAGAAAAAGCCATGGTTACAGTTTATTTTAATGGTATCAAAGTACATACTAATCAAATCATTAATCAAGTATGGGGAGGTCCCAACTCAGGAGTAGATGGAGGGAACGATAAGGGCAAAGGCATTACAGATACCGAAGAGGGCTTAAAACTGCAAGCAGAGGGGCATAATGTACTGTACCGAAATATTTGGATACAAAAGTTGAATTTAGAAAAGGCAGATACCAATTTTTGATGGGCATACTGCATTTTGAACTTTCATCATACAAATAGGTTTATATTTACAAAATAAACTGAAAAAATAGACTTATAGAGATGACTGTTTTAGACGAAGATAAAATCATCAATAAAGTAGCTAATAGCTCTCTGATAACATTGGACTTAGAAGACTACTACGACCACAGTGAGAGGGTAGTCTATGACCTCAAACAAAATCTTTTTCAGGAGTTGATTTTGAGAGAAAAAGACTTGCGAGATTTTGTTAAAACACATGATTGGAGCATGTATGAGGGGAAGCACGTAGCAATTACCTGCTCTGCTGATGCCATAGTACCTGTGTGGGCATATATGCTCATTGCCTCCCAATTAGCCCCTTATGCTAAAAAAGTGATTTTCGGAACGTTAGAAGATTTAGAAAATCACCTTTTTAGAGAGGCTCTGTCCAAGATAGACCTTAGTAAGTTTCAGGAGGCGAAGGTAGTCATCAAGGGCTGTAGCAAATATCCCGTTCCCGTGGCTGCTTATGTAGAAATCACTCGCTTACTGCGACCTTTGGCAAGCTCTATCATGTACGGAGAACCTTGTAGCACCGTACCAATTTACAAGAAAGCAAAAAAGTAAGCGTTATAAAAGAATTTTACCAGCAAGCTAACAATTTACTCTTACAGATGCTTTATTAAGCATAGAAAGTTAAGAATATCTATGCAAAACTTCGCAGAATATCTTGAACAGTGCCGCTATCAAACAGACGCTTTGGCTGATAAAGTGACTCAGCAACTTTTTCAAGAAAATTATTTTCATTCGTTTAACGAGCAAATCAAATGTATCCATACCAATCAGGCACTTGATTTTTCCAAGTTCCCAAAGTACGTTCAGACTTATTTCAAAGAAACCATGATACTGCCTGATTGGGCTGATACAAAGAAAATGCAAGTGGGGAGTGAGTTTTTCAATCGCAATGCAGATAACATTATCCTCTTGCTAAGTTTTCTTTCTTTACCTTATTGCTATGCCAACGCAAGCGGCTCAAAAGTACTGAGTTACTCTCAACGCATTGCTAATCAAACTCAAAAAAGGCTTTACGAAACTGCCCAATTTGTTTTTCATGTAACTTCGGACAATGCCTTTGAAAAAAATGGAGCGGGTTTTATCTGTATCCAAAAAGTGCGTCTTATGCACGCTACTATCCGCTATTATATCAATAAATCCAATCGTTGGGATACTTTGCAGTTGGGTGAGCCTGTGAATCAAGAAGACTTAGCCATGACACATCTTTCTTTTAGCTTCATAGTTTTGCAGGGCTTGAGAAAAATCGGGGTAAGCGTCAGTAAAAAAGAAGCAGATGCCTATTTGCATCTGTGGAAAGTCATTAGTTTTTTATTAGGCGTGGACAAGGAATTACTACCTGATAATGAATTGGAAGCACAAAAACTTGACTTACTTATACAGCAACGACAGTTCAAAAAATCAGACGAGGGAATAGCTCTCTGCCATGCCTTGTTTGCTTTTTTGGAAAAATCCATGCAAGAGGCTGCCAATCCCTTAGCGCGGGTAAAAGGTTTCGTAAGTAGTTATGCTCGCTTTGTTTTAGGAGAAAAATTGGCGGATTTGTTAGCTATCCCTGCGGCAAGTTGGTCTGGAGAAAACATAGCCTATTTTCTGAAGCTGTCCAATGGATTTCAGGACATTTTTTCTACTTCTAAACCCAGCAAAGGAGGCAAAGATATTTTGAATATGATTTATAAAACCGAAGGAAAAACTGATTTTAGCTTACCCATAAGGTAATAATGAGGTAGCAAAAATTAGGTTTCAACGGAAATAGTTTTCATTGCAATCCATTCTCCATTAGGAAGCTGGGCGATAATGTAGATATGTACTTCTATCTCCCCAAACTTGTAAGCACTTACATTTTTTACTTCTTCTTTGAGTAGAGAAAGAAACTGACGATATTTCTCGGCAGTAGCTAACTCCTCTGTACTGTACCAACTCTCATCTTTGGTATGATTTCTAAGTAAATGCTCTACCTCTATGGGACGTGCTTGGGATACATCAAAAGGAAGGCGATTCAAAGCTTGTGCTTTATCTTCGCCCAAGTACAAAGTTTGCCAAGGATATTCAGATTCGCTGATAAAAAGCAAGTCTTTGGTAAGTGATTGAATATAAGAAGTATAAAGTTGAGTCGTAATGTCCATAGGTTTATCATTAGTTAGACTTTAGCAAAGTTAGCAAATTTAGTAAATCATTTTTTGATGGTGAAAATGTAGAAATCCACTTTATTTTTTAAAATTTTGTCAAAAAAAGTTAATAGTTTTGTTTTTCAATAGATGCACTCATTGGTTTGCCTAACAAACCAATTCCTTAGTCAATGTCAAGTTATTGATACCCCAATATATACTTTTTATCTTTTCTTATTCAACTTGGCTTAGTATCGTTTTATCGGATTTTCAATATTACGAAATTGTTAATTTTCTTAGCAATTAATTAATCTATTTCAATAGGAAAGTTTTATGTTGAAACATTAATTTCGCACCGATTATAAAAAAACACGATTTAATCATGAAGAAACTTATACTCGTTTTTATTAGTATTTTGTTGGCTGTAGCAGTTCAGCAAAATACGTATGCGCAGGGGGTTACTACATCCTCTATGACAGGTTCTATCAAAGATGATAAAGGCGAAGGTCTGCCTGGAGCCAACGTAGTGGCAATTCACCTACCTTCTGGGACACGTTACGGAACTTCTACACAGTTAGATGGTCGCTATAATATTCCGGGTATGCGTACAGGCGGTCCTTACAAGGTAACGGTGAGTTTTGTAGGATATAAGGAGCAGTCTAAAGAGAATATTTATCTTGCTTTGGGAGTTGCGTCAGAGATTTCCTTCGTTATGCTGGAAGATGGCAAGGAATTATCAGAGGTAATTATTACAGCAGAGAGGAGTAGTGTTTTTGGCGCAGACCGTACAGGGGCTGCAACTAATATAGCTAACGAGCAAATTAATAGACTACCTACTATTAGTCGTAGCTTTGCTGACTTTACACGTCTGACACCTCAAGCAGCAAGTGGTGGTTTTGCAGGTAGAAACAGCCGTTTTAATAATATTACTATTGATGGTGCATTATTTAATAATGCTTTTGGCTTATCAGGCACAGTGGGTGGTCAAACAAGTGCGCAGCCCATTAGTTTGGATGCAATAGAGGAAATTCAAGTAAATATTGCCCCTTATGATGTGCGACAAGGTGCTTTTACAGGTGGTGGGGTTAATGCTGTTACACGTAGTGGAACAAACGAGTTTAGCGGGTCTATATTTAACTATTCTCGCAATGAGAACTTTTTGGGAACGAAAGTTGGTGATGTTACAGTTACTAATCAAGATTTATCTGTTCGTCAAACAGGTTTTAGGTTAGGCGGTCCTATTATTAAAAATAAGTTATTCTTCTTTATTAATGGAGAACAGGAGAGAAACAGCAGACCTGCTACGAACTTTATCGCTTCTCGTCCCGGTTTGTCTGGTACAAATGTATCACAAGCCTCAGCAGCAGACTTAGATGCACTAAGTGCTTTCTTGAGAGAAAGATATAACTATAATACAGGTCCTTATGAGAACTTTAATTTGAGAACAAATAGTGATAAAGTTCTTGTAAGACTTGATTGGAATATTAGTGATAAGCATAAGTTTAGTTTGAAGTATAATTACCTAAAATCTTTTGCAGATATTAATCCAAGTAATAGTGGTGCTTTGCCAAATGGTAGAAATCCAAGTAATACTAATATGCCTTTTTTTGCATCATACTACATTATCAATAATAACCTGAATTCTTTTATTGCAGAGCTTAACAGTAGATTCAGTAACAACGTTTCTAATACCTTTATTGCTGGTTATTCTGCCTTTAGAGATTTCAGAGAAAGCCCAGGCGGCGTTTTTCCGTTGGTCGATATTGGAAATGGTAGCGGTCAGGCATTTACTTCTTTTGGTTATGAGCCATTCTCAGCTAACAACCTATTGAATACTGATGTCTATCAAATATCAGATAACTTAAGTATCTATAAAGGTAAACACACAATTACTTTAGGAACTTATAATGAGTTTTACAAATTTACCAATGGTTTTGCTCCTGCTTTTTTTGGACGCTATCAGTTCGCAAGTCTTCAGTCTTTTTATGATAATGTGAATGGGGTTGCTGGTGCAAACCCAACGCAGTATGAAATTCGCTACTCTGCTGTTCCCGGCGTAGAATTCCCTTTTGCTAAATTTAGTGCTTTACAATTAGGATTCTTTGCCCAAGACCAATATACTGTAAGTGACAAGTTTAATGTAACCTTTGGCTTAAGAGCAGATATTCCTATTATTCTTCCAGAAAATTTGAATCAAAACCCAGACCTAAATAATAGGACTTTTCGTGATGGAATCAAAATAGATGTTTCTAAAGTACAAAAAACAACAGCATTATGGTCTCCAAGAGTAGGTTTTAATTGGGATGTATTTGGGAATCAACAAACCCAAGTTAGAGGTGGTACTGGTATATTTACAGGTAGAGTGCCTTATGTTTGGATTTCTAATCAAATCAGTAATACAGGGAATTTGTTTGGTTCTATCTTCGTTACGAATCCAGCACAGTTGGCTCAGTATAGATTTAATCCCGATGTAAATGCCTATAGACCATCTGGAGCGGCAAGCCCTAACTACAATATTGCTTATACACAGGAGAATTTTAAATTCCCACAAGTCTGGAGAACAAATATTGGTATTGACCAACAATTACCTTGGGGAATAGTGGGAACGTTGGACATTATGTACACTAAGGACATTAATGCTGTTTACTTCCAAAATGTAAACCTTCCCAATTCTACACTGAACGCAAATGGAGCAGATAATAGACCCATTTTCTTTACTCGTAATACAGCTGGAAATTTAGTAGCTACAAACCGAATTCATAGCAATATATCTGATGCTATTTTACTTGCTAATACTCGCTTAGGGTATTCCTTCAATACAACAGTTCAGTTAAAGAAAAATTTTGGCAAAGATTTATTTGCAATGATTGCCTATAGTTATACCGATGCTAAATCTGTAAACGATGGTGGTTCTATTGCTCAATCAAGTTGGAGAGACCGCTTTATTTCAGGCGACCCCAATGCTAATGTTTTAGCAAATGCAGATGCTCTAATACCACATAGATTCATTGCTTCTATTTCTTACAGAAAAGAATACTTGAAATCTATGGCTACCACTGTATCAATATTCTTTGAAGCATCGTCAGGACGTAATTTCTCTTACACTTATGCAGGCGATATGAATGGAGACGGAAGTGGTGGAGGAGGAAATGATTTGATTTATGTTCCAAGAAATCAAAGTGAAATACGCTTATTAGATATTACAGGAGCAGCAGCTGGTGGGACAGGACAAGTATATACAGCAGACCAGCAATGGGCTGATTTAGATAGATTTATTAACCAAGATAAATATCTGAGCAGCCGCAGAGGGCAGTATGCAGAACGAAATGGGGCGTATACTCCAGGTGTTACAAAGATGGATTTAAGTATCAAGCAGGACTTTTTTGTAAATGTTGCAGGAAAGCGTAATACTATTCAGTTAAGCTTTGATATATTTAACTTCACTAATTTTTTGAATAAAAACTGGGGTATTGAGAGGTTCCCAATTAGAAGTGCACCTCTCACTTTTGTTGGTTATACTTCTGATGCTACACCACAATTCCGCTTTAATTACTTGAATGCAGCAACGCGTACACCATTGACAGAATCTTTCCAAAATGGCGTTGGTTTAGGTTCTCGCTATGTGGCTCAGTTTGGCATACGTTACATATTTAATTAATTAAAATGTTATAAATAAAAGAAAAACTATCAAGTTATTAGAGTTCTTGCGAAATCACTTATTTTCCCTCTCAGAAGGAGAGGGGGCAGGTGTGAGGTGATAAAAAAAACACTTCCGCAAGAAGCCTACCATATAAAAATAATGACTTGATAGTTTTTCTTTTTAATTTTATCTAAATAATTCACTAAACAAGACTAACCTTTTTATGAAAGCTTCTATTATTTTTTATACAATTTTACTATCCTTTCTATTTTTAGCTGTGAATATCAGAAAAATAGTGAACACATAGAAGTAAAGGAAGTAACTTTAAATCAGATTGAAATTTTAAAGGCAGACGTTGATTTTATTACTTACTGTACTTTTAGAAGCAAGGTGAGAAAACAAGCAGATAAATGGGTAAAAAATCTGGAACAAGACGAATTAATAAGATACAAACAAGATTTAGTTTTATTCAAAAAAACAGGTACTACGCCTTCTTTAAATTATTATTTTGCTAAAGAAGGTTTGGAAAATATTAAAGAATCTAAAAGATTACTAAAAATAGTGTTAGCTAAATATCCTTTTTTAGAAAACATATCATCACAGCAGTATATTGATTTAATTTTAAAAATAAATAGAGAAAAGCAGGAAAAATTAAGTACTGCAAAAGTAGAAAATGAGCAGTGTGAAACTTGTATGGAAGGTTGTAGCTAACAATCAGAGCAGTGTTATGATTTTGCAGACGGACAATATGAGCATTGTGTTTTTATGTGTGAATTGAGATCTTCATAGAATAGTTCTTGGGATAGGTATTGTGACTATAGTTGTGAATGGGGAAGACATTATGCTCAGCAATCTTGTTCACAAAGCGATGCATATTGTACTCAGTATTGTTTGGAAAATGTATGTCAGTAATTAAGCATTTCTAAAGAATACTTACTCTTTGCATAATTTTTTTGACGTTTGGCAGGCACAGTTTAGTGTAAGATACATCTTTAACTAAGCAAACTACTTAGCCAACAAAATAAAAGGGGTTATTTTTACAAATAACCCTTTTTTTTGTTTTGATAGAAAAGTTTAGTGTAAAGTAAAAATGATAGGAATGACCATTCTTTGACGCACAGGTCGCCCTCTTTGCTTGCCGGGCTTCCACTTTTTAGCATCTCTGACTACTCTCTCCGCCTCCTCATCGCAGCCTGCCCCTATGCCTCTAACTGCTTTTACATCAGTAAGGCTACCGTCTTTTTCCACTACGAACTGCACAAATACTCTCCCCTCTATTCCCATGCGTTTGGCTTGGGCTGGATACTTTATGTTCCTACTAATGTATTTGTAAAAGGCTTCCATACCCCCTTCAGGTTCTGCATTTACTTCCAACAAGCCAGAGAAGATTGTTTCTGTTTCTTCCTCTTCCGTAGGTTCTTCTACTTTTTTGATGAAAACAGGGGCGGAAATAAGGGTATGGCTGTTGGCTTCTGTAGAGAAGTCAATATTGTCAAAATCTTCCAATGCCTCCTCCTCGGGTACAATGACTATTTCTGGCTGTACTAATTTGGGTGGCGGCAGGGGCGTATGTATAGTACGAGGTACGTCTATGATTTGCTCGTCATCTTTGGTCAGTGTTCCCAAAGAAACTATCTGATTGTCGTTATAGCTTTTCCACTCAAAAGCCACCAAAGTCAGGGTTAGGCTTAGGGTCAGCCCAAGGTTGAAGCGCAAGCCCCAGCCTCTGCTCCAAGTACTTTTTTTGAAATAGTCCATTGTTTATGTAATTTGGGTGAATAATTTTTTATCAAAGGCATAATGCAGGACAAGTAGGAAAAGATACAGACAGCAGAAAAAAGATGAAAGAATAAGTAAAAACACTTAACTTTATAGGAGAAAATTATTTTTTTAATAAAATTGATTGTAACTTCTAACAATATTTTAACTTTGCAAACTTATCCTGAATTTACTTGTAATTTAGCTTTAATGTAAGAAGCTACTTTTTATTTCAGTCAATAGCTAAAACAAGACAAAAACCATAAATTAATAGCCTTAATTCATTAGATATATGAAATTCATTATAGCGTCTTCTACATTACTCAAACAGTTGAGTGCTTTGAACGGGGTAATTGTTAGCAATCCCGTTGTTCCTATTTTAGAAAATTTTTTATTCGAAATCAAAGATGGCGGATTAACCATTACCGCTTCTGATTTGCAGACCTCTGTTACCGCAGAAGTAAGCGTAGATGCAGATGAAGACGGGGGAGTAGCCATTCCTGCCAAAATGCTCCTTGAAACATTGCGCAACCTGCCCGAGCAGCCTGTTACCTTCAAAGTTGATGATGACACCTACTCAGTAGAAATTATCTCCGAAAATGGACACTACAAACTGGCTGGTGAAAATGCTACTGACTTCCCCAAAGTGCCAGAACTCAAACAAGGTCAATCTGTCGAACTTTCTTCTGAGTTGGTCAATACGGCGATTGCTTATACACTTTTTGCTGTCAGCACTGACGAGATGAAACCTGCAATGAACGGGGTGTACGTAAATATCAAAGAAGGGAAAGCGATTTTTGTTTCTACAGATAGCCACCGACTCATTCGCTATATTCGTACAGATGTAAGTTCTGTTGGCTCAGAAACGGCAATTATTATTCCTCGCAAAGCATTGGCATTGCTGAAGAATACACTTCCTATGGACAATACCCCTCTTACGCTTTCATTTAACAAGTCTAATGCTTACTTCAGCTTTGGAAATATGAGCATGATTTGTAGGCTCATAGACGAAAGATTCCCTGATTACGAAAATGTAATCCCTCTCAATAATACTAATATTTTGGAAATAGACCGCTTGGAGTTTATAGGTTCTCTCAGACGTATGTCTATCTATGCCAACAAATCTACCAATCAAGTACGCCTTAAACTTACAGAAAATAGCTTGGAAATTTCTGCAGAGGACATAGACTTCTCTAACGAGGCAAATGAAAAGTTGCATTGCGAGTACACAGGAGATGATTTGGAAATAGGTTTCAATGCAAAATTTTTGATAGAGGGGCTAAGCAATGTTTCTTCAAGACATGTCGTATTTAAGTTTTCTGAACCCAATCGTGCTGCAATTATGAACCCTTCAGACGTTGATGCCTCTGAAGACTTAATGATGCTGATTATGCCAGTGATGCTGAATAGCTATTATTAAAATAGGATATTAGTTAAGACAAGATTGCCCAAGAAACACAGCACACAATCAAATAAAAATTCCATTTTCTCAATGAAAATGGAATTTTTATTTTGCTAATAACCTCAAACTTAGCACCTATGCCAATATCCACCTAAATTTGTACTCCAAAGCAGGGGCTTTAATTCTTTCGGCAATTCTGCTGAGGCGGTCGGGCAGTTTCATTAGGTACTCTCTGGCTTTTTCTCCTGAGTCTTTCAAACCTGTAATGTTTTCGATATTCCAAGTTTTTATCAAAGTTTTCAAAATCTCAGCATAATCAATAGCAGTATAAACGCCAAGACGCTGTGCGGCATCAGTGAAATGCCCAAAAGTTTTTCCGATTTCTACACCTACCTCACGTAAGAAGTGTGCTGGCATGACTATCTTCTTCTTCATCATGTCCTCAAAGGCAAGCATCATTTCATTAGGGTCGACTTCAAAAATTTTCTCTATGAAGTGCATATAGGCTTTGGCGTGCCTTGCCTCGTCCCCTGCAATGATTCCACAAATCTTGCTCAGGAGCGCATCACCTTGTTTTCTTACTAACGTTCCTACTCTGCGGTGCGAAATATTGGTTGCTAACTCTTGAAAACTTGTGTAAACGAAATTACGATAAGGGTCATTTCCCGTCTGAATATCAAAACCATCAGCAATCAAATACTGAGTAGAAACTTCCATTTCTCTCATATCCACCTTTCCTGTCAAATACAAATATTTATTCAATACGTCCCCATGTCTATTTTCCTCCGCTGTCCAGTGGCGTACCCATTTTTTCCAACCACTCTCTTCGTCTGCCTGCATGATGCCCTCTACAGCAAATAGCCAAGACTCATAAGTAGGCAGTGCCTCCTCTGTGATAGTATCGCCAATCAATACAGCTATCAAATCGTAGGAAAGGTCATTAGCTCTTTCTTGGAGGCTTTTTACTTCTTCAAAAAAGTTTTCTTGGCTGGCATTGGGTAAAAAGTCAGCAGGTTGCCAATTTTCTTCTATGGGTTTGAGAAACTGATGAATTGCCTCTGAAATATACCCTTCCAAATGCTTCATTACTTCCGAACGCGTCAAATCTGAAAAGTTCATTGCTTATTGTGTATGTTTAAATGAAAGAATTATATATGCCAAAGTAATAAAAGTAGATTCGTATAAATGTAATTTTACTAATAACATATAGCTTAAATTACTTTGCAATATCGCATAGTTTTCTTTACAAAACTATTTTTAAGCAGATTAAAAATTAGCTTTTTAAAAATCTCCTTCTGCCGCGCCCTTGCTTTTTTGCTTAGGAGGACGCACACCAACCATAAGCGAGCTAAATTCTTTGGCTTTCCATATCCCTTTCTCATTCTTTACTAAGGTAATGGGTCTATCAGAATCTGCCCCAGTGCATTGGACAAAGACTTTGAGCATACCGTCCTGCTCGTTTCCACTGTAAGGATTCGTAGCACAGGCAATCTTGTAAGGTGGGGAGTTGAGCATATACCCTTTATCGGGTGAAGTTCCTTGAATATAGCTGTGAGGCACGTGTTTCTTATCATCTAACTGCTTAATAAGAAAGTTAGTAGAACTGCCAAAGTCAAAACCTTGATACCCTTTGGAGGAGGGCGAAAGTAAGGACTTATCAGAGGCAATGATGAGGCACTGCCTACCCAATTCTTGATTTTGTACGTATATAATAGAAGCTACGACAAAGACCGCCGCCCCTCCCTGAGGGGTATCTGCAATCTTGTCCCTGAGTTCAAAAAACTCCTCTATACTTTGTGGTATTTTATCAACCTCTACGACAGGAAGTGCTTTTTTCTGAGCAAACGCTGTTATACTTATCAGTACGAACAGCAAAAAAATACTTTTTTTCATGGTTTTTATGTTTTGGTGGAAAATTCATTATTTATTTGCTTTTAGCTGTTTCAATTCACAGTTATATGGAGTAATGTCTTTGGAAATATTTTTAAAATTATTTGCTGCATCTAAGTTTGCAAAAGTCTGATTCTGATTATTTTTAATACAAATCCTTGATTCTAAGGCAATTTCACCATTTTCATTTTTAGTTTTTGGGTCGACTATGCCATCATAAAAGATGTGAGGCACATCTTTACCAAACTTCAACTTGAAACGAAACATTTGCCCGAACCTTCCTTTCCCTGTGGGTCTGACGTTGGCTCTTTGATAAACGTTATCATGAATGTAAATTCCCGTAGGGTAAGGATAATAAGCCTCATCTTTGATAGGATTTTCCGTCATAAAATAGCTAATAATACCCGTACCTACAGATTTATTGTTAATAATGTCATTTTCAAAAACTTCCACATTATTAGTCGCTAAAATCAAGATTCCTGTGCCATCAGGAACTTTGGCTACGATGTTTCCTTTGGGTGCAAAGTTGGGGAGGTTATTATCATGGATTTTGTTTCTGAACACCCTGACATTTCCCCCTTTTTTCTGAATCAAATCGGGCAAATCAAAGACCAATAAACCTCCAGTATTGTGATATGCTTCATTTTCAAATACATCAGCATTGATAGAGTTTTCTATTTCTATGCCCGCTACGTTGTGGTATGCCTTAGAGTTTTTTACCACGATGTCCTTAGATTGCCCTACGTAAATCCCTGCATCAGAAGCTCCAATCGCTACACACTTATCTATCAGCACATTGGTGCATTGGACGGGGTACAAGCCATAGCCTCCGTTTTTCTTATTGGGCTTGCCTGTCCATTCTGTTTTTACCTCTCTAAAAGTAATTCCATTGACATTCTGAGTTTTAATCCCATCACCTTTGGAATCCTGAACAGTTAGCCCTTCTATGGTAATATTTTGAGCATTAGTAACTTTGATACCTTCCGCACCTTCGGTTTGTCCTTTGAAAGAAAGGATAGTTTTGTCCATGCCCTTGCCTTTGATAGTAATATTTTTCTTATCGTCTAAAGAAAGGCTTGCCGTGAGTTGGAAGTTACCTTCTTCTATTTCAATCACATCGCCATCTTTTGCCATGATGAGTTTGGTTTGGAGGCGTTTTTGAAAATCTTTTTGGGCAAAAACCTGCAAAGAAAAAATCAAAGGTAAGAAAATGAGCAGAAATGATATTTTTTGCGCTGTTTTCATAGGAGTAAAAAATTTTAAAGGTTACTTAAGAAAGTTATATCTAACAGAACTTAAATTTAAGCAATTATTTGTAAATAATTTATCTTTTGCAATTAACTTTCTCTGAGTTTCCTTTTACCATACTGCGCTATTTTTAATGCCTCTGCCATATATTCTTGAGTAAAATTTTTTAGTTTTCTCAATTTCTTAATTTTATTGCCAATCGTCATAGAAATAATTTTTGTAATTGTCTTTATCTTGTTTCAAAATGAAAAAAACAACTATCACATTAGTATTTTATTTTTTTGCCTTAGTCTATTTGCACAGCAAAGGATTATATCTGGTTATGTTATAAATGAATCTAAGGAAAGGATACCCTATGCAAGCGTTTTCATTTCTAACAAGCCTAATATTGGCACATTTACCAATGTGCAAGGTTTTTTTAGCCTTAAAGTAGATATTTCGGATACACTTTTAGTTTCTCATATTGGCTATGAAAGTATCAAAATAGCAGTAAGTGATTTTATAGGCGCAGTCTTTTTAAAAGAAAGTATGTTTCAACTTAAAGAAATTACGGTATCTACAAATAAAAAAACACGATATATCGTCCAAAAACTCGGAGCTTACTGGGAAAAACCAGATATAAATTGGTTTTTGCGTGGTAGAGATAATTATGCTTTATTAATTCCAAATAGCATCAAGCAAGAAGGGTTTATAAAAAATCTTTACTTTAAAATAAAACATGAGAGAGATAAAAAATCTAAAAAATATAAGAATAGTCAAATTCAGCTAAGAGTCCGAATTTATGCAGGCATTGATTATCAAAATAGCTCACAGATAGATTTGTTAAGGGAAAATATAATTGTAATAATGAAACAAAGCAGTACGGATATTAATATTAGCGTAGAAAAGTACAAGATTCGTTTCCCCAAAGAAGGAGTTATTATTGGAATTGATATTATGGGCTATATAGATAAAAACAATAAGCTGATAGAAGGCAGTATAGAAGAATGTCGGAAAAACATTTATATAAGGCAGACGAATAAAATTGAGAGAGAAAATAGTTTTTATAAAAACTTCAATACTACAAAATGGTATCCTATTTCAAAATTTATTAAGCCTCAAACAAATGAAATGATTATTATGAATGTAATGTTTGGAGCGGAAGTCATTTTTGAGGAGTATTGATTTTTTTAATTATAGATTTCCAACAGATGATGGGTAATGACTCCAATCGTATGATGGTATTTTATCTACCTGTTATCAATTTGATGAGAAAAGTGTTTTTTGAATAAAAATCTGTGTTTATCAGCCCAATCCGTATTATCGGTGTTCTATTTGGGAACACTGATGACACAGATTGTACCGATGAAAACGGATTTTTTTAACACATAAAATTATCATACATTTGAAAGCACCACCTGACTTAACATTAACTAAATATAAGGCTTTCTAAGCGAAAAAGTAAATTTCCTTTCTATATTTCTGCATTTTTCGTTGAGTACACTGTATATTTGTGCCTTTCTATTACATCAGTCAAATTACTTTTATTGTAATTTATTGATAAACAAATATTTAAAAGATATGCCGAATGGTTACGAAAGAAACAAGAAAAAAGGACTCGGCACTATTCCTGTGTTTTTCTTATCCCTCTCGACCTTAGTAGGAGCAGTGATGTTCTTGCGTTTTGGTTATGTAGTAGCTCATGTGGGATTACTGTCAGGTTTGGGTATGATTTTATTGGGACACTTAGCTACTATCCCTACTGCCTTAGCCCTTTCAGAAATAGCTACCAATCAAAAAGTAGAAGGAGGTGGCGAATACTTCATCATTTCGCGCTCTTTTGGGCTTATCATTGGGGCATCTATTGGTATCGTGCTTTACATGGCGCAGGCGGGTTTAGTAGCAATTTATATTGTTTCTTTTTCTCGTGCCTTAGAGCCTTTTTTTGAGTATTTACTTGCCTCAGATTTAAGTATTTATGTTACGGATTATAGAGTAGCGAGCATTCCTGCCTTTATTTTTCTTTGCATACTGATTTATTATCGCGGAAATACGATTTTGTACCAATCGCTTTTTGTCGTAGTTCCATTGCTTACGGTAGCAGGTGGGCTTTTTTTACTGAGCAAAAACAACTACCACCAGTCTTTGTCTTTGTTGGAAATGAATCAACATATTCCGCATAATCTCCGATTTTTTGATGTATTTGCTTTTTGCTTTCCTGCTTTTTGTGGTGTTACGGCGGGTTTGGGCTTTTCGGGCAACTTACGCAATCCCAAGCGTGCTATTCCCTTGGGCATCATTACCTCTGTCATCTCGGCGATGATTATTTACATTATTGTCATGGTAAAACTGCACTTAGCCGCTTCGCCTACTGAACTTGCCTCTGATAGTTTCTTGATTTATAAGTTGGCAAAGTCCAACATCATCGTTCCTATTGCTTTAGCGGCGGTTTGTATCTCATCTGCACTTGGCTCTATGCTCATGGCAGGGCGAACTTTGCAAGGCATGGCGGCGGATAGGGTATTCCCTTCGGTAAGGCTCAATAGATGGCTGGCTCGCGTCCATCGCGACCAAAATTATCTGCCTGAAACGCTCAATGCTATTATCATTACAGCCATTTTTGTACTTATTTTAGTTGTTATCAATAACTTGGATTTGCTGCTCCAAGTAGTTTCTGTTTTATTCACGCTCACTTGTGGCTCTATTTGCTTAATTTCTTTTTTAGAACACTTTGGAGCAGACCCTGCCTACCGTCCTTCGTTTCGTTCTCGCTGGTTTATTTCTTTGATAGGGGCAGTAGTTTGTATCTTTTTGGGATTCAATATCAAAGCCAATTATACCCTGCTATTTTTAGCCTTTATGGTCTTGGTGTATTTTGGCGTAAGTACCTTCCAACACAAGACGCAAGGCTTATCTGTCATTTTCCAAGGAGTTACTTTTCAAATTAGCCGCCGCTTGCAAGTTTTTTTACAAAAAGTAAAAAAAGAGCCAGAAGCAGAGCATTGGCGACCTTCTATTGTTTGCTTGTCCTCTGCCTCTTTTGAACGTACCGCTGTTTTTGATTTACTCCGTTGGTTTTCTTATCGTTATGGATTTGGTACTTATATTCACTTGATTCATGGCTATTTTTCCAAAGAAACCAATATAGAGGCAAAAGAGGCATTTAAAAGATTGGTAAATGTTTCTGAGCAAACAGAGAGTAATGTATTCATAGACACGCTGATAAGTCCTTCTTTTACCACAGCGATTGTGCAGGTGATTCAGATTCCGGGGATAGCAGGAAAAGAAAACAACGTAATTTTATTTGAGTTTTCAAAAAATAACTACGAGGAAGCAGAAGATATTGTAGATAACTTTCAGTTGGTGAAAGTGGCGGATTTTGATGTATGTGTGTTGGCGAGTTCAGAAAGGCATTTTGGCTTTAAAAATGAGATTCACGTCTGGATCACCACCAATGATTATGAAAATGCCAATTTGATGATTTTATTAGCTTATATCCTCTTGGGACACCCTGAGTGGAAAGAGGCAAGTATCAAAATTTTTGCTATATATCCCGAAGACGAGTTGGCAGAGGAAAGGCAAAATCTGATGGATTTGATTTATGCAGGTCGCCTGCCCGTTTCTGCAAATAATGTAGAGTTTCTTTCTCAAAAAGAAAGCGGAGATACTAAGCGAATCATCAACCAAAAATCTAAATATGCCGACTTGACCATAGTAGGGATAAGAACCGAACTTATCAAACACAGTGGCTCAGAGGTTTTCAAAGGCTACGATGGAGTGGGCGATGTGCTGTTTGTCAATACCCAGACGATGAAGATTTTGAGATAAAGTATTGAGAAATAACTTGCTTGAAAGGTTATTTCTCAATAATGTATTTTCCTCTTAGCCTATTTTTACCCAAAAGTAGTTCTTCTTGCCTTTTTGCACTAAAAGGTATTTACCTTTCAAGAACTCAAACTGCATACTTGTTGCTTCGCTTACTTTCTCTTTATTAATGCTTACTCCTCCTTCTTTTAACATGCGTCTGGCTTCTCCCTTAGAGGTAAAAATTTGATTTTGAGTTACTACCGAAAGAAAATCTACTATGCTGCTGGTATTTTTGTACTCACTTTGGCTAATTTCTATTTGAGGTACGCCCTCAAAAATTTCGTTTAAGATGCGCTCTTCGGTGGCATTAAAATCTGCTAATGTACCCTTAAACAGTAATTCACTTGCTTTGAGGGCTTGTTGGTAATCACTCTCTGAATGTATGCGAGTGGTCAAGTCTTTGGCTAACTCCCTCTTTACCTTGTTTTTATCTGCTTCCTTATCAAAGGCTTCGATAGTTTCTCTGTCCCATAAAGTAAAAACTCGCAGCAGTTTAGGTAAGTCGTCATCAGCTACATTGAGCCAAAACTGATAAAATTTGTATGGGCTGGTCATGTTGGCATCGAGCCATACGTTTCCTCCTTCTGACTTTCCGAATTTCTGCCCGTCGGAGCGGGTAAGCAACGGTGTAGTTAGTGCAAAAGCCTCTCCACTTTCTTTCCTGCGGATAAGTTCTGTTCCCGTAGTGATATTTCCCCACTGGTCAGAGCCACCCATCTGGAGTTTGATATTTTTATTTTTGTAAAGCCAATAAAAATCGTATCCCTGCAAAAGTTGATAGGAAAATTCAGTAAAAGAAATACCTGTTTCTAAGCGTTTTTGTACAGAGTCTTTGGAAATCATATAGTTGATAGTCAGGTGCTTGCCTACCTCTCTTAAAAACTGTAAAAAGCCAATCTCTTTGAACCAGTCATAATTATTGACCATTTCTGCCGAGTTAGCCCCACTATCAAAGTCCAAAAACTTTTCCAACTGCTTTTTTATGCAAGTTTGATTGTGTTTTAACACTTCCTCGTCTAAAAACTTGCGTTCTTCTGATTTGCCAGAGGGGTCGCCTATCATGCCTGTTGCTCCTCCCACTAAGGCAAAAGGCTTGTGTCCTGTGCGTTGGAGATGCACCAATAGCATAATTGTTGCCAAATTACCAATGTGCAGGGAACTTGCCGTAGGGTCAAATCCAATGTAACCCGCCGTCATTTCCTTGTTTAGTTGTGCCTCTGTACCGGGGGTCATGTCATGTAACATGCCTCTCCATTTCAGTTCTTCTACAAAATTTTTCATGTTGCAAATTTATAACAATGTGCTTTGGTTTTCAAAACCTCTTTATAATGTTTTTTTATAGAAAGTTGAAGGAATATGAACATGAATGTCAAAAAATGCTTAGTTTTAAGAGGCAATTTTCAAATCATCTTAACCTTCCAATTCAATGACAGGACTTTTTCTTACAGATAGGCTAAAGAGCTTACTGCCTCGTATTCAAGAATTTATACGCAAAGAGGTTGTTCCATTAGAAAAATTATTAGCAACTAAACCCTTTATTGATTTAGAAAAAGAAGAACTACTCCATTTAAGGCAAAAAGTAAAGCAAGCAAGTTTATGGGCACCACATCTACCTGAGCATGAAGGGGGTATGGGCTTATCCTTGACAGAGTTTGGACAAGTCAGCGAAGTTTTGGGCTATTCTCCTTTGGGACATTATGCGTTCAACTGTCAAGCCCCAGATATTGGTAACATGGAACTATTGCATGCTTACGCTTCTGAGGAATTAAAGAATAAATATTTAAAGCCTTTGCAAAGTGGACAAATTCGCTCTTGTTTTTCTATGACAGAACCAGAGTTTGCAGGTTCTAATCCTACGCGCATGGCGACCACTGCTACAAAAGAAGGAGGATATTATGTAATTAATGGGCATAAGTGGTTCACCTCCAGTGCTGACGGGGCAGACTTTGCCGTAGTGATGGCGATGACTGATGCAGAAAATCCGAATCCTTACCTAAGGGCAAGCGTGATAGTAGTACCTACCAATAATACAGGTTTCCAATTAGTTAGAAATATATCTATTATGGGAGAAACCGGCTCAGGACATCATAGTCATGCAGAGGTACGCTATGAGAACTGCAAAGTTCCTATTTCTCATCTCATAGGAAAAGAAGGCGAAGGATTCAAACTTGCACAAGAAAGACTCGGACCTGGACGTATCCATCACTGTATGAGGTGGATAGGAATATGCGAAAGAGTTTTTGAAATGATGTGTAGCTATGCGGCTCAGCGAGAATTGGCGGAGGGAATGCCTATAGCCAGTAAGCAAATGGTGCAGCAATGGATAGCAGAAAGTAGAGCTAACATCAATGCAGCTCGCTACATGGTGCTACATACAGCGTATGGAATAGATAAGCAAGGGGCTGCTGCGATGAGAGTGGAGATTTCTACGATTAAGTTTTTTGTAGCTAATGTATTACAACAGGTCATTGACAGAGCAATTCAGGTGCATGGCGCATTAGGGGTAACAGATGATACGCTTTTATCTTATTGGTATAGGCACGAAAGGGCAGCACGTATCTATGATGGTCCTGACGAAGTACACAAATATGTTGTCGCAAGAGAAGAACTAAAGAAGTTTGGTGTGAAGATATAAGTATTCGTGTAAGCAGCCCAAAAATAAAGCCCTGATAATGTTTTAATCAGGGCTTTATTTTTTTCTATCTACTGCTTCAACATCTTTTGGGTCATTTTATAAGTGCCTTGCGAAAGTTCTATGATGTATAAACCATTTTTTAAGTGGCTCACGTCAAAATTGTCCTCCATCACATCGCGCTTCTTTTCTATTTCGCCTGTCATTACTTTCCTGCCCAATTCGTCATAAATCACTATTTGTAAGTTTTCGGCTTGTTTGCTTAATACTTTTACTTTCAGTTCCTCTTGGACAGGATTCGGAAAAATGGTGATTTCTGCCCACTCAACAAAGTTAGTATTGGTATTGGGAACGATGTGAAGTTGGAAACGACTATTTTCTGCTCCATTATTGGCAGTAGTAGTAAAAGTATAAGGCTTGGATTGGAGGTCGTGCAAAATGCCTAATGTTTTATCTTCTAAAATCACTAAAACATTTTCTCTAAAATGAGAAACATGGGTAGCGGAAATGGTATGCTGCCCGTTTTCATAGGTCATGAAATACAAGGGAATTACTTGCCTTTGAGTAAGTGAAGGCAAGCCGTTAATGGCGATTCTTTTATCTTTATTTTTAGTATAGAAATTAGGTGCATTGTTGGAGTTAAGCATGACCTTTTCCATATCAAAGTTGGTATCTATCTCTTCGGTAGCTTTGGCATAAAAAGATATGATAGTTCCGTCAGCGATTCTACTATTTTTTAGTTCTATGCGTAAGAAACCCTCCAGTTCATTTTTCTCTTCTCTTTCCTCTGTCCTAAAAAACTGAGGATTGGAGTAACCACTTGTGGTTCTTACGGTATTGTCCATAGTCAGCGTACCGTTGGTAGTTGCTCTGACAAAAAAGCCTTGCGAGGACTGAATCTCGGCAGTCCCGCCGTTAGAGCCAACAGGTGTGCCTTGGATGTAATAATCAAAAATGCCTGTGTACTGCCCTGTCGCTATCCTTCGCCAAATGCCTGTGGTTACGATGCTACTATTTAAGCCATATAAGGTAGTCCAATTGATAGGAGAGGGGTAAGGATTACCTACTAAATTCCAGCCTGATTGTGCGGCACCGCCTCGAGTGATGGGTACGTTTACCGTTCCATTATTCAAGTATCCTCTGAAGTTCATGGTTACACCCGAATTGAGATTGGCGATGTAGCCTCTGCCAACTTCTAAGACTTCGTTGATAGCGGGACAACGCCAGCCTGCTTGGGGAGCAGCGCCTCCCTCAAAAATAGCATTATTCCCTTCTACGTATTTAAAGAAAGTAGGAAAATTAGAGGCAGTATAAAAAGGATTGAACCAATAATAAGGGTTTACCCCAACATCTAAGACCAAGTTCATAATGGGAGCAAAATCAGACACCCTTGTACCTTGCACAGGAGAGGAGAAGTAAGTATAGCCTAAGCCCACAGGTCTTGGAGCATAAGGGGTTACGTATCGTTGGACAATCACGTTCCTATTGGTATTCATAGGGTTAGTACCTAAAATGCTATAGGTATTGTTAATGAGCATGGCAGTATAGTTGGCAGTAGAAAGTAGTGCTAAGTTATTGTCTATGTAGAAATTGCCCACTGCAAGCCTAAGCAATCGCTTGACAGCAATCAGTTGCGAACTACCTACAAATAAATCGTCATTGTTATTGACAGTAAGATAGTTAAAAGTCAATCTTCCCGAAACAATGGTGTTTTTCTGCGAAAGATTGTAAGGAGGGAGATGGCAGTCATTCTCAAAAATGACAGTTTCTGTCCCTTCTCCACTGTTAAAAGTTCCACCAGAGCGTTGGAAAAGCCTTTTTACTGAAAGTTGTGCGTTGCTGTTCATAGTAAAAGTTCCCCCTTCTAAGTAAACCGCATGAGCAGCAGAGTTAGTATTCATGGTTACAGCCCCGCTACGTATAACCACGGTGAACGCGTCAGAGGGAATAGCATATTCAGTAGTGGGTAGTAGCTGTTCAGGAGTCCAGTTATCAGCTACATTCCAGTTGCCTGTACCTGCGGTGCTTGCCGTATTGCCTATGCCTCCTGTCCAAAGTCTTTGCACTTCTATCGCACCTATGTCAGGGATACAAGAGCGAATATAGCCAAAGCGGTCATCATTTACTTCTGGGGAAAGTACTGCTCCTTTCTCAGCAGCAGGGCTTTTAGGTACTATCATCACGTCCTCAGCGTAATCAAAAAGAAACTGAGGGTCTTGGTTAAAAATGCAAGTTCCTGCATCATAAGAAATGTTGGGGTGTGCCGTAGCAAAAGAAGTTTCATCTTCTTCAAAAAGGCAGTTAAACATCGAGGGAAAAATACCACCTATGTTATTGGCAGTGACGCTGTTTGGGCTTGGTACATTATCTCTATTTCCCCAAAAAAGTGTATTGTATATATCTATGGTTTCAAAAGAACCTCCTCCCGAACCTTGTACGAACATTCCCGCTCCCTGATTAGCTGTATTGCCTTTGAAAGTAATATGTTGAACTTTCGTATTATCGCATTGAAACAGCAAGATACCACCACCATTATTGGTAGCTATGTTGTCATTAAAAATCATATTCGTTAGGTTGAGATTGTTGCAATTAGAGGCAAAAATCCCCCCTCCTGCATTAGCCTCATTGTTGAGAAAAGTAGCTTTGGAAATGGTATTGCTTGGGTAAGTATCCCAGCCTGTAACGCTGTTTAAATATACTGCTCCTCCAGCCCCTGCGGTTACTTTATTATCTCTAAAAGTCAAATCCGCGTAAAAATCTGTAACTACTACGCTGGAGGCCACATAAATAGCTCCTCCTGTGGAGGTAGCCGTATTATTCCCAAAAAAGATGTTATTGGCTTTCATTTCCCCAGAGGCATAGTAAATAGCTCCCCCTGAGGTAGCTGCAATATTATTATCTAAACCAAATCCACCTATGACGGTATAGCCACTGCTCATATTAGAAAGGTAAATCAAAGAGTTGTCCGAGTACATTCCCCCGCCCAGTGAAGCATAATTATTAGCAATTCTGACAAATTCTAAATCAAAAGTGCTATTTGAAGCTAAAATACCACCACCATTGCTGTCAGTTCCCGCTCCGTCTGCTCTGCCTCTGGTGATAGTAAAGCCCCACATTTTGCCTTTGGTAGTGTTTAAAATTTGTACTACGTGGTAGCTATTGTCTGTATGTACCCCTACTGTCCCAATATCTCCACTCAAAATAGTTGTATTAGCGACAGGATTGGCTAAGGGAATTAGCCCACCTGCTACGGTCTCGAGTTCCGTGCCTAAGTACCCTCCATAGAGGTAAACTTCCTTCGTATCAATCACAAAGGATTTGCTACGGTCAGAACCGTTATCAGGTTTGTAAGTTCCTTGCTTCACGATAATCGTATCGGCAGGAGAGCCTGTATTCGCTGCATCTATGGCTTCTTGGAGCGTTTTAAAAGCAGTTGCCCACGAAGTACCCACCCCACTTGTTGCTATGGCTTCGTCCACATACAAATAACGGCAATCGAGAGGGCATTGTGCTTTTATTTGTTGATGAAGGAAAAAACAAAAAAGAATAAGGAGATAAATAAATCTACTCATATTAGTTAAAATAAAATAGTTTAATAGTCAAATAAAATAACTTTGAATCGGTAGCAATAGTTACAAAGTTTGTAGGTCATTCTACTGCCGAGTGGAGTAGTTGGATAGTGCCTTTGTCTGTATCTATCTCTGCTTCTATGCCTATGGGAATGGTAAATTGGTTTGCAATATGCCCAATCATCGTCCCTTGAAAAGCAGGAATATCCAATGGATACAAATAATCATGTAAAATCTCATCTACGGTCAGCGAGCCATAGCCTCCACTTGGTTTGCAGTTGGTGCATTTTCCAAAAACTACTCCGCTAACCTCCTGCAAAATTCCTGCTAATTTGAGTTGTGAAAACATCCTATCTACTCTATAAGGCTCTTCATTGACCTCTTCTAAAAATAAAATTTTATTTTTCCAATTGGGCAAGTATCTGCTTCCTACAATCCCTGTTAAAACAGACAGATTACCCCCTACTAATATTCCTTTTGCTTTCCCGCTTCTAATGGTTTGGATACGGTCTTCAGTTTGCACGAGGTTATCGCCTTTTCTTTCAGGATTTTGTAAAAGAGGACTTTCTTTTTCAAACAATATTTTCTTGAAATGCCCATAACTAAAGCTGTTCCATGTAGAACTTGCCACAGGGGCATGAAAAGTAACTAAGTCCGTTTGCGAGTAAATAGCTAATAACAAAGCGGTTATATCACTATACCCTGCAATGATTTTTGGGGTTTTCTTAATTAGATTGTAGTCCAATAGGTCTAAGATTCTTGCACAGCCAGAACCTCCTCTAATGGCAATGATAGCTTTTACTGTATCATCGGCAAAAAATTCATTGATTTCTGAGGCTCTTTCTTTATCCGTACCTGCCAGATGCCCATAGCGGGCTTTAAGAAAACGACTTGGTTTTACTTTTAAACCCATAGCTTCTAAGGCTTCGGTGGCTAATTGGAAAGGGAGAGATTCATAAATAGCACCAGCAGGGCTAATCAACCCCACTGTGTCGCCTTCTTGGAGGGCTTTGGGCTTCATAGGTTTATTTTTATCAAAGGAAAAATTCATAGAAACAAAGGGCATAGCCAAACCTGCTATGCTTGCTAACTTTACAAAGTTCCTTCTTGAAACAGAAGTCATTTTTTAATATTTCCTATTAAAAATTTCAGACATAATAAATGCCTGTTGGATTGATTGAGGATTGTTAAGCATATTCAAAATAGAGGCATTAGACTGATTTTGTTTGCTTTCATATTCTTTAAATTTGCCTTCGCTATGCTCTATTTCAAATTTAGGACCTTCCTGAACACGGACTTCTGTTACTCTGGGCGATTCTCTTTTGGTTTTAGAGGCGACTCTGTCAATCTGTGAATATTCTGTGTATTTATCACTGACCAAAGATTTTTGGGTTTTCTCAGGCAAATCTTTTCTTTTTTGCTTGACTTGTTGCTTTTGATTCTCGTCTGTATCTATATTGATTTCTCTTTCTTGAAGCATTTTCCTAAGTTGGGCAGGACGCACTTTTACCATTTCTTGTGGTGGGAGGTTGAGCGTTTGATTGGAATTATCGTACTCAAACTTTTTTAAAATATCCTCGAAAGTAACTGTTTTCTCTTTTACTTCTTCTATGCGTGGTATATGTCCCACAGGTGAATTTAAGTCTTGTGGGCTTCTTTTGGTATTTGTATTGGGTTTTGACCTAAATAGGTAGTAAAGTATAGCTACTACAATGGCAAAAACTATTTTTAAAAATTCTTCCATGATGCTAAAAGTTAATCGATGATAATTTAAAGAGATGATGCTTTAAAATAATACTTTAAAGTTAGTAGATAAGTTACACAAAAACAAAAAAAGGAGAATATTTGGATATTACTTTTAAGATATTTAGCTTTGAACGGATAGAGTTGTATCACTGTCTTTCTTGCCTCAAAGTGTTCATACATCTTTGATTATAAACACTTTTCTTTAAAACTTACTTTTAAAGTCCAAACCTTATTATTTAGTTATTTTATTCATTATCCTTTTAGAAAATCTGTAAGTTTTCATTCTAATAAATGTTTACTTATACTTCTATTATTGTTTATATCTCAATAACCTAAATACTTACAAATGAAAAAGTTAATCTTTTCCTCATTGCTTTTACTTATTAGTTGCTGGGCTTTGGCACAGTTCAATGTAAACATCTCCGCTGGAGCAACGGCAAATGTAACCATTACTAATGCTGGCACAGTACGCACCTTTACAGCAAACGCTGTAGGGGCTAATGTGCAGATTGCAGACATCATTGCTGCCTACACTGGCGGAGTTACCGAAGTACGTATCCTTACGGGTACTACCGGTGGAAGTGAAAATGGCAACATCACACTTTCAAATGCGATAGATTATAACGGTATAGGGCTGGGAAAAACCTTGACTTTGATTGCTCATAGCAACATTTCTATTATTAACCCAATTACAGATGGAATGGTGGGTGGAGATTTGCTCAACTTAAATCTGACAGGGAACGGCACTTTACCCACAGGAACAAATGCAGGGGTGCGTATAACCACTACCGTCATCACTAATGGAGGAAATATCACTATTGTAGGTACGCAGAGTGCCCCAGGAGCGAAGGGAGTAGATATTCCAAGCGGGACTATCCTCACGGGTGGAGGTTTTCTGAACATTACAGGTACTGCTAATGGGGTTAATGCAGGCGTAAATACTTGTGATGGCATAGATATACAATCAACAAGTACCAACACCAACGGGGGGGCTATCGTACTTAATGGAACTTCCTCTAACATCAATGGCAACAATGGCGTACAAATAGACTCGCCTCTGAACAGTGGTACTGGTGCTATTTCTATTACAGGAGTAAGCAACGGAAATGCTACAGGGGTAGTAAATACCTTAGGGAGTATTACCACTACGAGCGGGAGTGTAACTATTACAGGGACGGCAAACAGTACACTTTTGACTGCGGTACCTCAAGTATTTGCCTCAGGGGTTTCTATAGTCCAGCCTATTACGACAGGTTCAGGAAATATCAATATTGTAGGAACAAGTGCAGCAAACGCGCCTGCCTTTTTTAATGCAACTGCTATCGGTAATGGAACGGTAACTTCTGCCTCAGGAAATATTACTATCCAAGGTACAAATACTAACAACAATGTAGCGGCTACATTGGCTTTAGGAATAAGGATTCTTCAGGCGATTACTACTACTTCAGGAAAGCTAACTTTTACAGCACAAACCAATGCAAATGCCTCTGCCTTTTCTCTTGGTTTTGTTACTGCACCCATAGCGAGTAGTGGGAGTATTACTTCAACGAGTGGAGAATTAACAATTGTTGGTAAAGCTAACAATACCTCTGGGGGGCGAGGTGTATTAACGGAAAGACCTATCAATGTAGGGGCTGGTAAAATCACTATCACAGGAGAAAATAGCGGAAATGCAGAGGCAGTACTCATTACAAGTACGCTCACTTCTTCTAATGATATTACATTGAACGGTCTTGCCAAGTTGGTTGGAGGCATTTTTTTTAATGATGCCATCCTTATAGGAGCTACTGCTAATGTTTTTTCTACAGGAGGGAAAATTACGCTTAATGGAGAATGTTTAGGCAGTGGCTCCGGCGTTACTAATTTCTCCTCAATTTCAAATACTACAGGTGATATTATTATTAATGGAATTACAAGAGGAACAAATAATTTTGGTAGAGGGATTACTATGGTTGCTCCCTTGGTTACTACTACAGGAAAAATCTCACTTACAGGCTATTCTGATAATTTTTTTCCCGGTATTGCTACCTTTGCTGCTATTACTACATCTGGCGGAGATGTAACTTTAGATGGGAAAGCCACCAATCCAACAGTTACAGGTGGAGCCTTGCCCTTTGGTACAGAAATCCAACAGCCTATCAATACAGGTGCAGGCAAGATTACCATTAAAGGAGAAAATAACGCAGGAGTACCTGCCTGTATTATTTGGCAAAGTGCCAGTTTGACTACTACAAGTGGTAACATAGAAATCACTGGCTTTGCAAAAAGCATCTCAGGGATAGGTAGGGCAGTAGATATTCGAGTGCCTATTACTACAGGCTCAGGGAACGTAAGTATCATAGGGGAGAGTGATAGTGATTACCCGGGTAGCAGTTTGTTTAGTAGTATTACCTCTACAAGTGGTTCTTTTTTTCTTAAAGGAATAAATAAAAATACTACTACCAATTCTACTGTGGCGTATGGTATAGAGTTTTTTTCAAGTATTACTACTGGAGGGAATGGTTCTATTACTATTCAAGGGGAAAACAATGCTAATGCAAGTGCTGTATATAGTTTATCATCTGCATCAATTTCTACAGTTAATGGGAATATTCATGTTAAAGGACTAAATAAAAACGTAAGCAATACCAATTTTCTCAGTTTTGGTGTATTGATTGGTGGCAATGTCAATATTACAGGTTCAGGGAGTATCGTCTTAGAGGGAGAGAACAGCTCTAATATTGCAGCCATACGTGTTACAGGTGCCACGCCTATAGCCACTAATACAGGCAATATCCTTATCAAAGGAAAAAATAATAATACAGCTGCGAGTGGAGCGATAGGCGTTGGAATATCCCAACCCTTACAGTCTGCACTTGGTAGTATCTCTATTGAGGGCGAAAGTAATAGCCCTGGTACTTCAATAGGTATTACCAGCCCTATCAGCACTACCATAGGCAATATCCTCATCAAAGGACAAGCAAAGAATACAACTACCATGAATGGAAGTGGAATAATCATAGCCTCCCCTATCAGCAGTACACAAGGCAATATCACTATTGAGGGAGAAATCAATGCTGGTAACACTGCAAGTGCTATTGAAACATTTATAGGAGGTACAGGATCTATTATAAGTACAAGTGGTAACATATTTTTAAAAGGTATTGCCAAAGGTACAGGACGAAAAGGTATTACGATTAGTAAAAATATTACCTCGCAGACTGGTAAAATTACACTGATGGGAGAAAGCGAAGGGGCAGGTGGCTCTGATAGCTGGGGGATTAACTTACTATCTGATGGTACACAAGCTATCGCTACCACAGGAAATGGAGGAGATATTACTTTAAATGGCATTGTAAAAAATGCTGACGGGGGTAAAGGTGTAGCGCTAATGAATATGCCTATTACTACGACTACAGGAAAAATTAATATTACAGGCGAAACCGCAGGGCAAGCTGATGCCGTGCATATAGATTTTAATAGTGGCTTAGTAAGTACAGGGGGAGATATTTCCATTGATGGCAAATGTACCAATCCTATCTCAGGAGCAGGGGTGAGAGCCAACGGGGCTATCAATGCAGGTTCAGGAAAAATTACGATTATTGGAGAAAATAATGCCGATAACATTGAGGCAGTCAGAGTTGCTAATGCTCTGAATAATACCAATGCGGACATCAGCATCAGTGGGAGAGCCAAAAACCCTAATAATACCGTAGCAGGAGTAAGAATTACCGCACCTATTAACGCCTCTCGCCATCTCAATATCATAGGAGCATCACCTAACAATGGAATTTTGTCTTTACAACGCTTACAAGCAGTCGGAAATATCAATTTATTGACGGAGAGAGGTGGCTTGCGAGTGGAAGATGTGATTCAGTCCATTGCTGGCGGTAGCATAGATATTTGCGTAGCAGTAGGTGGAAATTTAGCTGTTACAGGGGTAGCAGGGGGCTTGAGTATCAGTACTACCAACAACGCCAACATCAATATCACCAATGGAACAGGCACATTATCGGTAGGAAACCCTATGGCAAATGTCAGAGGTTTGATTGCTAATGGTGGAAATATAGTTCCTGAAGGTGTTTATCCTAACACTATTTTTGGCAACATTCGCATCAAAGGAAGCGTAGGTATTCAAACTTTTAATCCTTTATTCACTACAAATCTGAATGGATTTACTTTTATCCTCAACCTTGATGCTTGCGTTCCTATGGTGAAGTGGGCGAGTACCTTAACAACTGCCAACTTTGATATTGCGAATTTCCCTACGGGAACAAGTATTCGCTCAGTAAGTAGGCTAAATGATACACAAGTCCGAATAGTCATGAATTTTACAGGTGATGACATAGACTTTGATTTCCCTCTCGCCCAACTTATCGCCAAGGCAAGTGCCTTTACACCTCTAAGTAACGATGTAGCTTTTGCTACTCCAGTGAGAGCAAGTCAAATTTTAGCCCCTGTTATCAGAGGAAGAGCAGGAAGCCAAAGCATTAGGTTAGAATGGGCAAGTGTAACAGGTGCAGTGAATTACGAAGTGTATAGCCTTACCGCAGGGCAAGCCCAGCAACTCATAGGTACGACAAGCGATACCGTTTTCACTGTTACAGGGTTGCGAAATGCTACTACTTACTTTTTTAAAGTCATCGCTGTAAGTAAAAATGGTTTTAAAAGTGATTTTTCTAACACAGTTGAACTTCGCCCTTCTATTATCCTTGGTACAGATGAAGAAACAGAAAATCGTATTTTTAAGGTTTATCCCAACCCAAGTAACGGGAACTTCTATCTACAAGCCAATGAGTTGAAAGGTAAAAACGCAACTCTTACCATTACTGATTTGAGCGGGAGAGTAATTTATCAGCGCAATTGGCAGATAGTGGGAAGTATGGAAAGCCAAGTAGAACTAAATCTGGCAGAAGGAATCTATCTCTTGCAACTTGATACAGAAAAAGAAAACTTTAAGCGAAAGTTATTGATAGAAAGATAAAAAATAGCAAGACCTATAAGTTTCCATTGCTTATAGGTCTTGTTTTATTATTTTTTAAAACTCGCCAATTACATCTATTTCACTCAACTGGACTAAACTTCTGGGATTATTGTAGTCGTATTGAGTAATTTTATTAGAGCCTACCATCATCAAGATTTTGCGGTTTTGGTCTGGAATCACATCGTATGTATTGATATTCCTGAAATGTGAAATCATATTGCTGTCTATTCTTCCTACATCTCTGGCATCATAGACTTTCAAACCATCGCGACCATCGCAGATAAATAACAGTCCATTGTCAATCCCTAAACCATGTGGATTGGTCATGCGGTAAGTTTTTAACTTTCTTGGAAAAGAAGGATTAGCAATATCAATTACATCAAGTTGATTTACCCCGCCTGCACAATCTGTACCATCTCTGAGCGTTACAAAGGCATAGTTTCCTTCCACTACTACTGGGTCGCAACTACGAGTGTGTGCATAAACTCCTAAACGTCTTGGATAGAGTGGGTCAGTGATGTCGTAGATATACATTCCTGATTGTGAGCCTATGAATAACTTATTATCGCTTGGGAAAATGGTTTCTATGTCTGTGCCTACGTTTACTTTTTGTCCTACTAATCTTGGATTTTTCACTTCCGAAATATCAAATATTTGCAAATCAAAAGCATCTATAGCGTAAAGGTAATTCCCTACGATAGTAAAGCAAGCCATAGAACCTCCTTTGCTTGTACCTCCTGTGGAGACAGAATTGGGTTGGTTGAGGCTCATAGCCAGAGGGCTGTTGATGCCTGTAGTGCCTGCTCCCATCATATTAGTATTTCTCATATTCAACATATTGTTCAGTGCGCGACCAGTAGAGGTATTATTTCCACCAAAAATCATGGGAACGAAAGAAAACATATTTTCCCCTGTACGCCATGCTATCATTTCTTGGTTGCCGTTGGTACTCCATTGGCTACTGCGGTTGCGGTGGTTAAATACATTAGAAATACGAGCCAATTCTTTAACATTTTTCAAGTCGCTGATGTCTATAGCCACCAAGTCGCGATTATTATTAGCAAACATCACCGTTCCTCTCACTGCCAAGTCCACATTCCCAGGTATTTGAACGAAACCTACTTTGCGGGGTGTTTTAGGATTATAGTTATTGATGACTACTACCCCTTCATTGACCACATTCACGTATAGAAAACCTTGGTCGTACCAAATCTTACCTGCTTGACCGATAGGATTTTGAGCAAAAGTAGAAGCATACATACTGCATAATAATACAGTAAGGGCAAAAATACATTTGGATAAAAATGATTGCATTCGCTTGTTCATAGTATCTTAAAGTTTAAGTAAAGCCTATATTAGATTTTAAAATATTTACGGATTAAATTTAATCTTTGTTTGTTAGAGAGTATAATTTTACCAAAAGGTTGCTAAAAATTTGAAAAAAAATTGAATCACTAAATCTATCCTAAAAAGTTCTCAACAAAATACCTTCGATACCCCTGCTTTTATTCGCATTTTTATTTATTTTGCTTAACTTTAAGTTCCAATAGACTTATTTTTGAAACTAAAATATATACAACCGTATGTTAAAGATTTTTCCTTGGGTGCTTATTTTGTTATTAGGTGGAGCATTATATTATTTTGCAGTGGGTAGGAATAGTACTCCCCCGCCACCAGAAGTAAACTTTGCTACTGTGGTAGAAAAAGTCGAGGCTATGGGCAAGATGCAATTAGTAAGGTATCAAATATCTGATGCAGTAGAATATGTCAAGCCCAGTGGCTCTCGTTTTGTGCCTGATGCCAAAGCCATGCTCATAGTAGCAGGAGAGGCGATAGGCTGTGTAGACTTAGCCAAAGTCAAACCTACTGACTTGGTAGCTACAGACAGCTTAGTTACGCTGACCATTCCTCAGCCTGAGCTTTGCGTTTTCAAAGTCGACCATCAGAAATCGCGCGTGTACGATACTAAATTTACACGCATTACAGGCGAAACAAAAATCATAGACGATGCCTTCAAGAAAGCAGAAACGCAAATCAAAAATGCCGCTTTGGAAAATGGCATTTTGGAGGAAACCAAGAAAAATGCTCAGTTGATTCTAAAGCCAATGTTGGAGCAGCTGACAGGGAAAAAAGTCAATTTGGTCTTTGAACTTCCCCAAGAAAATATTGAAAAAAAGTAAAACATCAAAGTAATGAATTGGATAAATAGACTAATCAGCACTTTCGTAGGTGGCTTATTTATTTTTTCTGGACTTATCAAAATCAATGACCCCGTAGGCACAGCTATCAAATTAGAAGAATATTTTGAGGTTTTTGCCCTTGACAAAGAACAACTTAATCTTTCCGTCTTCCATGGATTCTGGGAGTTTTTAGTGCCTTATAGTCTTTATATTGGAGCTTTTCTGTGTGTGTTGGAAGTAGTATTGGGGGTAGCTTTGTTAGTAAATTACCGCAAAGTCTGGACGGTCAATCTACTGTTGGCTATCATTGTCTTTTTTACTTTTTTGACTTTCTACTCAGCATACTTTAATAAAGTTACTGACTGTGGTTGCTTTGGAGATGCTATCAAACTGACCCCTTGGCAATCCTTCTACAAGGACATCATTTTACTGATTTTAATTTTAGTGCTTTGGGTACAGCGAAAAACTTTTGCCAATACGAGTAATGCAATTAGCCAAAGTTTGGTATTAGGCTCGGCACTAATTTGCTCACTTTTAGCCTATTATGCAGTAGCCCACCTGCCTTTCATAGATTTTAGGAACTATAAGGTAGGCAACCATATCCCAACTTTGATGAAACAGCAAGAGCCTTGCCAGTACGAGTACATCATGGAAAAAGAAGGCAAATTGCAGACTTTCAAAGACTACCCTTCTGATACAACCTATAAGTTCAAGGAAATGGTGATTACGAATGGTGAGGCTTGTGAACCTAAAATCAAAGATTTCAAATTGTGGAATGAGGAGGGAGAATTTACAGAAGAAGCCCTCAAAGGTAATAAGTTACTCATCATCATTCATGACTTGAATAGAAATAATTACATAGGCAGAACCCACGTAGAGAGTTTTCCTGCGATTGTGAGACTAACTAATGAATTAAAAGGAGTAACACCTATGGTGCTTACCTCTGCTGAGAGTAGGTTTTTTGAGCAGTTTAGGCATGAAGTTCAGTTAGCCGTTCCATATTATTTGGCTGATGCCACCTTATTAAAAACCATGATTCGTTCTAATCCGGGATTGATTTTGCTTAAAGATGGTACGGTCAAAGCTCAATGGCACTATAACGATATACCTAATGCCAATGACGATATTTTTAAATAATTTGTAGAAGTTATACGAATTATCTAAAAAAAATTTGAAAATTCGCAAGGCAAAAGTAGTTCTAACGTATGTTACAGTTTATTCTGAAGAGGTTGGGGTATGGTCTTCTCGTCATCTTAGGAGTGATGTTGGTAGTTTTTTTCATTTTTCATGCCTTGCCCGGCGACCCTGTAGAGGTATGTGCAGGCAAGCACCCAAGCAAAGAAGAAAGGGAACTACTCAACAAGGAATTTGGTTTTGACAAGCCTTTATTAGTACAGTTCTTTTTGTATCTCAATGATTTTTCACCCCTTTCTTTTCATGAAAACACTCCCGAAAATCAAAAAAAATACCGATTTCAGAAATTACTTAGCTTAGGAAGTAGTGCTTTTGTAATTAAGTTTCCGTATCTGCGACAATCCTGCCGTACCAATAGACAAGTGGCAGAGCAGTTGTTAGAAAATTTGGAGGGAACGCTTTGGCTTTCTCTTTCTGCTATTACCTTAGCCACTGTGTTGGGTATTTTCTTGGGTTTAGTCGCTGCACTGAAAAAAGGTACTTTTACCGATAATTTCATTGTAACTTCTTCGGTAGTTGGCTTTTCTACTCCTTCCTTTGTCATGGCAATCTTGATTTCTATTATTTTTGGTTATTACTTAGCAGACATCACAGGTTTGCCTATCAGGGGGCATTTTTTAGAACTCAAAGATAATGGAGAAAGAGTTTTCAGAATTAAGTATTTGATTTTACCTACTATCACCTTAGCCCTTAGACCTTTGGCTATTATTATCCAACTTACGCGCAGTGCTATGATAGAAGTGCTATCGCAGGACTATATCCGCACAGCTCGCGCCAAGGGCTTACCTAAGTGGAGGATAGTAGGCAAACATGCCTTGAGAAATGCTCTGAATCCCGTAATTACTGCTGTTTCTGGTTGGTTTGCTGCCCTGATGACAGGAGCATTTTTCGTAGAGTACTTATTTAACCTCAAGGGTTTAGGCTACGTTACCATAGAAGCCGTAGATTACAGAGATTTTCCTATTGTGATAGGAGCCACAGTCGTCATTGCTATTATTTTCGTGCTTATCAATATTATCGTAGATATTATCTATGCCTTGACCGACCCAAGAATTAGGCTAAGTTAAATTAACAAGAGTATGAATCAAAACGAAATACCTATCTTACAACAGCCAGCGACTAACAATCCGTATATGAAAGCGGCAAGCCTCATCAGGCATCGTATTTTTTGGGATTTGCACGCTGAGTCTTGGCGTTCTCGCAGGCGGCTCAGAGCTATGCTTAATAAGTTCAAAGGAAAAAAATTAGTGATTCTATGCAATGGACCCAGTTTGCTCAAGGTAGATTTTGATTTGCTCATGCGGTCAGGAGTGCATACTTTTGGTCTAAATAAAATTAATTTGTTATTTGAAAAGACAAATTTCAGACCTTCCTTTATTGCCGCAGTCAATCATCTCGTCATAGAGCAGAACCAAGAATTTTATAATCAAACAGATATTCCTCTCTTTTTAGAAAGTTATGGAACAAAGTTCGTCAAATCTCGTAACAATGTAACTTTTATCAAAGAAACATACCACCCCGCTTTTGCAAGGGACTGTTCTGTAAGTGTTTATAGTGGCTTCACGGTAACTTTTGTAGCGATGCAGTTAGCCTATCATTTTGGTTTTGAGCAAGTAGCCTTAGTAGGTTGCGACCACAACTTTGTTACCAAAGGACACGCTAACCAAGCCGTAGTTTCAGGAGAAACAGACCCCAATCACTTTGACCCTCGTTATTTTGCAGGTGGAGTAAAGTGGCATCTGCCTGACCTTTTCCAGAGCGAAGTTTCCTATCAAATGGCAAAAGAAGTATATGAAGCCTCTGGCAGAAGAATATACAACTGCACAGAAGGAGGCAAATTAGAAATTTATGAAAGAATGTCTTTACAGGATTTTTTGCATTTGTAGTTGGCGTTTTTCTTTTTTATTTTTAAATTCGTTTTCTATTGGATATTTCCACCATCTCAGTTTAATAAAAAACTAAGTTTCCAAATAGTAAATCAAGTTGCATAAAGGAGTATAAAAACTCTTCCCCCATAGTTTATACATTAAAAATCAATCATTTAACTTGCTAAAATATGGCAAAAAATCTTCTCTTAGTTAGACATGCAGAAGCAGAAACCCCTTACATAGGTCAAAGAGATTTTGACAGAGAAATTACCTCGCATGGTATCATTTCTGCTTCGCAAACAGGCAGAAAACTCAAAGAAATAGGCTTTAAACCTGATATTGTGCTAACAAGTGCAGCACACAGAGCCAAAGCAACAGCCATGCTTCTTTCCGAGCAGGTGGGCTTTCCCGTAGAAAGCATACAAGAGTCAGAAGAAATATACAGTTGCAATCTCAAAGTACTATTAGACTATGTGAATAATATCAACGATAGATACCAAACGGCTCTTTTGGTAAATCATAATCCTAATATTACCTATTTAGCGGAGTATCTGACAGGCGAATCTATCTATGGTGGGTTCAATCTGTTAGGAATTGCTAATATTACTTTTGACTTAGACCAATGGAAATTAATCGGGCAGAATACAGGAAAATTATTGTGGTATAAGGAACTATATGAGCCTCGTTCGTGATAATAAAGTATATACTGACTTTTAAATCTAATGGAAAAAATAGTAAAGAAACAAGAATTAGCCAATGCTCTTACACACGGCTTGGGGGCAGTACTTAGCATCGTGGGGCTAATAGTGTTGCTCATAGATGCAATCAGCAAGCATGATAATAAACTTTTTGTTAGCTTTTTGATATACGGAGTGGGAATTAGCTTCCTTTTTACAGCCTCTACCTTGTACCATAGCCTACATAGACCTAAGATAAAAAAAATCATGCAAATCCTTGACCATGTCGGTATTTATTTGATGATAGCTGGGACTTACACCCCATTTGCTATGGTTTCCCTGCAAAAATCTTGGGGAGATTTATTACTTATTCTGATTTGGGCTATGGCAGGAGCAGGTATTATCTTCAAGCTATTTTTTACAGGCAGATTTAAAAAGCTATCTACATTTATCTACTTGGCTATGGGCTGGTTAGCTATTTTTGCTCTGAAACCTATGCTCCAATACATTCACTTTAACGGCATGATACTCATTTTGGCAGGTGGTTTATGCTTCTCCATAGGTGTTTTTTTCTATCTGAGAGATACCAAATACATTTATAATCACGCCATTTGGCACCTGTTCGTATTAGCTGGCGGGGCTTGCCATTATTTTGCAGTCCTATTTTATACTCAACCTGCTACTACTATGGTGCTTGTTCCTTAGAAATACAAAAGTTTTATATTAAATTTGTAGCATGGTAACGAAGTCAAATGTTCCCAATTATTTAGGAAAATATGCAAATTTTTGAAAATCAAGGACATAAAATTATTCAAGCTGACTGTATAGAAGCCTTGCAAACGCAAATTTGTGATAATTCTGTGGATTTGATTTTTGCAGACCCACCTTATAATATTGGCAAAGACTTTAATGGACTTGCTGACAAGTGGGAAACAGAAGAAAGTTATTTGGAATGGTGCTATGAATGGTTGGATTTGTGCATTGCTAAACTCAAAAATAATGGTAGTATGTATGTGATGACGGCTACCCAATTTATGCCGTTTTTTGATATTTATTTGCGTAAAAAAGTAAGCATTATTTCCCGAATTGTTTGGTATTACGATAGTTCAGGCGTACAGGCAAAAAACAAGTACGGTTCTTTGTATGAGCCTATTTTATTTTGTGTGAAAGACGAAAAAAACTATACCTTTAACAGCGAGGCAATTTTGGTTGAGGCTAAAACAGGTTCAAAACGAAAATTAATAGATTACCGTAAAAATCCACCACAACCTTACAACACCGAAAAAGTTGCGGGTAATGTGTGGGAATTTCCTCGTGTGCGGTATCGTATGCCCGAATACGAAAATCACCCTACACAAAAACCTATGGCACTATTGGAACGAATTATTAAGGCGAGTTCTAATGAAAACGACTTGGTTTTAGACCCTTTTTCGGGTACATTTACCACTTGTGCGGTAGCCCAAATGCTCAACAGACATTCAGTAGGCATAGAAATACAAGAGGAATATGTAAAAATTGGCTTGCGTAGACTTGGGTTACAAAATGAGTATCAAGGCGAAAAATTGCTAAAAGAATTGAAAAGTTACGAAAAGCCAAGCAATGAATTGGCTCTAAAATTATTTGAACCGAATGGAACAAGCATTTACGGAAACCATTAAGGTTGTTTTGAAAAAACACTTTGGCAAACAATCCGAAGAAGTTTTTGAAAACAGCCAACTTTTGCAATATCTCAATCAAAAAACAAAATCGGCAAATAGAGGGGCAAAAGCAAGAGGAAGTTTTGCTAATTTGTATGCTATTTATGTATTGGTAGAGGACTATTTAGCCAATGATTTTCAAAATCGTAAAGGCGAATATACTGATTATGAAGGTGCTTTATATACAAAGCTATTCCAAAGACAAAAGACATTACCTTTTGGAAATAAATTACAAAATCATGCATTGAATAACAGAGTAAATGCAGAATTTCAAAAGTTTTTCCCTACTTCTGGACACACTCCCATTTTGCGAAATTTGGAAACAAATAGGTATTGGATAAATGAAAAGTTACTGATTTACAAGGATTTAAACTTGTCAAAGACAATTATTGAAATCATAGACGAGTATATTAAAGCCAAACAAGATGCTTTTCAAAAGTTTATTCAGACTTGTGAAACTTTACAAGAAATAGAAAACTCAGAACCTCAAAAAGTACAAAGTTTTATTTTAGGGTTGCTTGCTCCAAACATTGATGCGAGGCTTTTTGAAATCGTGAGTTATGCTATTTTGAAGTATTACTACCACGACCAAGTGATTTATTTTGGTTTTGAATTGGACAAACTGAGCAAGGAAAATTTGAAACTTTACAAAACAGGTAGAACCAATGCCAACGATGGTGGAATTGACTTTGTAATGAAACCTTTGGGCAGATTTTTCCAAGTTACTGAAACTTTGGACGTAAAAAAATATTTTTTAGACATTGACAAAACGGAAAGGTATCCCATTACTTTCGTCATAAAGTCTGAAAAAACTACGCAAGAGTTATTAGACAAACTCAGAAATAACGCAATAGAATGGTACTCGGCAAAGGCTATTGTTGAAAAATATATGGCTTGTATTGAGGGAATTATCAATATTTCTACCCTCATTGAAAGATACAAAACTGTGGTTCAGCAAGGTTACTTGAATGAAATTTTATCTGAAATCATCAAACAAAGTAAGATAGAGTTTAACTACGAGGTCAATTTCTAAATCATACAAAAAACAAACTTTATTTATTATTTTAACAAGGATTAATCCTAAAAAAAACTTGAATACTTACAATAAAATACTGATAATTAGCTTATTTCTGTTTGTTTTGAGTGGCTGCGGGGACTCTCAAAATATAGGAAAAAAAGAAGTACAAAAATATACGGGACCTATGGTAGAGTTTGACAGTGTGCATACGCTTTACAGCCAAGATGCTACACTCAGAATCAAACTTTATGGGAATAAGCAGATAGTTCTCCAGTCTGGAGATATTTTGTACCCTAAGGGCGTTCTGGTCAATATGTATAATGCACAAGGTGTCAAAACTACTATTTTGAAGGCTGATTCTGGTCGGTATGAGAAAAACCTAAGAATATACAGGGCGTATGGGAATGTAGAGGTCGTCAATATAGAGCAGCAGCAGACACTTTACTCTAATCAAATGAACTGGGACCAAAATAAAAGAGAAATTTCTACCGAAGATAGCATTAAGATAGTTACCCCTGAAGAAATTTTATATGGTGTAGGTTTGGTTTCTAATGATGAATTTAGTAAATATCGGATTAAATACCCAACAGGGGTTTTCAAAGTCAAAGATAACGAATGAAACTCGTAGATACACTTATTCTCTCCGCCTCGGTCGCCTTGTTTATTATTGGAGTCCACCAACTCTTCGTTCTGAGCAAAACAGGCATGATGACTGCTATTATGGGCAGTTACTGGCTTTTTATGCTGGTAGCGGGTTTGTTGTTTTGGTATAGGCTGAGGCGAGCAAAAGAAAAGAATATGGACAATCAACAGAGCTTCATTTCAGATAATAAATCAAGAGTAAGTCAAACCTCCAAAAATAAACAGCGCAAGAAAAAATAATTTTACACTTTACTACTAAGCAATGAGTTTTGCAACCATAGTTATTATTCTTTCATTAGCCTTCTCCGCTTTTTTTTCAGGGGTAGAGTTAGCCTTTGTATCAGCTAATCGTTTGCATATTGCTTTGCAAAGAAAAAAGGGCAAGTTCTGGGCAGAAATTATTTCCCAACTCATAGAAAAACCCTCCCTTTTTGTAACTTCTATGCTGATAGGAAATACTATATCGCTTACTGTGTATAGTATCTACATGGCACAGATTTTTGACCCGTATATTAAATCATTCATAGAAACCTACGTCCAACTGCCCCAAGGTGCCAAAGACACGCTTACGCTCATCGTTCAGGCTCTTTATTCTACGGCTATTGTATTGGCATTAGCAGAGTTTTTGCCCAAAGCTATTTCTTTAATCAATCCTGAGAAATTGCTTGCTATTGCAGCAGTTCCTATTAACTTTATTTATAAGCTACTTTATCCTTTTGTGTATGTCATATTGAATACCTGCCGTTTTGTCATTACTAAGATTATTAAAATGGAGTATATAGAGGCAAAGCCTGTTTTTGGACTCACAGACCTGACACATTACATTCACAATTTGAGTATAGATGAGAATAACAGGGCAGAAGTAGATGCTAAAATTTTTTCAAATGCCCTCAAATTCAAGTCAGTGAAGGTAAGGGAGTGCATGATACCACGAACAGAGATTATTGGCATAGATAAAAGTGAGGGGATAGAGGCTCTCAAGAAATTAATGACAGAATCAGGACACTCTAAAGTGATTGTTTACGAAGAAGCAATAGATAATGTAGTGGGGTATGTACACGCCTTAGCCTTGTTCAGAAAGCCTGAAAGCATAGATAGTATCCTCACGCCCATTATTATAGTGCCTGAAACGATGTCGGCAAACGCACTCATGCTTGACTTTATCAATGGGCACAAAAGCATGGCATTGGTAGTAGATGAGTTTGGGGGAACTTCAGGTATAGTAACCATCGAGGACTTGATGGAAGAAATTTTTGGAGAAATAGACGATGAATACGATACAGATGAAAACAATATTCAGCAGATAGACGAGGCTAACTACATTCTCAATGCTCGTCTTGAAATTGACTATCTGAACGACCTCTACCAATGGAATATCCCCAAAGGTGATTATGATACGCTGGGCGGATACATTATTTCTATTACGGAGAGTATCCCTCAAATCGATGAGCAGATAGAAACACCCAAATTTACCTTTACCGTGTTATCTATGCAAGATGCTCGCATTGACAAAGTGAAAATGACCATTAAACAAGCAGAAGAAAGCTAAAATGAAAGTCAGATTTCTGGGTACAGGTACTTCGCAAGGAATCCCTGTCATTGCTTGTGAATGTAAAGTGTGTAAATCTTTAGATTTTAGAGATAAAAGGCTTCGTACTTCTATACAAATTGAGGTGGATGGGCTGAGTATCGTAATAGATACAGGTCCTGATTTTCGTCAGCAGATGCTATCTGCTCACATTACCCAGTTAGATGCTGTCCTATTTACTCACGAACACAAAGACCACACGGCAGGATTAGATGACATCAGAGCATACAATTTCAAAGACGACCGCGATATGCCCGTCTATGCTATGGAAAGGGTAGCAAACAAAATCAGGCAAGTATTTGATTATATTTTTGCAGAACACAAATACCCTGGTATCCCCAGAGTAGTGCTTCATTCCATAGAAAATGCCCCTTTTTACATCAATCAGACCCAAATTATACCTATTGAGGTTATGCACTACAAACTACCTGTTTTTGGATTTCGCATAGAGGATTTTACTTATATTACCGATGCTAAAACAGTGGCAGAGAAAGAAATAGAAAAAATAAGAGGAAGTAAGATATTAGTAGTCAATGCACTAAGAAAAGAAGAACACCTTTCCCACTTTAATTTGGAGCAGGCATTGGATTTTATCCATAAAATAAAACCACAGAAGGCTTTTCTGACTCACCTGAGCCATAACATGGGCTTGCATAAAAAAGTCTCGGCAGAGCTTCCTGACAATGTATTTATTGCGTATGATGGATTAGAGATAAACTGTTAAGTTATAATCGTATTTTTTACTTAAACTTATTGGGGTGCTTTTCATCAAAATCTGTGGCATCTTGAAATATTTTAGCCACAGCTAAAATAGTAGCCTCGTCATATAAGTTGCCTAAAAAGGAAATACTTGTCGGCTTACCGTCTTTGAATCCATTAGGAACAACTACAACAGGGTGCCCTGTGAGGTTGGTAATTGCAGAAAAGTTATTTTGAAAATTAGGAGAAATAAGTACATCATATTGGCTAACGATGGCATCTATTTCTTCTATCATTTTCATTCTCAAACGATTTGCGTTTATATATTCTACCGCAGGAATAAAGCGAGCCGCACGAAAAAAGTTAGACCAGCTATTCTTACTTTGTTGCACCAATAGCTCATCTTGGTCTGTACGAGTAAGTTCATCAAAAGCCGCCGCCGCCTCAGACATCAAGATTACATTGATGATATTGGTAGGGACGGAAGTTTGAAAATTGACAGGCTGTATATCTGCACCTAATTTTTTCAAGGTTTCTATGGTTTGGAGTTCTATACTTGCCTCTTTGAGGCTATCAAAGTTATTTTTCAGATAGCCTATTTGTAATTTTTTGAAATCAACTTTCCCTGTATAATTAAAAGGAAAGTCTTTGACTGTTTTGTCCTTGCCGTCTGTTCCTCTGATGACGTCAAAAACTATTGCTGCATCTTCTGCACTGCGCGTAATAGGTCCGATTTTGTCTAAACTCCAACTCAAAGCCATTGCCCCATATCGACTTACCCTGCCAAAAGTAGGACGTAAACCTGTTGTTCCACAGCGAGTTGAAGGCGAAACGATAGACCCCCAAGTTTCTGTACCTATGCTAAAAGGTACTAAACCCGCTGCGGTAGCCGATGCAGAGCCTGCTGACGAACCACTCGAGCCTTGCTTCAAATCCCAAGGATTTTTTGTTTTCCCTCCAAACCAAACATCTCCCATAGCTAACTCTCCTAAGGTAAGTTTAGCTACCATCACTGCGCCGGCCGCTTCTAACTTACTTACTACTGTGGCTATCTGGTCAATGACTTGCTCTTTGTGCGAACCAGCCCCCCAAGTAGTTTTAGTGTTAGGAACTGCCAATAAGTCCTTGATGCCGTAGGGAATCCCGTGTAGTATGCCTCTGTATTTGCCCTGTCGGATTTCCTCATCTGCTTGCTTAGCTTGCTTGATAGCAATTTCCTCTGTTAGAGAAACTATGCACTGCAAAGTATCTCCCCAAGTTTTAATGCGTTGGAGAAAAAACTGAGTCAGTTCCAAGGAAGTGATTTTCTTATTCTTAATCAAGGAAGCTAATTGAGGAATAGAATAAAAAGCCAAGTCATTTTTATTTTGAGGTAGTTTTACATCGTTTGGAATGAGCCAATTAACTGGCTTTTGAATGGGGTTAATTTTCTTCCCTACGGGCAGAGGGTCAAAAAGTAAAGCAGGACTTTCCCAATTTTTCAAAGATTGCTTGTGTATGGCTTGATAAATACGCAAATACAGAGCGACATCGCTCAGGGCAGAATCTCGCTCACTTTCCGTAAATTGCAAATCAAGTAATCGCTCTGCTTTTTGCAAGTGTTCTTTTTCTATGGTATTTTGAGCAAAAGCAGGCAATCCCAAAAGAAGGGATATGAATAAGAGAAGGGGGTAATACCTACTAAAACAAGTCTTTGAAAATAGGTAAGTTATCATATATGGCTTATTTGATTTTATTGAGTTGAAACATTCGGCAGCTAAGTTAGCAGTTAATCTACCACTTTGGGTACTCTGAAATAGTCTGCATCTTTTTTAGGAGCATTCAGCAGACCTTTTTCATGGCTAAGAGGTGGTAGTACTATATCGTCCCTAAAAGCATTAACCTCTTCGGTAAGGTGCGTTAGAGGCTCTACATTGGTAGTATCTACCTCCTCTAACTTTTGTACCCAAGCGATGATTTCATTTAAGCTATCTATCATTTTCTGCTCGTCTTGTTCTGTAATCTCCAAACGAGAAAGATGGGCTATTTTTTGTAAAGTTTCCTTGTTTATTTGCATGACCCGATAATCAAAACTATTTTAATTCATATTGTATTTAGCTTAGTCAATAATCTCTGCCGAGATGCCTCTATCACAAATGGCGGTTCGCATAGGCAACAACTCATCAAAAGAACCGTTTTTCACCACATATTTCCCCTTGGTGTGAATAATCCAAGCGCACTGCTCTGCCTGCTCGTAAGTATGCCCACATACCTCTACCAATGTTTCTATCACATGGTCAAAAGTATTGACATCATCATTAAAAACCATCAACTTTTTCAAGTCGAGTTCTTCTGTGATAATATCCTCTATTTCTAAGGTTTCAACTTGTCCAAAATTGAGTATCATAAGCAAAAACAAATTATGTCAGCTAAAATTTAGCAATTAGTTTTACACTGCAAATTTAGGCAATTCATGTTAAATTCGCTAAAATTATGCAATTTGATTGCTTTCTAAATTTTTTGCCCTTTCCCAATACTCGTCCATCTCGGCTAAACTCATTTCTTCTAACTTTTTGCCGTCTTTTTTACTTTCCCTTTCTAAGAAATTGAACCGATGAATAAACTTGCGATTGGTTTTTTCTAAGGCAGTTTCGGGATTGATGTGCATAAATCTTGCGTAGTTTATCAAGGCAAAAATCAAATCGCCAAACTCTTCTTCTGCTTTTTCTTTGTCTATCTGCTCATCGGGGAGATGTTGGTAGGTTTCTTTAAATTCTTGGAGTTCTTCTTCTACTTTTTCCCAAACTTGCTGCCTATTGTCCCAATCAAAACCTACGCCTCTTGCTTTTTCTTGGATTCTCATGGCTTTGACCATAGCAGGGAGCGAAGTAGGTACGCCTCCTAAGACCGTATTTTCTACTTTTTTTCCGTTTTTCTCTTGGAGTTTTATCACTTCCCAATTTCTTTTTACGGCTTCTTCGTCTTCTGCTTTTACTTCTCCGTAGATATGCGGGTGGCGGCGAATGAGCTTTTCTGCTAAGTGATGAATAACCTCTGCTATGTCAAAAGCCTGATTTTCAGAAGCAATTTTGGCATAAAAAATAATATGCAGAAAAATATCTCCTAATTCATTTTTGATTTCTTGCCAATCTTCGTTGAGTATAGCATCGGAAAGCTCATAAGTTTCCTCAATAGTCAGATGCCTGAGCGAGTGAATAGTCTGCTTTCTGTCCCAAGGACATTGCTCACGTAACTCATTCATAATTTGCAAGATACGCTGGAAAGCAAAGCTATATTTTTCGTCTGTTGGATTCATGTTGTTAGCAAAGGGTTTTGTGATAGTAAAAGTAGGAGATTATTTGATAATTAGTTCCAGATTTTTACTATTTTTGATGAATCATATTTTATTTATTCTAATGCTTTTATGAAAAAACAAGTTGTTTTATTTCTAATGTGCTGTGGAATGGTGGTGAATCTTTTTGCCCAAACGCCCAAAGTACCTTATACAAGTTCTAAGTTTGAACAGTTAGGTGCAGAACTGCCCTCCCCTAACAATACACGCATGGCAGATGGCTCTCCTGGACATGAATATTGGCAAAATCGCGCTGATTATAATATCAAAGTGGAGTTAGACGATGAGAAACAAAGCATCAAAGCCTCAGAAACCATTACCTATACCAATAACTCGCCCAAAGATTTGCCTTATTTGTGGGTGCAATTAGACCAAAACCTATTTGATAAGCAGTCAGATACTTACAAAAGTTTGACTTATTCCTTAGAGGACAATTTTGGCTTGTTTATGTTTATAGAGTACATGCGCCGCACCAATTTTGACGGAGGGTATCAGATTCTTTCTGTCAAAGACAAATTGGGTAAGCCCTTGAAATTCACTATTCAGCGTACGATGATGCGTATAGACTTACCTACTCCACTTAAAGCCAAAGGAGGCATCGTAAGTTTTTCTATAGATTGGTCTTTCAATATCACCGATGCGGCAGCAGACCCTATTTATACGCGTTCAGGTTTTGAGTTTTTTGAAAAAGATAAAAATTATGTGTATGAAATCGCCCAATGGTTTCCAAGAATGGCTGTTTACAGCGATGTAAGAGGGTGGCAACACAAGCAATTCATGGGAAGAGGTGAGTTTGCCCTGCCTTTTGGCAACTATGAGGTAGCGATTACCGTACCTGCTGACCACATCGTAGCAGCAACAGGAGAACTACAAAATCCGCTTGCCGTGCTTTCCCCTGAGCATCTCAAACGCTTAGAACAAGCCAAAACAGCCCAAGAACCCGTTTTTATTGTAAGCCAGAAAGAAGCAGAAGAAGCAGAAAAGAAGAAAGCAAATACAAAGAAAACTTGGATTTATAAAGCCCAGAATGTCAGAGATTTTGCTTGGGCAAGCTCTCGCAAATTTATTTGGGACGCTATGCAAGTAAGCGTAGAGGGCAAAAAAGTATGGGCAATGTCCTACTATCCCAAAGAAGGCAATCCCCTGTGGGAAAGAACTTCCACCAAAGTAGTTGCTCATACGTTAAAAGTTTACTCCAAGCATAGTATAGCCTATCCTTACCCTGTGGCAATTTCTGTGCATGGACCTGTAGGAGGCATGGAATACCCCATGATTAGTTTTAACAATCAGGGCAGACCTAATCCAGACGGCACTTATGATAAAAAAACCGAAGCGGCTACTATCTCCGTGATTATCCACGAAGTAGGGCATAACTTTTTCCCTATGATAGTCAATTCTGACGAAAGGCAGTGGACATGGATGGACGAAGGTTTAAATTCATTTTTACAGTATTTAGCAGAAAAAGAATGGGATAAAGATTTTCCTTCGCAAAGTGGTCCCGCAAAGAAAATCGTTTCCTATATGAAAGGCGACCCTAAAAAGTTAGTCCCTATTATGACCAACTCTGAGCAAATAGACTTGATGCAGTTCGGACCCAATGCGTACAGCAAACCTGCTACTGCCCTGAATGTTTTGAGGGAAACCGTCATGGGCAGGGAACTTTTTGACTATGCCTTCAAAGAATACTCCCGCCGTTGGGCTTTCAAGCACCCTGAACCTGCTGACTTTTTCCGCTCTATGGAAGATGCCTCCGCCATGGATTTGGATTGGTTTTGGAGAGGTTGGTTCTTTGGCACAGAGCCTGTAGATATTTCTTTGGACAGTGTATTTTTTTACAAAACACCTGACAATAAGAATGTAAGCGAAAATGGAAATATCAAAATGAAAAACATTAACCCATTTATTTACACCAATATCAAGGGAATCTTAGGGGCAGATGCAAATAAAGCACTGAATGAAAATGTATATTTGTACGGCTTGCATCTCAGCAATGTAGGAGGGCTAATTTCCCCTGTGATTATTCAGGTGAATTACAAAGACGGCACAAGCGAAATCATTAGACTTCCTGCGGAAATTTGGCGATACAATCCAGAGAATATTACCAAAGTGATTCACTTGCCCAAAGAGGTAAGCTCATTTGCTCTTGACCCCCACTTGGAAACGGCGGATATAGATGAGGCAAATAATCACTTCCCAAGAAAGCAGATGCCTTCTCAATTTGACAAAATCAAGAATGGGGCAAACGCTGGCATAGAAGAAGAGGAAGATTAAGATTAGAGATGATGTTTGATTACTATTTTGCTTAAAAGTCTGGTTTTGCACCAGACTTTTTTGTTGGCTTTGACAAGAGAATTTGATACAGGAGTTTGTCATTTTGTTTCTTATGAATTTTTATTTCCTTAACTTTGCAAACTTTTTAGTATTGCACAGCAAAACATACGTTTTTTAACTATGATAGAGAAATTAGAGGAAATCAAAAGGCGATTTGAGGAAGTAAGCGAGAAAATAGTATCTCCTGACGCTATGTCAGATATGAAAGCATACGCCAAACTCAACAAAGAGTACAAAGATTTAGGCAAAATAGTAGATAAATACAAAGCATACAGAAATATTTTAGATAATATTGAGAGTGCCAAAGAGGTACTCAAAATGGAGAAAGACCCAGAGTTCCGAGAAATGGCAAAAGAGGAACTCGAGGCACTTAGTCCACAAGCAGAAGAATTGGAAAAACAACTCAAAGAGATGCTTATTCCCAAAGACCCCAACGATTCCCGCAATGTGATTTTAGAGATTCGTGCTGGCACAGGTGGCGACGAGGCCGCTCTATTTGCAGGAGATTTGAGCCGTATGTATCAGCGTTTTGCAGAGAAAATGGGTTGGAAATTTGAGGTCATGGACTATGCAGACGGTACTGCGGGAGGATTCAAAGAGGTAATATGCTCGGTAGTAGGAGAGGACGTTTATGGTATGCTCAAATACGAGTCTGGCGTGCATCGTGTACAGCGTGTGCCAGATACAGAAACACAGGGAAGAGTACATACTTCTGCGGCAACGGTGGCTGTCTTGCCAGAAGCTGAGGACGTAGATGTGGAAATTAATCCAGGCGATATAGAAATGCAGACCTCTCGCTCTGGTGGAGCTGGTGGACAAAATGTCAATAAAGTAGAAACTAAGGTACAACTTACCCACAAACCTACGGGCATAGTAGTAGTGTGCCAAGTAGAGCGTTCTCAGTTAGCCAATAGAGAGCGTGCTATGCAGATGCTAAGGACAAAGTTGTACGAGTTGGAATACGCTAAAGTGAACAAAGACATCGAGGAGCAACGAAAGTCAATGGTCAAAAGTGGCGACCGCTCTGACAAAATTCGCACTTACAACTACCCTCAAAGCAGGGTTACAGACCACCGCATTGGCTATACGGTTTACAACCTCCCTGCCGTTATGGACGGTGAAATAGGGGACTTCATAGAGCAGTTGCGTATTGCTGAGAATGCAGAGCGTTTGAAAGAGGGCGTAAGTGCTTAAAAGTAAATAGACAATGTAAAAAACCTTCTAAGATTAAATATTTCTTAGAAGGTTTTTCTTATTTCCCTAATTCCCAAATGTCCAAATAATTTACTTTTATCTTGCCTCCATTGCTAAATAGGCTCAGTCCATCACTCTCTTGGTCAGGGAAAATTAAAGAAGTCATAGCTACTTTCCCGCCATTAGCAAAAACCTCTATTGAGCAGTGGTCTAAAAAGATATGTAAAGTAATTTTTCCGTTTTCTGCTTGCAAAGGGGCTTGGTCTTTAGAGGGAAACTTAGGACTGAAGTCTATCATACCTGAGCGAGTTCTGTCAATATAAAGTTGTTGATTATTAACGAGATAACCTATTTCAGTAGCCTGTTTTTCGCCTTGTGCGACTCTTATTCCAAACTCTTTGGCATCTTGTAAAAGGACTTCCAACTTGATTTCTAAGGCTCTTCCCTCTATGCCGCTCAGTAAATCCGATACATTATCAATTGCTATATTTTCAAAATGATGATGTTTTTGCCTCAAAGTTTCTAACTCTTTTACGGGCTGTTGGACTATTCTTATTCCTTCTGGGTATTTTTTAAGAGATAAGCTACGCGGAATAGACATTTGCCCACGCCAAGGCGAGGTAGGCACATCACCTGCATAAGCCCAGTTGTTCATCCAACCGTACAAGATGGTGCGTTTATCGGGAACATGATTCCAAGGAATGGCAGCGTAAAAGTCTTTACCATACTCTAACCAAAGCGTGGTTGTATTAGGATGGTCATTTTTAAATGTTTTGCCGTCAAATTCACCTACGAAATACTGCATTCCTACGTATTTCTCAGTACTATCAGGGTGTGCGGCAGAGATAAGTAGTACCCATTTGCTTTTCCCTTTCTCCCAAGGCAATTCTATCAAGGCAGGACATTCCCAAATCATTCTTTGGTTGCCTGCATTTCCAAACTCACTTAGCAATGTCCACTCTTTTAAGTCCTTAGAGCCATAAAAAAGACATTTAAACTCCGAAGGCAAGACTACTGCCATTATCCACTGGCCGCTTGCTTCATGCCAAAACACATTAGGGTCGCGGAAATCTTTTTTTCCTAAGTCAAGTACAGGATTTTTTTCATACTTTGTCCAAGTTCTTCCTTTGTCAGTGCTGTAGGCAATGTGCTGATTTTGTTTGTACGCATCAGGATTTGCCGTGTGATAGTGAGCAGTGTAGATAGCTACCAAAGGCGGATTTTCTTGCGTACCAAACCCACTGCTATTATTTTTATCTACTACGGCACTTCCAGAGAAAATCATAATACTATCTCGCTCATTTTCAGGAATAGCAATAGGTAAATTTTCCCAGTTTACAAAATCTTTGCTTATTGCATGCGCCCAAGTCATGTGTCCCCACTTATCTCCGTATGGATTGTATTGGAAAAATAGATGATATTCCCCGTCATAATATACCAAACCATTGGGGTCATTCGTCCAATTTTTAGGGGGTGAGTAATGATAAAGCGGTCTAAAATGGCTTTCTACTAATAAGCTGTCCGAAGTTACAGCATCTTGATTATCAGCATTTTTTTCATTATTACATGCAGATAAAACTATCACCGACAAAGCAATGCTAAGAAGTATTGGAAGTATTTTCATATTTAACAAATATCAAAGTTAAGGACTAAAAAAGTAAGTAGTATCAATTTTGCTGAAAGATAGTGTTTATTAATGACTTTCTACTTCTGCTTCTAATTTTTCATAGTCAAAAAAACCTGTCTTGCTTGCCTGCTCGGCAATTTTATGAGATTCTTCCTTGCCTAAATACTGCTCTATAATGTAATGAGCCACATACAAGATAGGAGTCATCAGTATCGCAATTAGGAACTTATAAGAGTAACCTACACTACCTACGGAGAGGATTTCTTTCATTGTCCATTTAGGATTGCCAAAAACATAAAAAGCAATCGTAATCACTACAAAACTATCTACTAACTGCGAAATGATAGTAGAACCCGTAGCCCTTAGCCAGATTTTCTTACTTCCTGTAATTTTTCTAAGTCCTTGGAAAACTGTAACATCGAGCATTTGTCCTATGATAAAGGCAGTGAGCGAGCCGATGATGATACCCATGCTTTGATTAAAGATTCTACTAAACGACTCATTGATATTCAAGGGATTGCCCGTAGAGTCCTTGCTATTTAGCTCCACCCAAAACTGAGCAGGTGCAAGCGAAGTGATTATCCAAAGCATCACAAAAATATAGATGATAAAAATGACCGTAAGCATGGAAATTTTGCGAACGCCCGCTTTACCAAAGTATTCATTGATAATGTCAGTAGTGATAAAAACTACAGGCCACATGATTACGCCTGCACTCAGGTTATAATCTAATACACTTCCCAGTATAGGGATTTGAGCAGGAGGCAAGCCAAGCGTAGCCTCTAAGGAAAAAATCTTTACTCCTACGATTTCGGCTAAAATGGCATTGGTAAGAAATATACCGCACAGTACGATAAATAAATGTGTCTTTTTCTGCTGAATCTGATTAGCTGTTTTCAATGGTAAAAATGTAAGATGAATAAAAAAATAACTTAATCAAAAATAAAACAAGTTGATAATTTGAAAGGTTTAGCTTAGTTTGAAAAAAACAATAAATTTGTGCATGGAAAAGCAATATTATCAAGAATATTACGAATTAGAACGAAAAAATTGGTGGTTTCGCGTAAGAAATCAAATTTTAATGGAGCGGGTAGCCAAACTTTTAAAAGGAAAACAAAACCTTAAAATCCTCAATGTGGGGGTAGCTACAGGCTCTACCTCAGAACTTTTAACCCAATTCGGCGAGGTAGTTTCCATAGAATACGATGCAGATTGCTGTGAGTTTGCCAAAGAAAAAACAGGATTGAATATCGTGCAAGGTTCTATATTAGAATTACCCTTCGAGGACGGTAGCTACGACTTGGTTTGTGCCTTTGATGTCATAGAACACGTAAAAGATGATATCAAGGCGGTAAGTGAACTTAAAAGGGTTTGTAAGTCAGATGGTTGGGTGGTGGTGAGTGTACCTGCTTTCATGTTTTTGTGGAGTCATCACGATGTCATCAATCACCACTATCGTCGCTACACGATGTCTATGCTCGAGGAGGTTTTTCTCAAAGAAAAAAATGGACAAATTGCTTACAAAAGCTATTTCAATTCTATTTTATTTCTACCTATTGCCTCCTTCCGTCTTGTGTCTGAGGCTATTCCTAAAAAATGGATTAGGAAAGGAACAGGGGCAGATAATCATGTGTTTCCCCAAGAAAGTATAGTGAGTAAGTTGCTTTTTCAGATTTTTAGCATGGAAAAACCTTTGCTCAAATCAGGCATCACTTTCCCTTTTGGAGTATCTGCTATGCTTTGTTGGAAAATGCAAAAATAAATATTATCTTTGTTTGGATTAAAAAAATTAACAACTATGGATTTTTCAAAAGAAGAAATCGCTCCTTTGGCGAGCATAGAAGAATGGGAACAAGACGTGCTGCAACGCTATCCTGAACCTCACAAGAGCAAAGATGAATTTCGCAACTATGAAAACCCACAAAGGGACACCGTGCGAGAGTTCTATCGCTTGAACCATACTTATCAAACTTTTGATTTTGTGCAAAGTAAAAGGGCAGAGTTTTTAAAATTTGATAAAAAAGAAATGCCTATTTGGGAGGCTTTTGACTTCCTGAATACTTTGGTAGATGACTCCGACCCCGACATAGAACTCGACCAATGGCAACACCTACTCCAGACATCTGAGGCTATACGTGCTGACGGACACCCCGATTGGTTTGTGCTTACAGGACTTTTACACGACATGGGCAAGGTGCTTTGCTTGTTTGGCGAGCCGCAGTGGGCAGTAGTAGGCGACACTTTCCCAGTCGGTTGCAAACACTCTGACAAAATCGTTTATCCTGAGTTTTTTGAGGCAAATCCTGATACCAAACACCCTATTTACGGCACAGAATACGGTATCTACGAACCTCACTGTGGGTTGGATAGTGTTTATATGTCTTGGGGACATGATGAGTACCTTTACCAGATGGTCAAAGATTACTTGCCCGAGCCTGCCCTCTACATGATTCGCTATCACTCTTTTTATGCCCAACACCGCGAACACGCCTATGAGCATCTGTTGAATGAGCATGACCGCGATATGTTTAAGTGGGTGAAACTCTTTAATCCGTATGACTTATATTCCAAAGCCCCCGTTCCGCCTGATACAAAGGCTCTGAAATCTTACTATGAGGATTTGTTAGCTAAATATCTGCCACCGACTTTGAAGTTTTAGCACCAAACTACTCGCTTTTTTATTCAAACTCAAAACTATATTATGCTTAGAAAAGCAAAATCATCAGACTTTTCCTTTGTTTACCAACTCTATATGCACCCTCAGACCAATCCTTATTTGCTCTACGAGGAGATGCCTTTAAGTGATTTTGAACCTATTTTTGAGGAATTGGTTACAGACAAAGAGGCTATTTATATTTATCAAGCTGATAATCAAGCTATGGGTATGTGCAAGCTTTTGCCTAACGAATACCGCCTCGCACATGGTATTTACTTAGGCGGGGTAGCTATCCACCCTGACTACATGGGCAAAGGACACGGAAAACAAATGATGAAAGAAATCATAAATTATTGTGTAAATCAAGGGTTTATCAGAATAGAGCTTAGTGCAAGGATAGACAACGAAAAAGCAATCAAACTTTACGAAAGTGTAGGCTTTCAAAAAGAAGGAATCCTTAAAAAATATGGCTTCTTCCAAAAAGAAAATAAATACATAGACGAAGTTTTGATGGCTTATGTTTGTTGAAATAATACACAGGGCTTTACATCTTAGCGATTAGCTAATGTTAGATGTGGGCAAAATCGGAGAATATTCGTTAAACCGGTATTATCAGCGTTCCAATATTAATGAAAAATAGAAAAACATGAAAAAAATCACCTTTTCTTTTATCCTGTTATGCTTTATGTATTCATGGGCTTTGGCGCAACCAGAGCAGCCCTTGAAAATTGCTAAACTTAAATACAACGGCGGCGGCGATTGGTATGCCAACAAAACTTCCTTGCCCAATCTGATTAGTTTTTGCCGTAAAAACCTCAATATCAACTTAGCTCCAGAAGAAGAAATCGTAGAAGTAGGTAGCCCAGAGTTGTTTTCCTATCCTTTTGTTCACATGACAGGGCATGGCAATGTAGTTTTTTCAGAGGCAGAAGCGAAAAATTTACGTAATTACCTCATTGCAGGAGGCTTCTTGCATATTGACGACAACTACGGCTTGGACAAGTTCATCAGAATTGAACTTAAAAAAGTTTTCCCTGAATTAGAATTGGTAGAACTACCTTATAACCACCCTATTTATCATCAGAAATATAAGTTTCCTAACGGACTACCCAAAGTGCATGAGCATGACGGCAAATCGCCGCAAGGTTTTGGCTTGATTTACCAAGGACGATTGGTTTGCTTTTATACTTATGAATGTGATTTGGGCAACGGCTGGGAAGACCAAGTGATTTACAATGACCCTGAGGAAGTACGCCAAGAAGCCCTCAAAATGGGGGCAAATATCATTGCTTTTGCTTTTACACAAAACCAATAAAAAATAGCTTGCTTAAAATTAAGCAATTAATTTTGAAAAGTAGCATTTGATTTTGCAACTTTGCAGGAATTTTTTATCCATATAACTATTGTATATCCGATGAGTGCAAAAACCGTTAAGCCTACAAGCAAAAGTAGCACGAAAAAAACAACAGGGGAAAATAAACCTCAGCAACTACCTAATTTTGCTTTTGATAGAGAAAACTACCGATTGATGCTCATAGGCATTGGTATCATATTGTTAGGTTTTGTAGTAATGTCTTTGGACAAAGAACCTCATGGCTTTGGCTTTTTAGGACTTACTTTAGGACCTATCATTGTGGTTTTAGGTTTTTTCTTTCAGTTTTTTGCTATTTTTTATAAAAAGAAACCACAAGAATAAAAGAGATTCATGTTTATGCTTGCTTCTGCGGCGTGTTCGCTACCGTAAAGCAAAAACCAAACTTAGATAATATTATAATTCCTACATAGACTAAGAAAAAATAAAAATTATAACTGATAACTCAAAATTCATAATTCATAGAATATGTCATATTTATTCACTTCGGAATCCGTATCAGAGGGACACCCAGACAAGGTAGCAGACCAAATTTCCGATGCTATATTAGATGCAATGCTTACCCAAGACCCCGACTCTCGCGTAGCTTGCGAAACCTTAGTAACCACAGGCTTAGTAACCTTAGCGGGAGAAATCACTACGAAAGCGTATGTAGAAATTCCTGACGTAGTGCGTGAAACTATTAGGCGAATCGGTTACACCAGCGATTTGTATAGATTTGATGCTGAGTCTTGTGGGGTAGTGGTAGCACTGCACAGCCAATCCCCCGACATTGCCAGAGGCGTAGATGAATCCGCAGGGAAAGAGCAAGGAGCAGGAGACCAAGGCATGATGTTTGGCTATGCGAATAGGGAAACGCCTGAATTGATGCCTATGGCTTTAGCTTTTTCACATCGCATAGTGAAAGAATTAGCTACTATTCGCAAAAATACCCCTGAGTTGATGCCTTACCTCCGCCCTGACGCTAAGGCTCAAGTAACCATAGAATATGACGATAATCACAAACCACTTAGAGTACATACCATTGTCGTTTCTACTCAGCACGATGAGTTTGACACAGATGAGAAAATGTTGGCAAGGATTGCAGAAGACGTAAAGAAAATCGTTATTCCAAGAGTAGTCCCTGCTGAGTTGTTAGACGCTAATACTATTTACCATATCAACCCCACAGGCAAGTTTGTTATTGGGGGACCGCATGGCGACTCGGGTCTGACAGGAAGAAAAATCATCGTAGATACTTACGGAGGCAAAGGAGCGCATGGAGGTGGTGCTTTCTCTGGCAAAGACCCCTCCAAAGTAGATAGAAGTGCGGCTTATGCGGCACGCCATATTGCTAAAAATATGGTAGCAGCAGGAGTAGCCGATGAAGTATTGGTACAAGTAGCGTATGCAATTGGTGTAGCCAAACCTGTTTCCTTGAATATCAATACCTACGGCACAGCCAAAGTAAACCTCAAAGACAGCGAAATAGCAAAAATCATAGAAGGCTTGTTTGATATGCGTCCTAAGGCAATCGTAGAGCGTTTAGGTCTGAAGAATCCTATTTACTCACCTACTGCTGCTTATGGACACGTAGGGCGTGAGCCATATACCCAAGAGGTCGAGCTTTTCCGCGTAGAAGTCAAAGAAAATAACGGCACTAAAGAGGAAATTCGCCGTAGAGAAAAACGACAAATCGAGTTTTTCACTTGGGAAAAATTAGACTATGTAGAAAAAATTAAGGCGGCCTTTAATTTACTGTAAATACGCAGTCTTATGTAAAAATTATAAAACTCTACCTCACATATTGGCTGTATAGGTAGAGTTTTTATGTATTTATACTTAATAAAAGATTTTTTAATCCTTTTCAAAAGAATTATTCTAATATGTGCTTTTTTTGTATTTTTATTTGAATTTACAAAGGTTTAGCTTAAATTTGGAAGAACGGCTGATTTTTACATGAACCAATCAAATGCAAAATATTTATTCTACATTTGCTAAAACGTACTTTTGTTGTCTTTTTTACTTACTGATAACTTCTGCATCTTGTTTTGCACAAGATGAAGCAAGTGCCAGATTAGAGGCTATGGTTCAGCGTGGAGAGAGTAAAAATGCAGTAAATGAAGCCCTCAGGATAGCCAAATCTTTGCATGAACAAAGACAAGACCACAATGCACTTACCTATTATTTGAAAGCAGTTGAGATAGCAGAAAAATCAAACGACTTGGCTTTACGAGCAAAGGCTCATGAAGAATTGGGCGATGCCTATTATAGGTTGAATGATGCAGATAAAGCCATTAGAAATTTTAATGCCGCCGCTCAGTATTATGCCAGTGTAGGAGCAGTCCAAGCACAGACCTTCGTCATTAATCGCATAGGTTATACTGAAAAAAATAAGAAAGGAAATATAGATGCAGCTATTGCACACTTCAAAAGGTCTTTGCAAATAGCACAACAAAACAACATATTTGCCTCACAACTTAAAAGCTATGAATTGTTAGCCTCTGCTTATGATGAGAAAAAAGACTCTTACAATGCCCAAGTATATCGCAAATCTTATGACCAACTAAAAAATACCCCCAACTCGGATAAGATAGACAAGTACGAGTCAGAGCTCCAAGCCACTAAGCAGCAATTAGAGCAGATAAGAGCGTCCAATGAAACACAAAAAAGAGAACTCCAATACAAAATTCAAAATATAGAAAAAGAAAAAAATAAACTTAATATAGAACTTACTTTACAAGCCGACTCCTTAGAAAGGGCGAATTATGAGGCTAAAATGGCAGAAGCAAGAGCCGTAGCTGTAGCTGAGGAGAAAAAACGCACACAAACACAATTATATTTTTCCTTAGGGGGTATAGTACTTTTGCTGGTATTCTCTGTATTTTTATTCTCTTTATATAGAAGTAGAAATATTGCTAATAAAAAATTGGCAGAGCAACATATCCAACTCAAAAAGCAAGCAGAAGAATTGGAAAGAAAAGGAAAAGAATTGCAAAAAGAAAAAGAAAAATCAGAGCGACTTTTGCTCAATATCCTTCCTGCCAAAGTAGCTGAAGAACTCAAAGAAAATAACTACGCCGCACCGAGATATTACGAAATGGTAACTGTATTATTTACAGACTTCAAAGGATTTACAAGTATCGCAGAGAAAATGACCCCAGACCAAATCGTCAAAGAACTAAATATGATTTTCAGTGAGTTTGACCGCATTTGTAAAGAATACCGATTAGAAAAAATCAAAACCATAGGTGATGCCTACATGTGCGCAGGAGGAATCCCTGAGCCGAACACTACTAACCACATAGATGCGGTGAATGCAGCAATGGAAATGCAAAACTATATGAGAGTATTGGCAGAAAAGAGGCAGGCTGCTGGAGAGCATTATTTTGAACTTCGTTTGGGGATTAATACAGGACCTATTGTAGCAGGGGTAGTCGGTGAGTCCAAATTTGCTTATGATATATGGGGCGATACGGTTAATCTGGCGAGCCGCATGGAATCAGGAGGCGAGCCAGGTCGCGTAAATATCTCAGGAAATACTTATGAACTTGTCAAAGATTACTTTGATTGCACTTACCGAGGCAAAATCAATGTCAAAAATAAGGGAGACGTAGATATGTACTTTGTCAATTATAAAAAATGGTGGTAGTGATTCTCCTTTTTAGCTTATCTTTCTCAATTGTTGTTTATCTGCGAATTCTATTATGCACCAAGACACTATTATTGCCTTAGCTACTGCACAAGGAATTGGCGCAATCTCAGTCATTCGCCTTTCAGGAAAACAGGCTATCAAAGCCGTAAATCAAGTTTTCCATGGCAAAGATTTGGAAAAACAACCAACTCATACACTTCATTTTGGCACAATTAGGGACGGCAATGAAATCATAGATGAGGTAGTGGTTTCACTTTTTGTCGAACCCAAGTCTTTTACAGGGGAGAATGTGGTAGAGATTTCTTGTCATGGCTCACCTTATATTGTTAAAAGAGTTTTGCAACTATTTATTAATCAAGGTGTAAGACTTGCTAAAGCAGGAGAGTTTACGCAAAGGGCATTTTTAAATGGAAAATTTGACTTAGCTCAGGCAGAAGCAGTAGCTGACCTCATTGCCGCAGATTCTGAAGCGGCTCATAGGGCGGCAATGTATCAAATGCGGGGTGGTTTTTCTCAAAAAATCAAAGAATTGAGAGAAAAATTGATACATTTTGCTTCTTTGATAGAGTTGGAATTGGACTTTGGAGAGGAAGATGTGGAGTTTGCAGATAGAGAGGATTTAAGAGTTTTAGTAAAGGAAATACTTGCAGTCATTCAAGCACTTATTCAGTCTTTTAGCTTAGGTAATGTAATCAAAAATGGTGTGCCTACGGTCATTGCAGGCAAGCCCAACGCAGGCAAATCTACACTACTGAATGCACTTTTGAACGAAGAGAGGGCGATTGTTTCTGAAATAGCAGGGACGACCAGAGATGTGATAGAGGACGAAATCGTGATAGAAGGCATGGTTTTTCGCTTTATAGACACAGCAGGTCTCAGAGAAACCGAAGACAAAATAGAAAAAATAGGCGTACAGAGAAGTTATGAAAAAATCAAATCTGCTTCACTTTTGCTTTATGTATTTGACTTGACTGAGATAAAAACTCCCCAAGACTATGAGCAGGAGTTAGCTGATGCTCAGTACTTTGGCATACCTTATATCATGGTAGGGAACAAGGTAGAATATGCTTCAGATATGGTTTGGAGTACACTTTCCTCCTATCCAGAAGTAGAACTTATTTCTGCCAAAAACAAAGAAGGCTTAGAAAACCTCAAACAGCACATTTTGAAAATCGTACAAGGAGAAAACTTCTCTACAGGAGATACCTTCATTACCAATGCCCGACACTACGAAAGCCTCTTACAAACAAAAAATGCTCTGGACAATGTGCTTGCGGGATTAAACCGCGGTGTTACAGGCGATTTCTTGGCAATGGACATCAGGCAAGCGCTCTATCATTTAGGAGAAATTACAGGGCAGATTACAACTGATGACTTATTAGCAAATATTTTTTCCAAGTTCTGTATAGGAAAGTGAAGTAACTTTTTATCGATAAACGATTGATTTTAAAACCAAAATGCGAGCCTACAAAATATTTATTTTTACAAGTCAGTTTATTACCAAAACTATTTCTCTTTTATATTTGTAAGTAGGTTTGAAATTTGTTTGAAACCTAATCATCTTTTGCATACTTTTTTAACAAACTTAACTGACAAAGGACTTGAAAGTAACAGAGCATTTAAAAAACAATCAAGGCAAAACACTTTTTTCTATTGAAATATTGCCGCCTCTAAAGGGAGAAAGTATCCAAAATATATTTGCGGCAGTAGATACGCTAATGGAATTTAAACCTGTATTTATTGACGTTACCTATCATCGTGAGGAGTACGTCTATCGCGAAATACAAAATGGTTTATTAAAAAAGGAATTGACCCGAAAGCGTCCGGGAACGGTAGCTATCTGTGCCGCTTTGATGAACAGATACAAGGTAGAAACTGTACCTCATATCATTTGTGGTGGTTTTTCCAGAGAAGAAACAGAAAATGCTTTGATAGATTTACATTTCTTAGGTATAGACAACGTATTGGTTTTGAGAGGGGACCCTGTGAAGTCAGAGGGAGTATTTGTGGCACATGCTGAGGGAAATAGATATGCCTCAGAACTGCTCCAACAAGTAATAAACATGAATCAGGGGAAATACTTAGACCCTCATTTGCAAAATCCAGTCCCTACGAACTTTTGTATAGGAGTAGCCGCCTATCCAGAAAAGCACTTCGAGGCACCCAACCTTTCTACAGACATGAAGTACCTGAAAATGAAGATAGACATGGGGGCAGATTATGTAGTTACGCAAATGTTTTTTGACAATCAGGTGTATTTTGATTTTGTTAAGAAATGTAGAGAAATAGGCATTGATGCACCGATTATTCCCGGATTAAAACCTCTTACTACCAAAGCACAACTCTCTGCCCTCCCAAGAGCTTTTCATATAGACATGCCCGATGATTTGGTCAAAGCAGTAGAGCAATGCAAAGACAACGAATCCATCAAACAAGTAGGGATAGAATGGTGCATACAGCAGTCTAAAGAACTCATTTCTTTTGGTGTTCCTTGTTTACACTATTACACCATGAGTAAATCTACGGCTATCAAAGAAGTAGCTCAGGCTGTATTTTAAAATAAAGATATACTTTGCGTAGAAAATATTTTTACTTTTAATAGCTAAGCCGACAAAATTTTTGAACTTTACCGCTTTTAAAAATTTACATCAAATAGTGAAAGTAATATGAAACATTCGTTACAGTCTTTATTGCTTATTTTATTCTTTTGCATAAGTATTCCTCAAACCTTCGCTCAATCTATCCAATCTCCTGAACAGTTTTTAGGGTATCCTTTGGGAAGTCGGTTTACCCCTCATCATCGTATTTTGGCATATTTCGAGCATTTAGCAAGCTCGGCAAGAGATAGAGTAAAATTCAGCCAATACGGAGAAACTTACGAGCATCGCCCACTGACTACGGCTATCCTCTCCTCTCCTGAGAATATGAGTAGATTAGAAGAAATACGTACCAATAACCTTAAAATCACAGGCTTAATGGAAGGTTCGCCTGCTTCTGATGCTAAAGCTATTGTTTGGCTTAGTTACAATGTGCATGGAAACGAGTCGGTTTCTTCTGAGGCAGTAATGCAAACAGCCTACGAACTACTTACCTCGCCCAAGGCTACTGCATGGCTTCAAAATACAGTCGTTATCTTAGACCCTTGCATCAATCCTGACGGTAGGGAGCGATATGTGAATTGGTACAACCAAGTAGTAGGCGAAAAGCCCAATGTATCTCCTTATGCCAGAGAGCATTATGAACCTTCACCTACTGGAAGACCTAATCACTACTTATTTGACTTGAATAGAGATTGGGCATGGCAGTCCCAAAAAGAAACCCAACAACGCATTGCCCTTTACCAGCAATGGATGCCCCATATTCATGCAGATTTCCACGAAATGGGAGTAAATAGTCCTTATTACTTTGCCCCTGCCGCAGAACCTTATCACAAAGAGGTAACTACTTGGCAGAGAGACTTTCAAGTAACTATTGGGAAAAATCATGCAAAGTATTTCGACCAAAACAACTGGCTCTACTTTACCAAAGAAACTTTTGATTTGCTCTATCCAAGCTATGGAGATACTTGGCCTACTTTTCATGGAGCGATAGGCATGACCTACGAGCAGGGTGGCTCAGGCAGAGCAGGTTTGGGAATTATTATGGCAAATGGAGATACCCTTACTTTGAAAGACCGCATAGACCATCACCATGTAGTCGGGCTTTCTACAGTAGAGGCAACTGCGTTAAATAGAGAAAAAGTGGTGCAGGAATTTAAAAAATATTTTGATATAAATAATAACAATCCAACGGGAACTTACAAAACCTTTGTTATTTCTGCGGATAATGAAACTAACAAGGTAAGCGAATTATTGGCTTACTTAGACAAGCAGCAGATTCGCTACGGTTATGCCAAAGGCATTCCTGCCAAACTTTCAGGATATAATTATTTTACCAATAAAGAAGAAAACATCAGTTTGCAAAAAAACGATATTATTATCAACACCTACCAACCTAAATCGACTTTGGTAAAAGTATTATTTAATCCCCGTACTATCCTCTCTGATTCTGTTACGTATGATGCTACAGCTTGGGCTATTCCCTACTCTTATGGATTAAAGGCATTTGCCCTCTCGCAAAAAATAGAAATAGAGCCTTTCAAAGGAGTAGTTTCCCAAACCTCTCGCCCAAACATAGACAGACCCTACACTTATCTTGCCAAGTGGAAATCTTTTAAAGACTTACAGTTTTTAGTCAAATTGCTCAATAAAGGCATCAAAGTAAGGTTTGCAGAAAAGGAATTTTCTTTACAAAATAAGAAATACGACGCAGGTACCTTGGCAATTACCCGCACTGACAACGAGTTTGTCAAAGATTTTGATAACATTGTTGCTTCGGTAGCAAGCGAATTTAACCTTCCTTTGGACTATGCCAGCACAGGTTTTGCCAATGCAGGTTTCGATATAGGCTCGAGCAGTATGCGTTTTTTGAAAAAACCAAACATTGCACTGCTTACGGGTGACGGGGTACAAACTAATGCCTTTGGAGAACTTTGGCATTTCTTTGACCAACAATTGGGCTATCCTGCCAATGTCATTAATGCCAATACTGTGAATAACATTCGTTTAAGCGACTTCGACGTGATGATACTCCCCGCAGGAAGCTACAATGCAGGGCTTATTAGCCAGTTGCGTTCTTGGGTACAGCAAGGCGGTAGGCTAATAGTATTAGAAGAAGCTAATTTTCAATTTGCTGATAATGAAAATTTTGAACTTAAAAAAGCCAAAATAGAGCAGCCCAAAGACGAGAAAGAAAAGAAGAACTTAGAAGAGTACTTACGCAAATATGGAGATAGAGAACGCACTGCACTCAGCGACTACATCGCAACAAGTATTTTCAAAGTTGCTATGGACAATACTCACCCGCTTGGCTACGGTTATGACAAAGAGTATTATTCCCTGCGCCAAATCGCTGAGGGATTCGAGTACTTGAAAAGTGGCTGGAATGTAGGTGTGATAAAAGAAAATGCTTACATAGACGGTTTTACAGGTTATAAAGCCAAGCAAAAACTCAAAAATACCCTTGTCTTTGGTGTGTCAGAGATTGGCAGAGGGACAGTCGTGCATCTGGTCGACAACCCAATTTTTAGAAGCTCTTGGGCGAACGGTAGGCTACTTTTGGGCAATGCTATTTTCTTTGTAGGGCAGTAGAGATGTTACAAACTCAAAAATACAACTACAATAAATTAATTTGATTACTTGACCGATAAAAACCAGCGATATTAGAGAGAAATAGAAAATTGATTGAACTTTATTAGGGATTTGAAACAAAATTTTAGCACATAAAGTATTTGATAGTTAAGTAAATTTCCGAAATTTAGTACTCATTAGTCATTTACTTACTCATCACTTCATTTCCCTAATAAAGTTATGCGTTTCTTGTTTACAACATTTCTTTTCTTATTGGTTATCTGTTTATTTTCTTGTGAAAATAAATCTCAAAAGCAAGCCAAAAGACCGCTTTCTCCCGAACTGCAAAAAGCATTGGCAGACTTTGAAATTGCCGAAGACTTTGAGATAGAACTCTTTGCGGCAGAGCCTCTAATTGCTGACCCTATAGCTATGGAGGTAGATGCTAACGGCAAAGTGTATGTAGTAGAAATGCACGGCTACCCTTTGGAAAAAAGCGGAACAGGTAAGGTAAAAATGCTTATAGATACCGATAGTGATAGCTACCCCGACCAAAGCACTATTTTTGCAGATAGTTTAGTGCTTCCCACAGGCATCATGGCTTGGAAAAATGGTGTCATAGTTACTGACCCGCCTCATGTGTGGTATCTGGAAGACAGCAATGGAGACAACAAAGCAGATATTAAAAAAATACTATTAACAGGCTTTGCGCTTTCCAATCCTCAGCACAACCTGAACAACCCTATCTTCGGTTTGGACAATTGGATTTACATGGCTCACGAAAGTTCTATTACCCCAATCATTTACAAAGAGGAATTTGGAGATGAAGGGACAGAAATTTATTTCCCTAACAGACCCGAACCCCGACTACCTCAGAATGCAAATGGACGCAATGTACGCTTTAAACCAGATACTTACGACTTGGAGATGCTCTCAGGAGAAAGTCAGTTTGGGCAAACTTTTGATGAGTTTGGGCATCATATCCTTACCAGCAATGCACATCACCTGTTTCATGAAGTAATTGCAGACCGCTATTTGCGTAGGAATCCTACACTCTTGGTGGCAGATGCTACCCAGTCTATGCCCGACCACGGCGATGCTTGTGAAATCTATCCAATTACGCAAAATCCAGAACACCAACTGCTTACCGATGTAGGGGTAGTTACCTCTTCCTGTGGCGTTACTTGGTATTTGGGCGGGCTTTTCCCTGAAAAGTACAAAAATATGACTTTCATTGCCGAGCCTGTGCATAATTTAGTTCATGCTGATATTATCGAGAACAATGGGACAAGTTTTATCGCAAGTAGAGCCTTTGAAAAAAAGGAGTTTTTAGCTTCCAAAGATGCTTGGTTTCGTCCCGTAAACTTTTATGTTGCTCCTGATGGGGCTTTGTATGTTATTGATTATTACCGACAAATAGTAGAACACCCTGAATGGATGGCTGAGGACATGGGCAAGTCCGATAAACTCTACAATGGTACTGACAAGGGAAGGATTTATCGAGTTTTTCCAAAAAATACAAAAACTTTGCCCAAGTTTGAGCCTTTGACAAAGCTAAATGACAAAAAATTAGTGGAGTTGCTCAAAAGTCCAAATATTTGGTATAGGCGTACCGCTCAAAGACTTTTGTTGGACAGAAAAAATGTAGAGGCTGTTCCCTTGCTCAAAGAAATCATCAAGAAAAATGAATCCGCAGAAAGTGTAGTCCATGCACTTTGGACATTGGAAGGGCTGGAAGTATTTGAGGAGGAGATATTGAAATGGGCATTGAAAAATGAAAATGCAGGAGTAAGGGAAAATGCGATAAAAATTGTGGAATACGAGCTAAATAAAAAACTAAAAGCAGGGGCAGGTGTTACTAAGGCTTATGTTTACCAACTTTTAGACATAGATAATTTGAAAAATGACCCTTCCCCTAAAGTGCGTTACCAACTCCTTTGCACGCTTGGCTTTTTTAATGATGAGCAATCTTTGCAAGTACGCAACGAACTCTTAGTAAAAGATATAGAGGACAAGTGGGTACACTACGCTGCGCTCTCCGCTGCACAAGGCACAGAAATAGAAGTCTTTGACTTTGCAGTAAAGAATCTAACTCACCAACCCTCAGAAGGGAAAGCTTTGCTTTTTGCCAATGTCAGTGCCTTGATAGGTTTGGGAGATGACCAAGAGAAAATTAGCCAGTTAATGCAAAAAATAATGCAAAACCCTGCTCAAGAAAATGCTTGGTGGCAGGCGGCAAGTCTGGAAGGTTTGAGCAAAACTTTAGCATACAAATATAGAAAATCAGAAAATGGGAAAAATACAAGTTTTAGCAATAGTAATATTTTTGAAAATGAAAAGAAACTATTGCTTTCTAATTTAGGAATAGTAAAAACCACTGATTTAGGTAAAGCAATCTTGAATTTGTTAGAAATCATAGGCTTACCTGATGCCAATACTTGCGATCCCTTTGTTTCCAATGCCTTAGCAGTTTTAAATGATAAAAATGCAGATGAAGGCAGGAAAGCCCTTGCCATTGGTCTATTGGCTTTGATGCAGCCAGAGAAATACATGAGTCAAATACAGCAAGTCATCAATCCGCAAAGCCCTATAGACATTCAAAAAATTGCTATGCAAGCTCTTAGCAAAACCAAAGGCACAACAGTATGCAGTTTTTTGGTGCAAGAATGGAGAAATTTTACCCCTGAAGTCAAAGAAGAGGCGATAGAAGTATTTATGAAGAACCGAGAACGTACCTTCTTTTTACTTACTGCCTTAGAAAGAAAGCAAATCCCTACTACTGCGATTGCTTGGCACAACCAAGTACGCCTGATGAACAATGATGATGTAAGTATTCGCAAAAAAGCACGAAGCGTATTAGCAAGTAATGAATCAAATAAGGTAGAAATCTTAGAAAAATACAAAAATGCCTTTGATGAAAAAGGCAATGAGGTCAATGGATTGAAAATTTACAATACCTACTGCGCTCAGTGTCATCAAATCAGTGGGAAGTTAGGAAAAAATATCGGACCTGACTTAGGCACGCTTCGCAATCGACAACCACTTTCTATTGCTTTAGAAATACTGCTTCCAAGTAATTCTATCGCAGATGGCTACGAATATTGGGCAGTTACTAAGCAAAATGGGGATAGGATTTACGGCATTATTAGTACGGAAACAGCTACAGCTATCACCTTGAAAGATTTGGCTGGCAAAGAAACAGTAATTCCAAGAAATGAGATTGCTAAACTCTCTGCTTCTAATACCTCCATTATGCCTACAGGTTTTGAGCAGTCTATCAACCCCCAAGACATGAACGACTTGGTAAGTTTTATTAAAAGTTATAGAGAGTAAGAATTTCTATGCACTTAAACAAAATGGACTTAAAATTGTAAAACATTGATATTTACATTATTTTTCATAAAATTTAAAATATCAAACTATAATGTATTCACTTACAATACTTTAATTAAATCCAAAGTATTTTTTATTTATTTACATAATTATAATGAATGATGAGTAAGCATTTTAAAAGGTTAATTTTCTCAGGCATCTTTGCTTGTGCCACTACATGGGTTGCGGCGCAGAGTGCAGAAGAGCCACCTAAAAACTGGTTTAACTTAGACCCAAAAACAGACAAAGTCAATGGCGTAAGCACAGAAAAATCCTATCAAGAATTGCTCAAAGGCAAACCTTCACAAACAGTCATCGTGGCTATCATAGATTCAGGAGTGGACATAGAACATGAAGACTTGAAAGATAAAATCTGGAAAAACCCAAGAGAAATCCCCAATAACGGCATAGATGACGACGGCAATGGCTACATAGATGATGTACACGGGTGGAACTTTATTGGTGGGAAAGACGGCAAACACGTCAATCAGGATACTTATGAGTTTACCAGAATCTATGTAAAGTTCAAAAATAAATTTGAGGGGAAAAAAGAGGCTGATATTAGCCCTGCTGATAAAAAAGATTATGAAATTTTCCTGAAAGCAAAAAAAATATATGAAAAGAAATGGGAAGAGTACAAGCCACAGCAAGAACCTGTTAATACTTTCTATGTCAATTTTCAATATGCAAAAAAGCTTTTGGAAGCATACTGGAATACCGAAGAATTGACTATGGAGATGTTAGAAGAAACTCCCACCAAAGATGCACAAATAGAGCGTGCTAAGAATATCTTGATGCAAAGTTATTCTATTTTTGGAAGTCTCGATGAATCAAAGCTAAAGGAATACAAAGATTACATAGACGAACAGGTAAACTATAACCTCAATATAGATTTTGACCCAAGAAGTATAGTAGGGGATAACTATGAAGATAAGAAAGAAAGATTTTACGGCAATAATGATGTCAAAGGACCCGATGCTAAGCATGGTACACACGTAGCAGGCATAGTAGCCGCTAAGCGTGGAAATGGAATAGGCATGGAAGGTGTAGCTGAAAATGTACGTATTATGCCTATCAGAGCTATCCCTAATGGAGATGAAAGGGACAAAGACGTAGCCAATGCGATTCGCTATGCAGTAGATAATGGAGCAAAAGTAATTAATATGAGCTTTGGGAAAAGTTTTTCTCCAGAAAAAGAGATTGTAGATGAGGCTATCAGATATGCTGAGCAGAAAGGAGTTTTATTGATTCATGCGGCAGGAAACGACAGTGAAAATATAGATGAAGGCGAACACTATCCCAGAAAAGAAAGCCTGAATGAAAGAAAAAATGCAACGCATTGGATAGAGGTAGGGGCACTTTCTTGGAAAGGTGGAGAAGATGCTGTAGGCAATTTTTCTAACTTCGGGAAAAAATCTGTTGACGTATTCTCTCCGGGCGTAGATATTTACTCGACTACCCCAGAGAATACTTATCAAAGTTTGAATGGTACGAGTATGGCGGCTCCCGTAACAGCAGGCATAGCGGCAGTATTATTTTCTTACTATCCGCACCTGACAGCCGTCCAAGTAAGAGATATTATCCTGAAATCCACGATTAAAATGCCTAACCTAAAAGTGAAAAAACCCGGCGCTGAGGAAGGAGATGCTTTGGTAAACTTTGGCGACCTCTCTGTAACAGGTGGAGTAGTGAATCTCTACGAAGCGATTAAATTAGCAGAGTCTATCAAACCTACTATACCTAAGAGATAGGGGTAAAGTAATAAGTAAACCAATTAAGCACAACAATAAAAAGAAGAAGTATCAAGTTTTACAAAATTTGATACTTCTTCCTTTTTCAATTATTCCTCTACTCTCCTCAATATCTCTCCAAGCGGATTGGGTGCAGGCTCTATAATCCTGATTTTTTCATTAATAAGCGTTTTAATTGGCAAGATGAGTTTGCCTTCCTCTGTTTTAAGCGTTACCGAAATATTGTCCATTTTGACGATTTCGCCTACAGCACCGTCTTCTAAAATAATTTTTTGACCAATTTGGAAGTTATTTTTGCTATACAGAGAAGCTAAAAAATTGTTGAGAATATCTTTGGAAGCAAAACCATAAGAAATAGCAAACGCTAAAACGGCACCACCTATGATGATTAGTACATTGGAAGTAATAATCGTAGTGTCTATATCCAACTGCTCCAAGGCTATCACTACTACGAAAAGCAATAAAAAATAAAAAAAAGCACTGCTCACCAACTTGCCAAAAGAAAGTCCAAAAGAGAGGAATGCCGCTATAATAGTCTGTCTGACCAAACTCGCAATGTATAATCCTATTATCAAAATAATAAGACTAATAAAAACTTTAGGTAAGAAATTGATAAACAGGGAGATTTTTTGAGAAACGGCACTCCAGCCCAAAGTTTCGGAGATACCCACCAAAAATATCAAGAGGACTACCCAATAGGCAAAGCGTGCAATAATCTCAGCGACAGAAGTCTTAATCTGAGCTTTTTCAAATAAATCGTGAACTTTGAGTTTGTGCATCCACTCGTCAAAGCGTGTGATTCTAAGAGTTTTAATGATGATAACTGCAATCAAACGTGCAATGATAATTCCTAAAATGAGCAATAAAATAGCCCCCAAAATCTTTGGTACGGCACCTAAGAGTTCGGAGAGCAAATGTTGAAAAGAATTTAGAAATAACTCTGACCAGTTCACAATTTGTTCCATTTTGTTTGATTGCTAAATATCCCAAAATTATTTGTATTTGCATACGGTGAATTAATAATCTATTTTTGGGGTAAAAACAAAACAAATCTGATTGAAAATTACTAAAATTGCAAATTCAATACCAAAACATTAGAAATAATTTCTCAAAGGGACACGTATAACCGTATAATATGACAGAAGAAGAAATCATTAAAAGGCTAATTCACTCGAATGATACTTCGGCTTTCTCTCTTTTATACGATAAATATGCAGATAAAATTTATTATAAATGTATTTCTTTTGTAAAAGATAAGCAATTAGCCCAAGATTTAACGCACGATATTTTTGTAAAAATTTTCATTACTATTAAAAAGTTTAAATTTCAATCTTCTTTTTCAACTTGGGTGTATAGAATTACGTACAACTTTTGTATAGATTTCCTGAGAAAACAACAAAAACAGCACTTTATACGTTTAGAAGATGATAACGATACTATAGAAGAAGAAGAAAGCGATGACGAACTTTTTGCAATTTCAGTAGATAAACTGGAACTAATTTTAGAACAGATTTCGCCTGAGGAAAAAGCCATATTGTTGATGAAATACCAAGATGACCTTTCTATTAAAGACATTGTAGATGCTTTGGATATTTCAGAAAGTGCAGTGAAGATGCGACTTAAAAGAGCCAAAGAAAAAGTAATCCATATCAGTAAACAGATGTAGTTTATGAAGCAAAACCCATTTAAGCAAATCGGGCAAAAACAAGAAAAACTGCCTGAAAACTTCAAAAAAGACGTAATGGAAAGCATCGAGATGTCCAAAGTGCTACTTGGAATAGCAGACCTTTTTACGGTAAAAATGGGGGAAACTTTTACTGGTATTTTCCGCACCGAACAAGACAAATACAACAAAAAATAATATAGGAGTTTTTTAGTTAAAATAAATACAATTTTTTAGGAAATTGTATTTATTTTTTAAGAAATTGCATAAATTAAAGAAGCATACATACACATTCAACATTCAGTGAGTTTACTTAGTAATTACTAAATCCAAATACCATGAAACAGCAATTACAAATTTTTACTGTTTCGGTATTGATTTTGTTCTGTGTTGGATATAAAATCAATGCTCAATCTGTAGAGTTTGCCTCCATTACTATCAAGCAACTACCTCAAAGCGTAGATGAATTTCTTGATTTAAGAGACCAATTAGCACAATCTCCTAACGGAGGTGCGGCTTGCTTTTTAGTAGCCTTAATAGTATATGCAAAAAATAATCATCTTGGGACTAAATTACTTACTATCACCGTAGATAGAGAGTTCTTAGTACAAGGCAATAGCTATAATGGATTTCAGCCTCGCAGTACAGACTTAAACTTCATTAATGATTTATTAAAACAGAAGCCTTATTTCTTTCATGCGTATATATCAGCAAGTCAGTCAGACAGAGAATCTGCTTCGTTGAGTGGTGAGATTACTTTTGATTTTGTCCGTAATCCCCCCACGGCGTACAAAGAAGGCAATGAGATACATCGGGTGTTGGTCAGGTGCAATGCTGATGCCAAGCCAAGAATGATTAAATTGAGAAAAGATTACAAAGATTTTTGGAAAGTTTATGATTGGAGTAGTATCTTAGCAGACTTTCCATCTAAAAACAATTAGTTTCAGATTTCAAACTTCCCCTCTTACTTGTTTAACTCTTTTATTGCAAAGGAGTTATTTGCTGTTTTCAAAAGTTTTCTCAAAGAAAGATTTATTTTTGTGTTAAAATTTTTGTGCAGTATCATTTTAAAATTCTATTTAAAAATCTATATTTAGCACATCAAACTCAATAGAAGCATTTAGCTTTTTTAAATTTTCATATATGAAGAAAATTCAGCTATATTTTTTATTCTTTTTTTCTATTTGCTATTCCCAACTTTTGGCTCAGGAGTTCACGCTGATAGGTAAACTTACAGATGAAAAAGGTAATACCATTACTGATGCTAAAGTATCAGTGGACGGTAGTGCTTTTGTAACTACTAATAAGCTGGGACAGTTTAAAATCACATTATCGAAAAAAATCAATAATCCTGATGAAGTAGTAGTATTAAAAAAGCATTATAGGGTCAAAGAATATAGCTATAAACAAGATAAAGGACAGTTGTTTATCACCATGCAAACCTCCACGAGGTACTTTCAAGGACAAGTAAGCGATAATGCCAATCCTGTGAGAGGGGCAAAGGTGGTGATTGGGAACGTAAATGAAAAATCGCCTGCTATTACAGATGCTCGCGGTTTCTTTTCTCTCAATCTCCCAGAGGATTTTCCTGTAAGCAGACAGACAAAAGTTAAGGTCAACAGCATGGAATTAGACTCAGATGACATGCAAGTCTTTGATGAATATGATTTTGTTTATATCAAATTACCTAAGAAAAAAGCAATATCAGAAACTAAACAAAATGAGAATAATGCAAAAACTAAGAAAGAAACAACTACAAATGATGATGCGATTAGCGTAACAGCTTACTATGATGATTACTCACCAGCTAAAGGGCTAAAATTTGTAGTTGAGGGCAAGGAATATCAAACTGATGAGGAAGGGAAGTTTCAAATGGACGTAAATGAAGTTGATGTAAGTAGGTTTGTCGTCTATGGTTATAATATTACCAAGTTTGATTTTGATAATGAAGGGAACTATGTATTCATAGTGATTAAGAGTGATTCTGATAACCCTACGCCTGTGATGCCACGCAGAGAAACTTTGGATACCATGATTATAGACTATCAAAGAGATTTTAACCAGATAGTCAATGAGTTAGAGCTTCGCAAGCAACTTTTGTCAGAGAAAAGTGTGTACATCAGAGATGAGATAGAAAAGGTAAGTAATCGCTTATCACAAGAAACTAATATCACTCCACAGCAAAGAGTAAACTTGAAAAAATACTTGCATACATTAGAAACCGCACTGATAGCCAATGACTTAGAATATGAAATTGCCCAAGAGAAATCTAAAATACTCTTAGACAAACTCAAGATGACTATTTTGGAAAAAGATGAGTTAATCCAAAAAGAAGAAGAAGAAATCAAATGGCTAAAATACGAACTTATCATTTCTATTGTACTTGCCTTAGTTTCAATTACTTCTGCCATATTCCTCTACCGCTTAGGAAAGAGATTAAAAAAACAACAAGAAGAAATCAAGAAACAAAAAGACGAGATAGAACATTCCTACAATAATATTAAAACTATCAGCGACATAGGTCAAAGAATCACAGCTACTCTGGATTTTAAAAATCTGGTCAGCACAGTAAACTCTTACTTACCTTCTTTGGTAAATGCTTCTGTTTTTGGTGTAGGTGTATATAACGAGGAGGAGCAGAAAATAGAGTTTATGGATTTCCAAGGGACAGACCAACTGTACCATTCAGAAGATATGAGTGATAGCAGAAGTTTTGCGGCTTGGGCTGTAAAAAATCAAAAAGAAGTAATTATAGGTGATGTAGCAAGTGAGTACAAAAAATACCTTAACTTATCTTCTTACTATCTCAATGCCAACCAGCCCCAATCTTTACTTTATGTACCTTTGGTAAATGAAAATCGTTCTGTAGGTGTAATTACAGTACAACACCCCAATAAAAATACTTATTCGGAAATAGACGTAAGAATAGTAGAAACTTTAGCCGCCTATGTATCTGTGGCACTCTCTAACAGTAAAGCATACGAGGTCATTCGCCGCAAGAATACAGATATTACTGATAGTATTCGCTATGCTCAAACTATTCAAGAAGCCATACTTCCTGACGACAAACAGTTAGATGAGTTATTCAGCGAGCATTTTATTATCTATCAACCCAAAGACATTGTTTCAGGAGATTTCTTCTGGTTAGATTACGTGCCAGCCTCCATCGCTAATGCCGAAGTAGATGCCAATGCTAAACCTACCAATTTTTCAGATGAGATATTCCTTGCGGTAGTAGATTGCACGGGGCATGGGGTTCCGGGTGGGTTTATGTCAATGGTTGCCAATCACTTGCTTGGGGAACTGGTCAATATCAAACGCATCTATGACCCTGCTAGCGTACTAACCCAATTAGACGTCAGAGTAAGAGAGGCACTCAAGCAATATGACAAACTCAATGATGATGGCATGGATATCTGCCTGTGCAGAGTAGAAAGAGTAGATGAAGATTTTACCAAAGTTACTTTTGCGGGGGCGAGGCGTCCCTTGTTCTACTATTCGCAGGTAACATCTGACTTAGAAGTGGTCTATGGCGACCGCCATTCTATTGGGGGCATGCACAGGAAAGAAAAAGAGTTTAAAAATCACGAAATTCTACTTAAAAAAGGGGATATTATCTACTTGACAACTGACGGTTTGGTCGACCAGCACAATGAACACAGAGAAAAGTTCTCTACCAAACGTTTTCAAGAAATTATAGAAAGAATTGCTACACTGAATGCCAACGTGCAAAAATCTATGCTCGAGGAGGCATTGAAAGACCACATGAAAAATGAGGAGCAGAGAGACGATATTACCGTAGTAGGAATTAGGATATAGCATCTGAAGCCTTATGTGGGTTTTTAGAAAATATGATAGAGGTAAGTTTTTAATTAAAATGCCTATTTTATTTTGAAAAACAAGTATTTAACTTTAAACTTTCAATAAAACAGGCTAACTTTATATAGCCTCTATTATAAAAGGACAATTAAATAATTACAGACTGAGGTTACAAATATGTTTAACGAAATCAAAATAGGCAGTAAGATTACCGCACTTCTACTCGCAGTAGTGCTATTGTCTGTTTTTGCTATCAGTTTCCTTTCTTATCGCCTAAGTAAAGATTCTATAGAGGAAAGGTATTGGGAAAGCCTTAAAGTAATGAGTAGCTTGAAAGCCAGCCAGTTGGAAGCTATTTTCCAACAAGTAGAATATAATATCGACCTTGTCCGCGAGAGTGGGCGAGTAATAGAAAGTTTGGAGTTAGCTAACCGCTCTCGCTTAGCTGATAGCATATACCTTTCTGTTGCCAGAAAATTAGACGCATACTTATATCCTATACAAGAAATCTATCAGTATAAAAATATTCTACTTATAGACAGAGAAGGCAAAGTTATCTACCGCACCAATAAGAACCAAACTGATATTTTAGAAGGAGAAATTTTTGCTGACTACGAACAAATTAGGATTCATGCCAGCGAAGGTATCTACTTTGGAAGTCTGAACCTATATGCTAATACCAAAGATAGAGCCTATATGACGGTTTCTGCTCCCATTTATTCTAATGATAATCAACTCATTGGCTATGTAGTTACAGAGCTTAACATGGACAAAATCTACGATATTGTCAATGAAACTACGGGACTACGACAAACAGGCGAAATGATATTAGCACGCCTTTCGGGAAATAAAATAGAATTTATCAACAAACCGCGTAATTCAGAGTATTCTCTGCTGACTTACAGTGTCTTAACCCAAGATAAGAACTCAGAAGCCTTAGAAAAAGCAGTAAAAAAGATGACGGGTTACGGATTTGCCAAAGATTACAGAGATAAAGTTACTCTTTCTAACTGGACATATTTGCCTACAGTAGGTTGGGGACTTGTAGTCAAGATTGACGAAGATGAAATCAACCAAGACTTGAACTACTTAGTCATTGCTTTTGTCCTGTCTGGCTGTTTTATTATCATTATTTCATTTACTGTTTCCTACCTATTCTCTAAGTTCCTCACTCAGCCACTTATCTCTTTGAGGAACACTCTCAATGTAGTAGCTATGGGGATTCTACCTGAGGCTGTCAAAAAAGAAAGTAATGATGAGATTGGGGAAATGGCAGTAGCTACGGCTGGTTTAGTTGCTGCCTTGCGAAGAACTGCTAATTTTGCTCATAGGATAGGTGAAGGAGATTATGATGCAGACTTCAAGCCGATGAGTGAGAATGATACGCTTGGCAATGCACTGATAACCATGCGAGATAGCATTCAATTAGCTGAGAAAAAAGATGATGAAAGGAATTGGATAATATCAGGAGTAGCTGAGATAGGGCAAATCCTTCGCTCACATAATAGAATAGATGAATTAGCTGACGCAGTCATTGCTTACATTACAGAAACAGTCAAAGCCGTGCAAGGAGCATTGTACATCGTCAATGAGCAAGATGGCGAAAAAATCATAGAACTTCAAGCAAGCTATGCGTATAGCAAAAAGAAGTACCTCAAAGCATCGTTCAGGTTTGCGGAGGGACTGATAGGGCAAGCAGCGATAGAAGAAGATACTATCTTGAGAACAGAAATCCCAGACGATTACGTAACTATTACCTCTGGTCTGCTTGGGGATAGGAAACCCAAATGCCTACTGATAGTACCTCTCATCATAGACGATATAGTACATGGAGTAGTAGAGTTGGCAGGATTTGAGAAATTTAATCCAGTGCAAATCAAATTTGTAGAAGAAATTAGTGTAAGTATTGCTCGTACTATTTCCAATATTAAAGTTAATGAGCGTACCATTATGCTTTTGCAAGAATCTCAGCAAATGAGCGAAGAACTCCAACTTCAGCAAGAGGTACTTCGCCAAAATGCAGAGGAAATGGAAGCCACTCAAGAGGAATTACGCCGCACCAACGCACGCTTGGAAGACCAAATTATGGAGGTAAAGCGTACCCAAAAAACTATGCAGGTACTCCTTGAAAATGCTTCGGAAGTAATTACTATTTATGAAAGTGATGGCAAAGTAAGGTACATTAGCCCTTCTGTAACACCTATCTTGGGCTATACTCCTGAGGAAATGATAGGAGTAAACGATATTGTCCATGTCCACCCCAATAGTGCAGACTTGTACCAAAATATGTTCAGTCAGTTATTAGAATTCCCTGAGCAACAAGTAACAGTACAGTTTGAATACAAGAAAAAGAATGGAGATACTATCTGGCTGGAAGCTACTGGTAACAACCTACTCTCTGACCCCGCTATTGGTGGAATTGTGATTAACTCGAGGGACATCACAGAACGAAGGCGTGCCGAGAGAGAAGCACGTATGCGAGGGCAAATGCAATCTTTGTCAGAAAACTCTCCTGACCTTATTACAAGATTAAACTTAGAAGGTACAGTATTCTACATTAATCCTGTCATTAGGAATTTGACGGGTTTAGTTCCTGAGGGTTTTGTAGGAAAAACAATTTATGAAACAGACTTGAATCCTCAAATTTTAGATAATTGGACGCAAATTATCAAACAAGTGAGCGAAACTAAGTCAAAGACGAAAATGGAAATGGCTTTTCCCTCTATTTATGGAGAACGCACCATGCAAGTCAATGCCATTCCAGAATACAATGAGAAAAAGGAATTAGAGTCTATCTTGATAGTTTCCAATGATATTACTGAACGCAAAGAAGCAGAATTAGAGATTTTGTCTGTAAATAAAAAAATTACCGAAAGTATCAATTATTCTAAGCGTATCCAGAGTGCCATTATTCCAGAAACCAAGCATATACAACAGTTTTTGCCCAACTCCTTTATTTATTATAAGCCTCGCGATGTAGTAAGTGGAGATTTTCCTTGGTTTGCACATCAGGGAGAAAATATCTTGTATATTGCGGCTGTAGATTGTACAGGGCATGGGGTACCAGGTGCGCTGATTTCTTTGATAGGCTATTTTATTTTGAATGACATCGTAAGTAAGCATGAGGATGTAAGTGCAGGAGAAGTTTTAGACCTCTTAGACCAAGGAGTAACTAAGACATTGAGGCAGGAAGATATGGACTCTTCTACTCGCGACGGCATGGACATAGGACTTTGCAAGATAAATCTCAAGAAAAAAGAATTTGAATACGCGGGAGCGCATAGACCTCTTTATTTAGTACAAAACACAGAATTAGTAGAAATAAAAGGAGATAGATTCCCTATCGGTGGAGGGCAGCATAAAAAAAGAACAAATTTTACTACCACAAAATTAGGATATAATAAAGGAGACCAACTATATTTGTTCTCAGATGGCTTGCCCGACCAATTTGGAGGCATGGGAGATAACCTTATGAAATATTCTCCAAGAAAGTTGAGAGAAGTCATTATGGAGCATCAAGGAATAGATATGGACGAGATGCACCGAAAAATAGATGAATCTTTTGAAAATTGGAAAGGAAACCGAAAACAAACAGATGATATACTGTTAATCGGAGTCAAGTTTTAAATTTAGTTTAGACTTAGTTTTTTATTATCAAAAAAAGTTTTCTATATTAAGCCCAAATTTTCAGTAGTCCCTTGGAAAAGGCTATAAAATAGTGAGGCATTACTTTTGTCAATAGACCCATTGAGCTAATCTATGAAGTATATTTATGACTTGCATAAAACCATGTTGAATCAAAACCTGATTTTGGTTTATGAAGGAGAATTTACCCAAGAAATTACCAAATCAGTACTAGCAATGGCTGAGCGCAACATGGACTCTTTTGGCGAGGAAGCCGCTGTTAAGCGGAAAGTATTTAATATCATGGTAGAGTGTTTACAGAATGTTTCTAAACACGCTTTTAGCTATGAAACAGACACTTATGGGAAAAATAGTGCTATCTTTATGATAGGTAAACATCAAGACGAATACGTAATTACCTCAGGGAATGCTATCTTGAATGAAGAAGTAGATGGGCTATTTGCAAAGTTGCAAAGTATTAATCAACTGGACAAAGAAGGTTTGAAAGAACTCTACAAAAGCATTATAAAAAGACCAGGTGGACTGACTGAGAAAGGCGGGGCTGGTCTTGGACTAATTGATATGGCAAGAAAGTCAGGAAACAAACTTGGTTTTAGTTTCGAACCCATTAATGAAAAAATTACATTTTTTTCTTTAAGTACAAAAGTCTCGAGAAGCACAAAAGAATAAATGTAAACTATAAGTAAAAATTTTGAAAAAAACCTAAATATAGAATAAACTGAAACTTAACATATACTTGATAAAAAAATGTTAGAAGCAATCTATCTCGACGGCACAGAGGATACTCCAAAAATAGTCTTAGACAAAGCAAACAACGCTTTTGAGATTTCTGGTCGTTCTCTTCCAGAGGATGCAGCAGAGTTTTACGAGCCGATTCTAAATTGGCTCGAGAAATATGAAGGTCAGGAGAATCCAAAAACCAACTTTATGTTTAAGTTAGAGTATTTCAACACGGCTTCTTCTAAGCTGATTCTTGATATTCTTTCTAAATTAGAAACCATAGAAGGAGCATCAGTTACTTGGTTTTATCATGAAGATGATGAAGACATGGAAGAGGCTGGCGAGGAGTTTTCCGAATTAGTAGATATACCTTTTGACTTTAAAACGTATTGATATGAAAATGCCTTAACTTGTTAGTAAACTAAGACAAAATAAGGCATTTTTTGTGTTTTTCATATTCTGAACAAATTTAGAACAATATTTGCTACTTGTACTTAATGTTACTTGTGCTTATATTGTTGTTAATTTTTATAATGTTAGCTTAGCTATTTGCTTAACTCCTAAGTACATAGTGTTCAAATTAAAATCCCTTACTTACTATTAATTTTTCTAAATTAGTTAATATAAAAAAAATCATCTGGGACTGGATAAATAATTTCCTCAGAGCGTTTTTATACACTAAATCTCTATGAGTGAAGAGATACTTAAAGCCTTAACACAACTTTTTGCCATCATCTCTAAGCAAGATAGTGGTACTTCTACCATTGAAAGGGATTTTGTCATTAGCTTTTACGAGCAGGAACTTGCCAAAGAAATGGTGCCAGAGTATATTGCTTTGTATGATAACGTGAGTTATTGAGGTAATTGTTTAAAAGTCAATTTTTTATGATAAAAAATGTTCAATATTAATAAATATAGTATATTTGAAAATTACACTAATCAAAGAATACTATGTACTTAATATTGAACACAACAAAACTAATAGAAATTTACATTACTTGTGATGACTTTGCTAAAAAATTTGAACAGTATCAATTAAGTCAAGGACAAGTTGTACCACAAGAAAAAATGTCTTGTTCAGAAATCATGGCAATTGTGATTTATTATCATATATCAGGCATGAAATGTTTCAAATATTACTATCAAAGTATTATTAAAGGCTATCTAAAATCTTATTTTCCAAACAGTTATACGTATG
>NZ_FONY01000077.1:0-2500 GCF_900113045.1 Thermoflexibacter ruber
TAATAATACTTTGATAGTAATATTTGAAACATTTCATGCCTGATATATGATAATAAATCACAATTGCCATGATTTCTGAACAAGACATTTTTTCTTGTGGTACAACTTGTCCTTGACTTAATTGATACTGTTCAAATTTTTTAGCAAAGTCATCACAAGTAATGTAAATTTCTATTAGTTTTGTTGTGTTCAATATTAAGTACATAGTATTCTTTGATTAGTGTAATTTTCAAATATACTATATTTATTAATATTGAACATTTTTTATCATAAAAAATTGACTTTTAAGCAATTACCTCAATAACTCACGTTAAAATAATGAAATTCCGCCCCATAAAGTACTACTAAGTTATGAAAAATTACCAATTGATTTTGGCTTCGCAATCACCGCGCCGCCAGCAACTCTTGAAACAACTTGGCTATGAGTTTGAGGTTCGCCTCAAAGAAACTGATGAAACCGTACCTACTTATATTCCCACTCATCAGGTTTCTATGTTTTTAGCTGAAAAAAAAGCAAATACTTTTAAAAATGATTTAAAAAATAATGAATTACTCATTACAGCAGATACGATTGTAATAATAGAGGAGGAGATACTTAACAAACCTCAAAGCGAAGCAGAAGCCTTTGAAATGCTTGCTAAGTTATCAGGTAAAGTCCATGAAGTAGTTACAGGTTTTAGCTTGACTTCTACCCAAAAACAATTTACTGATAGTGATACTACTTTAGTCTATTTCAAGCAGTTAAGCCAAGAAGAAATTAATTTTTATATCAAAAACTATCAGCCTTTTGACAAAGCTGGTAGCTATGGGGCGCAGGACTGGATAGGCATGGTGGGCATAGAACGTATAGAAGGCTCATATTTCAATGTTATGGGCTTGCCCGTGCATAAACTTTATCAGGCTTTGCAAAACTTTTAAGGATTCGTTTAAACTAACTCAGTAGGAGATATATTTTACTCCTACTAAGTTATTTAATTTTAATTTCTTAGAACTTTCTACTTATGAGCTATGAGGCAGAAAACTCTAAGAAATTAAGATAGCTCTATGCTTGCTTAAAAAACCTAATAATTTCTCTGACTTGACCAAGGAATTGTGCATCTTCGGAGAGCTTAGCAATCACATTTTCTGACTTTCTCGCCAACTGTTCATGCTCACTATCATTTCTTACCCTTAATTTTTCTAAGTTAGAACGCAGTTCTCTGATGTCATTTTCTAAAGAACTTAACAGGCGATTTTGGGTAGCTACCAAAGAATCTCTTTCCTCAGGATTAAGTTGAAATTCAAGAGTTTGCAACTTGCTTTCCCACTCATGAAACTTAGCATAAAGCTCTGCTAAGTCATCTCTTGGATATTTGATTTCATGCGTAATACTGCTAAGACGTGCTGCTACATATTCATACATACGAATAGCAGGTCTAAGCAAGGTCAGTAAGAGTGCCGCCAAGCCACTGATATAGCCCAAACTCGTAATCCCAAAATAAGAAAGCAAGTACAAACCTACTGCGGAAACAAGATGTAGTATGATTGCCACCCAAAAAAATCGTTTAGAAAGTTTCTCAGCATAGGCAACATCTTCCTCACTAACTTTGATGTCTTTTTCTTTGGATTGTCGTGCTTGAACAATTACCTCTTTTGCGGCAAAGTGCATATTCCAAGGCAAAGTAACAACAATCATAAGCCACCAAAATATAGCAATACCTATGACCCAATCTATAATCGTTCCGGCGGGGATTTCCATGTATCGCAAAACCCCAAAAGTAATCAGCACTAAGGCTGTTATAGAAAACAAAGACGGAATAAAGTTTCTTGGTAACATATTCTTTTTTAGTTATTTATAATGATTTTTAATTTTCAAAATCTTTCAATATTTTTTCAGTTTTGGCACTATGAATACGATTGATAAGTTTCTGCGCCTCATAGTCATCACGCAAAGTTTTAGCTAAGGTAAAAGCTGAACCTACCGTAAAAGTAAGTCCCATAAGCAAGAAACCTTTTACCCACAAGTCCGCAGGTAGATACACAATCCCAATAGTGGTAAGTCCTAACGATAGAATAAAGGAGAGCATCGTTTGAAATCTCCACGCAGGTGTATTTTTACTTACTAAGTTGTCCATTTCCATTGAGTAAATGATTAATTTGAGATGAAATATTTTTAAACTTTTTTACAGACTTTTTCACAATTTTTAAAATCTGTTTCTGATATAATGAACGTAAGAGCCTAAGGCAAGTTGATAGTTGTTTTAATAAAAGCAGACTTTTAAAAATATTTTTATTGAGCTTAAAAAAATGATTTACAATGTATTAAATATGTAACAAACAGACTTTATATTTTCAAATACGATTCATTATCTTATCTAAATCAAATATGATAAGGACTGTAGAATAGATTATCTAAGCTACAAAGCTTATTAACTTTCTTTCTTAAAAAGTTTGTTATTTGTATGATTCTATCAAACTTTGCATTTAGAAATTACAAATAAAGTAAATATATGAAATACAG
>NZ_FONY01000091.1:0-2639 GCF_900113045.1 Thermoflexibacter ruber
TGCTTATGATTTTTGGGGTTTAACAACGCAAAAGGGCTAACATCTCCTACAAATACCCATCCATGCGAATCTGGAATTACTTTATTCTTTTTTCTCCCAGTCATAGAGCTTCTTGCATCAGAGTAAAACTCTTTTTTCTTTTTCCCTGCAAATCCCCAAGATTCCGCAGCAAACTTTTCAAATTGATTACCCAGATTAGCATTAAAATCTCCTTTCCCTTTTTCTCCTATTCCTGCTTTTTCTCCTAATTCTTCTAATCTTTCTTTTGAAAGAGGTACATAAGTCTTTTCAATTCCACCTGTATTTGCGATATGATTCTCAACATCTTCCCACTCCATTCTCTCCCCTGTACCTGTATCATAATACTGTCCTGTGTACCAATTGTATCTTGGTTTCATTCCAGTAGGGTCTATGAACTTTACAGGATTGTTGTATGTGTAAGCATAGGGCGACCAGTTTACCATTGCATCAGCCAATGGGTCTATACTATGCCACCTGCCTATCTGAGCATCATAGTTTCTCGCTCCGTAGTCGTGCCAATGCAGCCCAAGCTCAGTTTGCTTCTCTTTGCTGTTGAAGGTAAACTTATTCTCTACATTCGGACTTGGTGCAGTGTAGTCCAAGCCCTTCATGCCCAAGCCAAAGGATAGTAAAATTAGGAATTATAAATGATGAATTATGAATGAGAAAACATAAAGTCATTTTTTCACGTCTTTTGACGTGAAAAACTATACTTTGCATAACCTACTGACTACCAAGAAATAAAACTTACCTCTACTGCTTACGCACTTACACGCCAATCAGAGATTGGAAAACCAAATGCCTTAGATACGCTTAAATCTATCGCAAACGAGAAGAGATTGTTCCGCAACAGTTACAAATCCTGACTAAGAGGATTTCCCACCAACTTTGCCTACGAAAGATGATTAGAAGAATACCACTCTGATGTTTTGGGATTTAATTCTTTCATTATTTCTGACTCTTTTGTTGAATCATATCTCAAATATCCGTCTTTGATAATGTACACCCTATTTTTAAAGCATTCCCAAATAGTTTTAAACATAATAGTCAGACTATCAAAATACATCCCAAAAATATCTTCAGATTCAAAATCAAGTTCAAAAATCCGACCTTCTATACTGTCCGATTTTTTATTACATTCAATAACCAAATAATTTCCCCCTGAATCATAGAAAATAGGAAAGAAATCAAAAGAAAAATCTTTGTTAGGAATTAAATATGTGATCCTTTTATAAATATCAATTGCTTCCTCAAGAGTCAAAAAATACATAGTAGGAAAGAAACAAAGGTGTCTTAAACTAAGGGCACTTTCTCTATTGACTGTTCCATTTTTCCATGTGTACAGAGATAATAACTCTGCTGGTAGTTTTATAGGTAGATTAGCTATTCGTTCATTTATTTCTCTTTTACTTTTTCCTTCTTGAAGGAACTTTACAACAGAGGCATCTTCTTCTTCAAGCCAATTATAAATTAACTTGGCGTAATCAATAATATCCATAGATTATTTATTTTGTTTCATTTGGAACTAATTTAACTTTAAACTTACTACCCAGCTTCATTTTATTTGCGCGATAAAAAGAAGATAATAATATTTTTTGAATGTTTTGTTGCCAAATAGGAACTTCTGCTACCGTTGCCCCTAATCCTCCCTCCAAAGTAGAAGCATAAGGATACTCGTCCCAAGAATACCCGTCTTGTGCATTAGGCATATGACCGTATGCTGCATCTCTCCTATCTCTCTTAGCTTTCCTGTCATCAGAAGTTTTTGGAGCTCCTGCATAAGTCAAGATGTCATATGAGTCTAAAGATATACCCCTATTTGTAAAACCTGTAACAGTATTTAGATATATATCTGGGTAATCACTTTCTCTTACATAGAAGATAGGTATGTCCTCCTCAGCTGCTATCCTTCTGCGATTATTTTCTTTATTTTGCTTGTCAAATGCTTCATGTATTCTTTTAGCATTATCATCTCCATTTGCAGGTTTAAGCATAGCGCCAACAAATACTGTCCCTGCCGTCAACCATCTTGCTCCACCAAAGTTAGCAACACGTTTTAAAAACTTATTGGAAGCATCAATAACTTTATCCCAGATGCTACGATTATAAGGTATTTTTCCAACGGGGACGATAGTAGGGGCATTTCTTGCCTCTTGTCTTTTCCCTCCATTATCAGGGCAACAGCCTCTTCCATTATTTTTACCTTTGAAGTGCTGGTTGAGCATACTCATGGCGGTAAAAGGGTCTACAGAAATCCAACCTATCTCAGGTAGTGGATTTTTGCCTATTGATGGCGAAGGAGTAGGTGATGCCAAGCCCGTAGGGTCATTAAACATTATCGGATTATTATACCCAAACTGATAAGGATTAATCCCTATAAACAAGTCTGCCAGCGGGTCTATCTGATGAAACCTCCCTAACTGTGGGTCGTAGCTCCTAAACGCTGTTTCATGCCAGTGGAGGTTGAGTTTTGTTTCCTTTTCTGTCTGTCCATTGAAAGTAAACTTATTTCCCTGATTTACATTCTGCACATAGTCGAAGCCCTTCATGCCCAAGCCGAAGAGAACAGGGAAAACTGACAATAGCAAAAAGATTTATACTTGTTGATTGGCTATATA
>NZ_FONY01000091.1:4574-8440 GCF_900113045.1 Thermoflexibacter ruber
ATACTGTCCTGTATTCCAGTTATATTTTGGCATCATCCCATCAGGGTCAATAAATACAATAGGATTGTTGTAAACGTATGAATAAATGCTATGCCTTCTACCTTTTTCAGCAAGCGGGTCTATACTATGCCACCTCCCTATCTGTGCATCATAATTCCTCGCTCCATAATCTATCCAATTCAAGCCCAATTCAGTTTGTTTCTCCTTGCCATTAAAAGTAAACTTATTCTCCACATTCGGACTTGGTGCAGTGTAATCTAAGCCCTTCATTCCCAAGCCAAAGGGGTAGTAAAATTAGGAATTATAAATGATGAATTATGAATGAGAAAACATAAAGTCATTTTTTCACGTCAAAAGACGTGAAAAACTATACTTTGCATAACCTACTGACTACCAAGAAATAAAACTTACCTCTACTGCTTACGCACCTACACGCCAATCAGAGATTGGAAAACCAAATGCCTTAGACACACTTCGTTTAAGTCTAAGGCAAACAGGAGGCAACCCTAATTATTTCTCTTGAATACTCATTATTGCTTCATTTAACTTATCAACATCCTCTATATCAGTATTTAAATAATAAACAAGATAATTTTTTGTTTGGAAAAAACCACAAAATTTATTACTCTGCCTTTCCACAAATATTTTAGAAGTTGACAAAGTAGCTAAAATACTTTTAGGAATTTTATCACACTCACAAAAAGTTAGCCTTTCTATCATAAAATTATTATTATGTATCTCAATAATTATTTCAATCTTATTATTTGAAAATTGATAAAAAAAAGCATTTTTAATAAAGGCTTGCCTAACAAAACGAAAAGATTTAGGTACATTTATTTTGAAGCGTTTTACTTTCAAAAAAATCTTGCCATCACTGATAAAGCGGACTTTTTTTGACTGATAAACAAGTATGCTATCTCCTATTTTATCATATATATACATAGGTTTAATACTTGTTTTATAAGTAACTGTAGGTGGTGGTATTTGAATCTGAGCATATATTTTTGCTTCAAACAAATAAGATAGAATAATAAAAAATGCAAAATATGTATATTTCATTTTTGATTACTGGTTTAAAACTTTGGTAGCTAATTTTTTAAAATCATCCCATTTCATAGTATGATTTGTACTTGAATTATTGTAAAAAGAAACTTTCCGTACTTGATTTGGTGTAAGATTACCATTACTCTCTATTACAGTTGTTTCCATACCTATCACCCAACTATTGGCTGTTGTTACTTTCCTCTGACGTTCTTTTAAGCCTCTATAATTGTAATCTCCATCTCCGCCGACTTTTCCTGCCTCTCCAGAAGGGGTTGGACTTGATGCTATAAAAGACCCGTCAGTATTTATTTCATAGTCGCTAGGATGGGTATGAACATCAAATTCAGTTATTTTCCCTTGACCTTCTAATTCTTCATAACCAAGACCAAGAGACACTTCTCCTTTTTCACCATTAGTAAGTAAAGACGAAGTGCTGCCATCTGTTGCCGCAACAAAACCATGCTCATTGCCTGTTTCATCTTGTTTTCTTATTGCTTCTTCTGCTCTTGCTATGATTTTTTGTGATATTGAAACCCCACTTTTAACAGAACTTAGCTGGGTAAGTCCTCCTGCTTTGCTTGTCTTTTCTATTGTTTTGGCTTCATCTTTATTGAAAACAATGTATTTTTTATTATCATTTATCCCATCAGAGCCAATTTTTTTACCATTACTACTGTAAAAATCCCCAAGCGGCGCCATTCCATCAGGGTCAATAAACCTAATTGGATTATTGAAAGCATAATTGTAAGGCGACCACCTACGCATTTTCTCAGCCAGAGGGTCTATACTATGCCACCTCCCTATCTGAGCATCATAGTTCCTCGCCCCGTAGTCGTGCCAGTGCAGCCCAAGTTCTGTCTGCTTCTCCTTGCCATTGAAGGTAAACTTATTCTCCACATTCGGACTTGGTGCAGTGTAATCTAAGCCCTTCATGCCCAAGCCGAAGGAGAGTAAAATTAGGAATTATAAATGATGAATTATGAATGAAAATGCAATTTTTCATGTCTTTTGACGCGGGGTGCAACACGTGAAAAACTCGCCCCTATATATAGACCACCAAGACAATAAAACTCTTCGCACCTACACGCCAATAGAGATTGGCAAAGCAAATGCCTTAGACATACTTCGTTTAGGTCTAAGGCAAACGGGGTCGCAAAGTTCGACCAGTAAGATTTTACCAGCAAAATTTACATTACTGCCAGCTCCTTATGTCTATTGGTAGAAACTCATCATCTATGTACTCAATGTAATTGTCTTTTTCATTTACTGAAAGAATATAAGAAATTTTGTGAAGAAATTTTGTAAAAAAATCTTCTATTGAATTTCCTACAATGAGATAATCTTGGCTGTAAATATTATTTATGTAGCCTACTACATAAGTTTTTTGGTTTGATTCGTAGATAAGTCCAAAGTTGTCACCTTTACTTGTTATCATGAAACTGATAAATTTTTCTTTCAATAATAAATTACCTTCCCATAAGGAATAATTTAGGTTAAAAAAATCAATAAGCTTCCTATTTTTAAATCCTGAAATACAGTAATCCATAAGAGATATACCATTACTAAATAAATATAGTTGCAAAAGTTGTTCATCAAATACAACATTTAGTAATTTCTCATATGATTTAATTAATGCATTGTCAGCTGGAGGATATAAAGTTACCTTATGAGGATATTGCAATGACAAATCTTTTATTTGTTCTAATATTTTTTTCATCAAATTAATTTTGTTTAATTATTGCGTTAATATTATTTACCCAAGGTTCAATAATGGAGTCTATTAATTTGGCATATCTTTGTACTTGTCCTTGTGTTGGATTGGGGAAAGCTTTTTTGAAAGCTCCCCATAAGGGAGTAACTTGTTGTTGATGCAACCATGTCGGTATTGCTGATAAATTAGATAAATTATCAATTGCCTGATTACCAAATAAACGCCTGTAATCTTGAGGAATTCGATGATGTATTTGCATCAAACCTGTGCCAATAAAACGTGAAAATTGAGGAAATGCTTTATAGAAAGCTGTAGCGTAACCTCTTGCTCTGAAAATATTGGCTTGCTTGATATTATCTCCAGAATCACTCCCACCAATTTGAAACTCACTCTCTACAATTATAATTAGCATATCAAACACATTTTTTACAACCTCTGTTCCGAAATCATTTCCAAAAGATATAATTCTTATTTCTCCTTCTTCTATAAAAATGATGTGTGCCTTACTACCTAAAAATGATCTTGCAATGATGTCCCCCTTTCTGTTAGCATAAAAATCATGTGCCATATTTAAATAGCCTCGACCAGAAAAGTCATTCCATGCTCTTTCTAATATATTTTGGGGATTTGTAAATCCATTTTGTCCATTATCATCTCCATTTAACTCACCCCACATATTATTTATTGCTGTTTGATTTAAAAAGTCTTGCCATTGTTGCTGTTTTTGTGCCTTCTTCTTTTCTTCTCTTTCTTGATTGGGGTCGGGTCCTGGTGGAGTTGCAGCAGCACTGTCCTGATTCGCCAGACCAAGTGGGTCGTTGAATTTTATCGGATTATTATACCCAAACTGATAAGGATTAATCCCTGTAAACAAGTCTGCCAGTGGGTCTATCTGGTGAAACCTCCCTAACTGTGGGTCGTAGCTCCTAAACGCTGTTTCATGCCAGTGGAGATTTAGCTTGGTTTCCTTCTCTGTCTGTCCATTAAAAGTAAACTTATTCTCTGTATTCGGATTTGGTGCAGTGTAATCCAAGCCCTTCATGCCCAAGCCGAAGAGAACAGGGAAAACTGACAATAGCAAAAAGATTTATACTTGTTGATTGGCTATATA
>NZ_FONY01000006.1 GCF_900113045.1 Thermoflexibacter ruber
ACCCATATTGCCCAATATAAGCAGGAATTAGAAACCTTAATTTCTTGGAATTTTCATATCCCTAAAACCAAAACCAATTTTTATTGAGTATAAATGAACCTACCTATAAATATTAATATTGATTATGAGTACTTTAAGCGTTTTGTACCAACCTACTTACAAAACTCTAAGCAGTATTACGTTTGTATTACTAATTTGGCAGGTAAATATGTTTTTGTGAATCAACTTTTTCAAGAGCGTTATTCTTTTATTACAGAAAATTTTTTAGGTTTAGACTTTGCTATTACTATCCATTACGAAGACATAAATAAATGTAATGAAGCTGCTCTGTACTGCATTTCTCACCCCAACAAAACAACGATTGTAAAGATAAGAAAGCCTCAAGAAAACTTAGCAGATTTTTATTGGACTGAGTGGGAGTTTTCATTGCTCAAAGATGAAAACCAACAAGCAATAGGTATTTTGTGTGTAGGAAATGATGATACGGAAAAAGAAAATTTGAAAGTCAAAGAAAAAGAAAATTACGAAAGATTAGTCTATTCTGAAAGCAAATTAAGAGCTATCATAGACTGCTCCCCTAATTATAAGTATTTGATTAGCTCGGATTTTGCTATACTGAGTATCAACAAGAGTGCTAAAAAGCTCATTAAATCTATCTTTGGCAAAGAACCAGCGGAGGGACATGACTTCCGCCAATACCTTATAAAAGGTACAGAAGAGAACTTTTTTAAAAATTTTTACCAAGCACTTGCAGGAAAAACTGTATTAGTAGAGGAGGAGTTTGCACTTCAAGAAGGCGTGCCTAAGTCTTACTTTCAAATTGCCTACGTGCCTGCTTATCACAAGCAAGGAAAATTATTAGGGATTACACTCACTTTTACTAGCATCAACAAACGCAAGCAAATAGAAGAAAGTCTATCCGATGCCCAAAATAAATTAAAGGCTATACTGGACAGTTCGCCTGTCATCTACATACTACTTAGCCCTGACTTGAAAGTACTTAGCACTAACCAAACCGCCAGAAAAAGTTACCTTACTCTCATGAATAGAGAAGTAAAGGAAGGCGATGATTTTAGAGGTTTTATTTTAAAAGAAACAGAAGAAAGCTTTTTTCAGAACTTTAACCGTGCCTTAGCAGGCGAGCAGGTAACAGTAGAAAGGGAAATCTACTTAAAAGAAAAATTTAAAAAGTGGTTTGAGTTTGCTTTTTTTCCTGCTTATGACCAGCAGGGTCGCCTAATAGGTGTATCTTTTAGTGCCTTAGACATTGACAGTCGGAAGCGAACAGAGCAGCAGCTTAGATATTCCGAATCAAAAGTACGAGGAATTTTGGACAGTCGCTTTAGTAGCATAGCTCTTATAGGTCGTAGTTTTGAAATGTTGAGCATTAACAAGAAAATGAAGGAAGCTGCTAACAAACTTTTTGGGAAAGAACCCCAAGAAGGAGATAATTGCTTAGAATACGTAATGCCTGATGCTCAGGATAGTTTCAAAGCTAATATCGAGAAGGCATTTACAGGGGAAAAAGTATTTGTAGAAAAAGAACTCTTGGAAGTAGGAGGGAAAAAATATTGGCTCGATGTTACCTACAGTCCTGTTTTTGATGATAGCCACCAAATTATTGGGGTAGCATATAACGCCATAGACATAACACATTGGAAAAAAGTAGAAGACGAATTATTAGAAAGTGAAAGAAGATTAGCTATCTTAGCAAACAATTTTCCTGATGGCTCTATTAGTTTGATAGACAAAAACTTACAAATATTATATACAGGGGGTAAAATATATCAAACGCTTGGTATTAATCCTTTGACACTTATTGGGCAATCTATCAGTAGTATATTTCCTGCTGATACATCTTGTAAGATAATAGAGTTACTACCCAGCATACTCGCTGGTAATTTGCACCATTTTGAGGTAACTCGTGAAAATAAAGTATATATGAATACTCTCAGCCCTATCATTGATGAACCCAAAGATATAATAGATAAGTTTGTGCTTTCTATTATTGACATTACTGCACAAAAGCAACGCGAGGAGGAGATTCGCTCTAAAAATGAGAAATTGGAGAAAATAGCATGGATACAGTCCCATGAGATACGACGCCCTGTAGCAAATATCTTAGGCTTAGTGAACCTGATGAATGAGGAGAGTAGTTATGAGGGCATAGAAATTTATTTAGAACACTTGTATCGTGCAACTAAAGAACTCGACATGATTATTCATAAGATTGTATATCATAGCAACGATTTATAGTGAAATCTACAATTTTTGCTTCTTTAAGTAGCTAAGTTGCTTGTCAGTAGAGTAACAATTCATTAAGCGGGCGTTTTAAAATTCCTATTTCTTTGTATTTTTGCACCCAATCATTTTACAAGCAAATTTCATGTCCCACGACCCGTACTTGGCGTTGCGCCTTCCAGAGTTTCGTTATTACTTGGCGATGCGTTTTTGCATTACCTTAGCCGTACAAATAGAATCCGTCGTAGTCGGTTGGCAGATTTACGAAATTACCAAAGACCCGCTTTCTTTGGGTTTGATAGGTTTGGTAGAGGCTATTCCTGCCATGAGTGTAACCTTGTATGCAGGCTACTTGGTGGACATCAGCAATCGCCGCAATATCATTTTAATTACTTACATAGGTTTGTTATTGAGTGCTATGGCTTTGACATTCAGCACTTTTGACTCTTACCAAACTTTTATTAAAGAGGTAGGTATCTCCCGAACTGCTCCTATCTACTTAGCGATATTCATTACAGGTTTGGCGCGTGGCTTTCTTGCTCCTGCTAACTTTGCTTTTATGTCGCAGATAGTCAGCAAAGAAGAGATGCCAAGTGCAGTAACTTGGAACAGTTCCAATTGGCAAGTGGCTACTATTGGAGGTCCTGCTTTGGCGGGGCTTCTCTATGGTTTTTTAGGAATTACGATTACTTACAGTATCCAAACGGTATTAGTACTTTTTTCTATTGTTTTTTGTTTGTTGATAGCGGCAAAGCCTGTTCCCCCTAAGTCAGACCGCTTGCCTATAGGTCAGAGCCTAAAAGAAGGAATCAAGTTTGTTTTTGGTAATGAGCTGATTATCAGTGCTATTTCCTTAGATTTGTTTGCAGTACTATTCGGTGGAGCAGTAGCCTTATTGCCTATTTTTGCCTCAGATATTCTGCACGTAGGGGCAGAAGGTTTAGGATTTTTGAGGTCAGCCCCTGCTATTGGCTCGGTATTGATGATGTTTTTGATTACTTACCGCCCTGTAAAAAGAAATGCGGGAGGGGTACTGCTTTGGTCGGTGGCAGGTTTTGGACTTTGTATGATAGTTTTTGCTATTTCTACCAACTTTTGGCTTTCACTGTTGGTGCTGGCTTTGAGTGGTGCATTTGATAGCATAAGCGTCATTATCCGAAGCACTTTGTTACAAACTCTGACCCCTGAAAATATGAAAGGCAGGGTTTCGGCAGTTAATAGTATTTTTATAGGCTCGTCCAATGAGATTGGGGCTTTTGAATCAGGGGCAGCCGCCAAACTCATGGGCGTAGTGCCTTCTGTTATTTTCGGCGGTTGCATGACTTTATTAGTCGTAGCTGTTACAGGTTGGAAAGCAAAGAAACTGAGGAAGTTAAACTTTTGAAAATACATAGATTAAAATTGCTTATGGTAGTCTAATAGCAAGGATTGGGAGGTGGACAAAGAAAAATTCCTGTCCATCAAGCCCATGTTTATCAACCATGTTTCAAACTCTGGTGCAGGGCGCAGTCCAAGTAACTTTCTGATATACAAGGCATCGTGAAAAGAAGTGCTTTGATAGTTAAGCATGATGTCGTCTGCGCCTGGTACACCCATGATGTACGTACAGCCCGCAGTAGCCAAGAGCGTAAGCAAGTTATCCATATCGTCTTGGTCTGCTTCTGCATGATTGGTATAGCACACATCGCAGCCCATAGGCAAGCCTAAGAGTTTTCCGCAAAAATGGTCTTCCAAACCTGCCCTAATGATTTGCTTGCCGTCAAATAAATATTCAGGTCCTATAAAACCTACTACCGTATTGACTAAGAGAGGGTTAAAGTGCCTTGCTACTGCATAAGCCCTTGCTTCGCAGGTTTGTTGGTCGAGTCCATGATGGGCATTGGCAGAAAGCGCACTTCCCTGTCCCGTTTCAAAATACATGACATTGTTCCCAATGCTTCCTCTTTTCAAAGACAATGCTGCTTCGTAGGCTTCTTGGAGTAGGCTTAGCGAAACTCCAAAACTCTGATTTGCTTTTTCTGTACCCGCAATCGACTGAAATACTAAATCCACTGGCGCATTTTTTTCGATTGCCAAAAGCGCAGTAGTTACATGACAAAGTACACAGGACTGCGTAGGAATCTGATACTGAACTATCAGCTTATCAAGCATTTCTAAAAGACGAATTACAGCCTGTACGTTGTCAGTTGCAGGATTAATCCCAATGACTGCATCTCCATTGGCATACATCAGCCCGTCCAAGATAGAGGCAGCAATGCCTTTCAAGCTATCTGTGGGGTGGTTGGGCTGGAGGCGTGTAGAAAACCTCCCTTTTAGTCCGATAGTGTTGCGAAATTGGGTAATGACTTCGCACTTTGCACCTACCAAAATCAAGTCTTGCAAGCTCATGATTTTGGAAACAGCTGCCGCCATTTCAGGGGTAATTCCTTGACTTATGTGCTTTAATGTATTTGTAGTGGCTTTGTCTGAAAGTAACCAATTTCTAAAATCTCCTACGGTAAGATGACCAATGGCTTGAAAAGCCTCTGCATCATGGGTGTCTATAATGAGGCGAGTAACCTCATCTTCTTCGTAAGGAATGAGAACTTCTTGTAAAAAAGTTTTCAAAGGCACCTCAGCAAGAGCAAGTTGAGCAGCAACACGCTCTTGATAAGTTGATGCGGCTACTCCTGCCAACTGGTCGCCTGAGCGCAGGGGAGTAGCCTTTGCCATGAGGGTTTTTAGGCTTTCAAAGGTATAGGTATAACTGCCAAGCGTGTGTCTATACATAAGTAGGGGAATTTGCAAAATTTTTAGAAATTTTACCCTTTCTCAAACTATCAGACAAATAGCCTTACTGCTGATACAGCTATTTATTTCCCAATAATTTGTGCAATTTTCATGGCAATTCCTGTATCTCCGCTCACTTTTAGTTTTCCAAACATAAAAGCGGTAACAGGATTAAGTTCACCGCTAAGCAACTTCATTGCATCGTCTAAGGAAAGACTAATCGTGCAGTCTGCGTCTTTATTGTCATTGCTCACCGCATACGGTTGTTGGGTAGGGTCTATAAAAACTACCCCTTCATTGAATGAAAATTTGACAGAACCTTTGAGTCCTGTGGCAGTAGATGCAATTTTTGCTACTTGTTCTGTAAAAGACTGTAAGCTCATGTGTACTAAGGAATTATGTAAATGATTGTTTTATGTTTGCAAATTAATACAAAAAACACATCAATCATATTTTTCTACCAAATAAACATTTCTTTCTTTGTCAAAATCTAAGATGAGTAGTTTTTGTCCATATTCTAACTGATTCTGCTGTTCTGTAATTCGGACTGCTATTTCTATGGTATTGCCGTCTTCTAACTTCAAGGTAGCTTGTCCAAATTCTGTACTGACCTTGCCAGAGGTAACTTGAGCGATTTTCCCCACCACTGACTCTGCTTTGGTTACAGTTCCATAATCTTTAAAAATATAACGTAGAGGTCGACTAACTACCCCAGCCAATACCATTCCTACAATCAAAGAGGCTAAAAAATTACCTCCTAAGACAAGGTAACGCATCGCTCCCTCTGGAGCAAAAAGGCTCAATAGCCACTCATTCAAAGTAATGCCTGTAACTCCTTGGAAAAACAAAATTAGCGTAAGCAAAACAGAAGTTGGCACCATGCCAAAGCCAATGGCTTCGCCTATGCCGTCAAAAAAAGAACCTCCCTCTACATGAACATCATGCGACACATCTGCTCCTGTATCACTATGGAAAATACCTAAGGCAGAAACTAACCAAATCCCTAAGGAAACAAAAATGGAAAAGGAATAAAACCAGTTGTAGGGTTGTTCTAAAACATCTATGATGAATTGCATAGTCAGTAGTTTTTATCTATAGTAAAAGTATAGATTTTTATTTGTTTTTCCAAACAGAAAATATTACGGTCAAAATTTAATCAGTAGAGTTCTTGCGAAAGTACCTATTTTCCTTCTCAGAAGGAGAAGGGGCAGGGGTGAGGCGATAAAAAAACACTTTTGCAAGGAGTATAGTGATTTTTACTTTTCTACTTGTAGAGTGAAGTATTCTTTGTCAAAAAGCCTAAAATACCAAAATGGAGGAACTTGGTCATACAAAGGGAATACATCGGTAAAAGTTCTTTTTTGAGTGCGGTGTGCTTGGATAGCTTGCAGTTTACACTCGCCTACAGAGCTAATATTAACGGCAAAAGAGGCGGGAGGCAAGCCTTTTTCTGGGTCTTGAGGATAGTTGCGTTTGAAAGTTTCAGCAATAGAAAGAGCTATTTCTATCATGCCTTGGGAGAGGGTAGGGCAATAGAGTTTTTGTATAGGAAAGCTATCATTTTTCATGTTTTCCTCACAAATCTGTTTTGCCCATTTACCTGCAAGCAAGTGGTCGGGGTGTCCATACAGCCCTACTCTGTCATCAAAGGAAATCATGATGTCTGGGCGATAGCGATAGATAGCTTCCAAAATGCGCATTTTTACTGTATCTACCTCCGCCTGATTTAATTTGCCATCTGGAAAACCTAAAATTTCTAAATGCTTGTAGCCTACTACTTTTGCTAAGTTCTCTAATTCTTTGGTGCGCTCCTCGCCGAGTTGCTCTTGGGGGACAAGTCCTCCTGTGCCGCCCGCCTCCCCTCTGGTCAAGTAAATGCCTATGATTTGATTTTGAGGATTTTGACTGAGTTGGCAAAGCGTACCTGCTATGGATATCTCATCGTCGGGGTGAGCAAAAAGACACATGATAGTGTGCTTACCCTCTTCCAAAGGGAAGTTTTCGTAAACGGTAATAGGATTTGCTGTTTTATTTAGTTTATTTTTTACAAAAAATAGCCCTGCTGCTAAGATTATCACTACTAACAACAGCAACAACACGAGAGATAGAAGTATTTTTTTTATCATAGGTTTATGTAAAATTAAGAATTTTATGGTTATCTATTTCATAAAACACCTTTCCTGTCCGATTAATAGAGCCATTTTTGTAGTTGCCTTTGGCTCGGCTACCAAATATATAGGCTTGTTGTACCTCTGGATACTTCGATAATGCATGGCATATAGTTGTTAAATCACTTTGCCTGAGTCCAAAACTATGATTCATTGTTTTTTTGATTAAAGGTGTTTTGCAAGGCTTTGGATATAGGAAAATATTTTTGATGAATCAAAATACCCCATAGTATTATTTTTAAAGTTCTTGCTAATTTCTTTTTTATGATTGTATCGCAAAATATTGCCAATGAAAATCAAACAAACCTACAAAAGTTTTATATTTTCAAAGCCCTTTGAGATAGTTTTTTAGATTTTATCACTTCATATAAAATGATTTTTACCATAAAACAAAAATTTTTTTACCAACTACTTGGTAATACAAGGTAACTTTTTATATATTTGTTGCGTATATGTTAGTATTATGAAAAACTTGCTGATTTTAATAGGCTTATTAATCCTGTTTGGGTGTGCCTCGCAAAAGAAGGGAGTAGCATCAAACAGGGCAACGGGAGATACTCGAACTCAGGAGGTAGAGTTCTTAGATGAAAACACCTATCTGTTAAATGAAAAGTCAAATGACAAATCTTACGGATACGACAAATCCAATCCGATAAAAGTAGGTGGAGCAGAAGAGGGTAGTGGACCGAGAAACGAAAGAAGATTTTTAAACGCACTTTTGGGACCGAATGGAGAGGAAATGATTTATTATAGGGCAGGAAACTGTTGTGCTTTCTCAACCCCTAATGGAACTTTTGACAACATGGGACTGCTTGATAGATATAGGGTAAGTTGGGAAGGGGCTTCGGATACCTTAGATATTTATATCAATATGTATGGTAAAGGGGATTTAAAGATACCTGTGGGGTTGACAGCTAAGAAAAAGTAGCACTATATCGAGAGAATCTACAACAGTTAAAACATATTTTTTTTGAAAAAATACTTGGTATTACAAGGTACTTTAATAATTTATATAAAAACTTAAACTTCTTACTTTCATGGAAAATTTACTTCATAGGCAAGTTACTGCCAAAGAGGCTAAGAGCCATAGCGTGATTTTGAAAAAATCATTTTTAATCAGGTTACTCAACCATTTTTAAGAAAAGACTATGAACTTGGAAAATACACAGGTACAAATGCGAAAAGGAGTATTAGAATTTTGTATATTGAGCATTATTGCCAGAGGGGAGGTATATGCCTCTGATATGCTTGAGGAACTGACGAATGCTAAGATCATGGTAGTAGAAGGAACACTTTACCCTTTGCTTACTCGCCTAAGAAAAGCAGGTCTGGTGGATTATAAATGGGTAGAATCTATCTCTGGACCTCCACGAAAATATTATACTCTTACGGACAAAGGAAATCAGTTTTTACAAGGGCTTAGAAGCACTTGGAATGAGTTGGTAACATCTACTAATACTATCGTCAATCACGTATAAAAACCACAAACTTTGAATTACACGAGTGTTATGAAAAAAAATATAAGCATCAATATAAGCGGTATCATTTTTCACATCGAGGAAGATGGGTATGACAAGTTAAAAAGTTATTTGAGCAGTATTCATCAATATTTTTCTACTTATGAGGAGAGTGAGGAGATTATTGCTGACATAGAAAATCGCATTGCGGAGATTTTTCTTTCTAAATTAGGGCAACATAAACAGGTAATTACAGTAGAAGATGTGCAGGAACTGATAGCCACTATGGGTACGGTAGATGATTTTGAGGTAATGGAAGGTGAAAGCAAGCAACAAAAGCAAAAACAGCATGCTAATTATCAGAGTGATTTTGCTTTTGAGGAGAGTAGCTTTCATTACTCCCACGAGGAGGGTGCGACAGAGGGTGGGCAAACAAATGAGAAAAAGAAGCTATACCGCGACCTAAAACGCAAGTTGATTGCTGGTGTAGCCTCAGGCATTGCTCATTATTTTAGTATTGACCCTCTTTGGATTCGTTTGATTTTTGCTGCGACTTTTTTAGGTGTATTTGGGGCAGAGATTATTCCTACTATCGCCCTCATTACCTACATTGCTTTGTGGATAGTTACGCCTGTGTCTGACAACCTGCCCGAGGATACAAAAATCAAAAAACTATTCCGCAATCCAGATAAGCGTATCTTAGGAGGGGTAGCAAGTGGCTTAGCAGCATACTTTGGGGCAGATGAAACTATCATTCGCTTGCTTTTTGTATTAGGGATTCCTTTGGGGGGAACAGGCTTTATCATATACCTGATTTTGTGGGCAATTACCCCAGAAGCAAAGACCCTGACCGAAAAAATGCAAATGGAAGGAGAACCTGTTACCCTTTCTAATATAGAGAAAAAGATTAAGGAAAGTTTTAATATAAGCGAAGACGATGAGGAAAATATTTTTGCCAAAATCTTAGTTTTCCCTTTCCAAATTATCGCTAAGATTTTTAATTTCCTGACAGAAAACTTCAAGCCCTTAGGTAATTTTATCTTTGAAACTATTAGGGTATTGGCAGGGAGCGTTCTGACGATGAGTTCTTTTGCCATAGTGTTAGGTTTGCTTATCTTCTTAGCCATGTTCTTAGGATTATTTTCTGTACCTGCGGCAAGCCACGCTTCTATAGATGGTATTCCACTCAGTTTAGTTAGGCAAAGTGTTCCCTTAGGTGGTTTGGTAGCACTTGTTTTTATTTTACTTATTCCCTTCCTCACCTTAGGCATTACGGGGGTATCTTTGATTGCCAGACGCAAAGTAGTAAGCACGGCAGCGGCTTGGACTTTATTTAGTATATGGGTATTAGGTTTGTTAGGGGCGGCGGCGACTATTCCTCCCTTTGTGCAGTCTTTCCAAGTAGAAGGTAACTATAAAGAGATTAAGACTTACAAAGCAGATGCTCCTCTTATTACGCTTGGCTTAGAAGATACCAAGGAAGGTTTGAACTTAGTAAAATTAACACTTAGAGGATACGAAGGCAAGGAGATGAAGTTGGTGCAAAAGGTAGAGGCTCGTGGAGCAAGCCAAGAAGATGCTAACAAAAATGCACAAACAGTGATTTATAATATAAAAGATAAAGGCGATTCTCTACTTTTTGATAAAACTTTCTTTCTCAAAGAAAATGCAGCTTTTAGGGCGCAAAATGTAAGCATGGAACTTTTTATTCCTTACGGCAAAGAGTTTGCGATGCAAGAAGATTTAGGAGAAATCCTACGTCATACCCTGCACCCATTTGGTTATGGGAGGCAGGAGTTGAAAAAGGAGCATCGCTGGACTTTTGATGAAAACGGACTAAAATGCTTGAACTGTCCTGAAAAAGTAATGGAAAAGCAAGAGGAGATAGATGAAGAACAAGATGAAAGTAGTGAAAACGAAAGTGGAGAAATATTTACCCAAGAAATCAAGGACTTCAAAGGTTTTAAGAAAATAGAAGTCAGAGATAACTTGGAAGTGGAAATAGAAGGAGGGAAAGATTTTTCCATAGTACTTGACGGTGAAGACAAGATAATCAAAGATATAAAAATAACACAAGATGGCGAGGAGTTAAAGATAGGTTTTAAGACAAGTTCCAATCAAGTAAAAAAATGGCTCAGATATAAGGCAAAAATTTATATAAGTATGCCCTCCATGAGTAGCCTTTCTCTCAAAAGCTCATCTAACGCTACCTTAAATGGATTCAAAGAAAAAGAAATGAACATTACGCTCGCTGACCGCTCAGAGTGCGAGGTAAATGCGGAGATAGCTAAGTTGAACGTAGTAGCCAAAGACCGCTCAGAAATTGATGTGGCAGGCAAAGGAGAGTATTTATCTATTTTTGCCAGCGATAGAGCCGAGATAGATGCTTTTGATTACGAAGCCCAAAGAGTCAATGTGAAAGCCAATGACAAAAGTAATGTGAGAGTATTTGCCTCAGAAACTATCTATATGGATGCCAAAGATAAGGGAGGTGTAGTATATAAAGGCAAACCAAAGGTGGTGAACAACAAAGGTAATCATGGGATAGAATAACGCTTTTTAGTCTATGTTAGAGGTCATAATATTCTAACAGGACGTCAAAAGTACATAGTTTGCGAAGAATTACTTAAAATTCTTCAGACTCATCAAACCCTCAAAAAGGTGGGTAGGAAGCAACTTTTCTGTCCACATCACAAACTTTGCATAAAGGATTTGTTTTTGATAATACTTTTTTGACTGGGGGTAAGTCTGACTTGCAATACTTTGACATTCTTTTAGGTAATTGATTTTGTGCTTTGTAGAAGTACCGCCTGCTTTGAACTCGGCAATAAAAAGGTCGATATGCTGGAATATTCTTCCTGCTTGATAAAAATGAAAGAGTTGTTCGTAATCGCAGGCAAATCGGAAGCTGGTATCGTACAAATGCGTTTTAGCTAAGTCTGTTTTGATGAATGTACTTTGGTGATTAAGCAACATACCTTTGTATAAATCCTTTAAAACTTTGGGAGTATATTTAGGTTTGAGGTAATTTTCAAAACTGATGACATAATTCCCATAAAGGATTTCTGAGGATTCTTTGGCATACTGAAATACCTGCTCTACAATTTTAGGGCTTGTAAACGTATCTCCTGCATTCATAAAGTTAATCCATTCCCCTTGTGCTATTTGTATGCCCTTGTTCATGGCATCGTAAATGCCTCTGTCGGGTTCGCTTACCCAGTGCGTAATGTATTTTTCATATTTCTTAATGATTTCTGTTGTATGGTCTTGGGATTTGCCATCTATGATAATATACTCTATTTGAGGAAAATAAGATTGGGTAATGATGCTTTGAATGGTTTTTTCCAATACCTGAGCGGCATTATAAGTTACAGTAACGATGCTTAGTTTCTTCATTTGAAATCTCCTATATTTGCAAAAATACGTAACCTTAGTAAGAAAATGAACAAAATTCCCACAGAAGAAATCTCTATCACACTGATACAGTCTGAACTACATTGGGAAAATATCCCAGCTAACTTAGCAATGTTTGAGGAAAAAATCTGGCAGATAAGTAGGAATACTGACCTCATCGTCCTACCAGAGATGTTCAGCACAGGCTTTACTATGAATGTCAAAGACTTAGCAGAGCCTATGAACTTGACTACTTTCAAATGGATAAAACAACAAGCCGCACAAACGAAGGCTGTCGTTACAGGCAGTTACATCGTCAAAGAAAAAGACCAATATTTTAATCGCTTGCTTTGGATGCAACCTGACGGGAATTTTACTTTTTATGACAAGCGGCACCTCTTCCGTATGGCTGGTGAGCATCAATATTATGCTATGGGGCAGAGCTTAGTAATCAATCAGTGGAAAGGTTGGAACTTTTGTGGCTTGATTTGCTATGACTTGCGATTTCCTGTGTGGAGTAGGAACGCACCAACTTTAAAATATGACTGCTTATATTATGTAGCCAATTGGCCGCAGCCAAGAGCCAATGCTTGGAATACCTTATTGAGGGCAAGAGCCATAGAAAATCTCTCTTACGTAATAGGGGTGAATAGGGTAGGGCAGGACGGCAATGGCATCGCTTACACAGGAGAGTCGGCAATAATAGATGCCAAAGGCAATGAACTTTTCTATCAAAAAGATATACCTACAATAGCTACCATAACGCTCAAATACAGCGAATTATCTACTTTCAGAGAAAAATTCCCAGCTTACTTAGATGCAGATAATTATGAATTGCTTTTGAAGTAACTAAAAGTGTTCGGTCTATTTATCAAAATTTTTTGAAATGATTTTAAAAAATTTGTAAAAAAACATTTTTTCTTATTAATTTAATATAAATCTTTCTGCCAAAAATTTATTTTTTAAACTTTTCTATTGATTTTCAATATTTTATCGTATAATTTACTAAATCTAAAAATTGTTAGCCTATGAACTTCACTCCAAGAAAAGCAGAAGACGAGAGTAAAACTGCAAAACTGATTAAATATGAATCTGTGACCAAATACATGGCGAAGGACTTAATCACATTTAGACCTGAGCAAGATATTTACGAAGCTATAGACCTAATGCTCAAGCACAAGATTTCTGGCGCACCTGTACTTGACAACAATGGCAAACTTATCGGTTTGCTTTCTGAGAAAGACTGTTTGAGAGTGATGATTTCGAGTGCCTATCACAACGAACCGGTAGGAATTAGGTGTGTAGCTGATTATATGACCGTCAATGTAGCTACTATTACCCCAGACAAAGACGTACTTGATGTTGCCAATATGTTTCTTAGCTCCAATTACAGGCGATTCCCAGTAGTAGAAAATGGTAAACTGCTTGGGCAGGTAAGCCGTAGAGATATTCTCAGAGCCGCCAAAGACTTGAAAGCAAGTACATGGTAAATGGCTTTCAATCAAATCTATCAATCAATTCCACTTTTAATAATAAAGTGGAATTTTTTATCAAAAATTTATCCATTTTCCCATTTAATCCAAACTTTATTTATTATGTCAGGAAATAGCGACAAAGCTTTTTTATTGCTTTTTGGAGGAATATTTGGTGGCGTTGGTTTGTTATTACTCTCCTTAGCTATCTACTTTTTTTATGATACTATTCAAGCCCAAAAAAGTGCTTTTAGAGTGAAAGGGACTGTGGTAGAAATGCAAAGGTCGCGAGGGAGCAAGGGAGGGAGTGTTTATACTCCCGTAGTAGAGTTTCAACTCAATAACCAGACCGTTCAAATCTATGGCTCGGTAGCAAGTAACCCTCCTGCATTTGACAAGGGGGAAGTTGTAGATGTAATAGTAAACCTGAACAATCCGCAAGAATCTCGTATTGATAGCTTTATGGAAAATTGGTTTGGGGCATTAATATTAGGATTTATGGGAAGTATATTTTCTGCCGTAGGTGGAGGTATTTTCTATCAAGGCATGAAAAGTTGGAAAAGGTAAACAAAAATATTAGCTATATCTTATTCTTTATATGCTAAAAATTTGTCAAATTTGAATTATAAAAATTGTTGATATGCTTAGAACACGTTTAGGCATTCGTGGAAAAATTTTGCTTGGCTTTGTTGCATTAATCATATTTTTTATCATTAATGTTATTTTTATCTTTCGTACTATCAACAACTCTCGTGAGATAGTTACAGGACTTTTTGAGGACAAAGACCAGTCTGTTATTTTGCTCAATGACTTCAAAGACTTAGTACTGCGCTCTAAAATGTACACACTCAACTGGGTATTCCAACGCAAAGATGAGGAAGGCAAAACCATATTGAAAGAGATTCATACCGAAGAATATCCCGTAATGAAAGCCAATTTCGAAAAGTATGCCGATATTTGGGGAAGTAAGGAACAGTACAACGAAATTAGCAAGATTCTGCTCAACTTTGAATTTCTCAAAGACAGCCAAGAGGACATTATGAAAAAGTTGGCGAGTTTTTCAGATTACGATGACTTTGTCATCAAATCGGAAGCAGAAGACATTTTAGAAACCTCTGTTATCCCCCAATCTAACAAAATTCTTGCTCAGATAGACCAACTGCTCCAACTTAAAAAGCAAGAAAAACAGATTGCTCGTCAGAATATTTTGAACTCTTTTGATAATCTTTCCACAGGGCTAATTTTTTCTTTGGGGATAGTTGTGTTGATAGGTTTAGGTATGTCCTTTTTTGCGGCTAATAAGATTACTCAACCAATCCAAAACCTCAAAGTCTTGATAGATGCTTTAGGCAGAGGAGAACAGCCCAAACTGGTCGAGAAAATTTCTAATGATGAAATCGGCGACATGAGCAAATCTGTCAATCAACTTATCACAGGCTTAAATGCTACTTCGCAGTTTGCCGAGGACATTGGGCGAGGCAATTTTGACTCATCTTTTACTCCCCTAAGTGCCAGAGATGTTTTGGGGAATGCACTGATGGAAATGCGTGATAACCTCAAAAAAGTGGCAGAAGAAGATAAAAAACGCTACTGGGCAAATGAGGGAAATGCCTTGTTTAGTGATATGCTGAGGCGTTACAACACTTCTGTCAATGAATTAGCCAATCATTTGATGGCTGCTTTGGTCAAATTTGTAAGAGCAAACCAAGGTAGCTTTTTCATTGTCAATGATGACCTTAAAGATGACATACACTTACAACTTATTTCATGTTACGCTTGGAACAAGCAAAAGTTCATCAAGAAACGTGTGGACTTGGGTGAGGGTTCGGTAGGGCAAGCATGGATTGAAAAAGATGTCATTTTCCTAACAGATATTCCTAATAACTACATTCAAATCACCTCTGGTCTGGGGGAGAGCAATCCTCGCTGTATTATGATACTTCCTCTGATTTTTAATGATGAGGTTTTTGGGGTCATTGAATTAGCCTCTTTTAATGTTTTTGAAAAACATGAAATTGATTTTTTAAAGAAATTAGCAGAAAATATTGCTTCCTCTGTTTCTATCATTAAAAACAATGAACGAACCAAACATCTACTCACCGAATCCCAACTGATGTCAGAGCAACTTCGCACCCAAGAAGAAGAAATGCGACAAAACTTAGAGGAACTAATGGCTGTTCAGGACGAACTCCAAAGAAAAGTGAAAGATTATGAGCAGGAACTTAATGAGTACAAAATTAGGCATGCTAAGGGAAATGGAGTAATGGCAGGATAACCCAAATATTTATATCGTATTCATCAATAAATCAAAAAACTAAAACTATGGCAAATCAAATTTTAATTGTTACAGGCGATGGAGGAGAAAGTTATGAGGCGTGGTATGCTTACCACCGTTTTTTAGAGGCAGGCGACAGACCTGTTATCGCTGCACCCTCTAAGCGTAGGCTGCACTTAGTCATGCACGACTTTGAGGAAGGCTGGGATACCTATGTAGAGCGACAAGGCTACGGCATGGAGTCCCAAGTAACAATAGATGAAGTCAAAGAAAGCGACTATGATGCTGTCCTGATTTTGGGAGGACGCGCTCCTGAGTACTTGCGTCATAACACTAAACTTCTCGACTTAGTGCAGCAGTTTCATCAAAAAGGCAAATGGGTATGGGCTATTTGTCATGGTATTCAGGTACTTATCAATGCAGGACTCGCTGATGGGAACTGTCTTACTTGTTACGAACACGTCAGGTCTGAGGTGGAGCGAAATGGAGGTACTTACAGCACTTTGGAGGCGGTCAGAGATAAAAATATAGTTACTGCCCAAACTTGGCAATCTCACCCTGACTTTTACAGAGAAGTTTTCAAATGTTTGGCAGAAAAAAAATAACAGAATATGGTCAAAAGAATCATTAGCCTTGTTTTAGCCCTTTTATTTGCCCTATTTGCCTATTTTCAGTTCAACGACCCTGACCCTGCTATCTGGGTAAGTATTTACGGATACGTGGCAGTTATCGGTTTTTTGGCTTTCATGCAAAAGTTTTACAAAATACCTACGCTGATAGGCATACTCATTTGCGGATCAGGTATGTTATATCTACTTCCAAGTGTATATGATTGGCTTTCCAATCATTCAGATGTTAGCTTGCTGTACGGCATGGCACCCGATAAGCCCTACATAGAAGAATCTCGTGAGTGTGGTGGCTTGTTTATCGCCTTATTAGGTATGGTCTATTTTTATTTTCAAGGGAAGAATTGATAAAGTATGCTCTATTTTTACCCTGGTCCTTCTAAATTGTATCCTACTGTTCGTCAGTACTTATCAGATGCTTACGACAGTGGGATACTCAGTTTGAATCACCGCAGCCAAGAATTTGTAAATCTTTCAAAATCAACTATTTCTTTCTTAAAAGAAAAGTTGCATATTCCGCAAGAATACACTATTTTCTTTGTTTCTTCTGCGACTGAATCTTGGGAAATCATTGCCCAATCGCTTTCTCCTCAAGGGAGTTTGCATATCTTTAATGGTGCATTCGGGCAAAAGTGGTATGAATATACCTTGAAAATCAATGAAAAAGCCCAAAGTTTTCCCTTTGGACTTAATGAAGAAATAAATATTCATTTCTTACCTACTATTGAAATAGATACTGTTTGCCTCACCCAAAATGAAACTTCTAACGGCACACAAGTAAGTAATGAAACTATTGCCCAAATCTCAAAAAAATACCAAAACAGCCTTATTGCTTTAGATGCTACTTCCAGCTTAGGAGGGATTGAAATAAATTGGCACTATGCAGACATTACTTTTGCTTCGGTGCAAAAATGCTTTGGCTTACCCGCAGGATTGGGTATGATGGTTTGCTCTCCCAAAGCCATAAGAAAAGGAATGGAAATTAATGAAAAAAAGTATTATAATAGCTTTATTTTTCTTTACGAGAATATGCAAAATTGGCAAACTAATTATACACCTAATGTGCTGAATATTTACCTATTGAATCGTGTATTGAACGATGTCTTGCCTATTGATTTGGTAAGTAAACAAATAAAAGAACAAGCAAAAAATTGGTATGGTTTCTTAGAAAAGTCTTATTTTTCTGTTTTAGGGAAAAATCCCAACACACGCTCAGATACAGTCATTGCCGTACAGGGAGAAGAAAATTTCATCAAAGCAATAAAAGAAAAAGCTAAAAATCAAGGCATTATCTTAGGAAACGGCTATGGAAAATGGAAAAATAACACCTTTCGCATTGCTAACTTCCCTGCGATTACTCAGGAAGAAATAGAGGCTTTACAAGATTTTTTAGAAAAATTTATCTCACAGGAAGTAAGTAATTGACTTCTTTTACCCAAGACAAATTTTTGATGTACTCCAAAGAAATTGGGCGAATGTCAGAATCCAACTCTATGAACTGACAGGCAAAGTCATTTTTGCCCTTGCGAGAAACGGACATAGTAGCTATATTGGCATCATCTTGGGCTAAGATACTTGCAATGAAGGCGATAGCTCCTTTTATGTCCAAAGTAAGGATAATGAGCGTATGCAAGGAAGCAGAAAAATTGGCGGTAAACCCATTGACTTCTTCTATGTGTATCAAACCTCCTCCCTTGCTAATTCCTATGAGTTCAATGCTTTTCTCTCCTTTTCTAATGTTCAGTTTGATGGTATTGGGGTGCATGACAGAGGAACTTCCTATTGCTTTGAAAGTATATTTTAGTCCTGCTTCTTTGGCAAAGTCAAAGGAGTTTTTGATTCTCACATCGTCAGTGGCATAGTCCAACAAACCAGCAATAATCGCTCTATCGCTCCCATGACCTTCGTAAGTCCTTGCGAATGAGTTATAAAAAGTAACTTCTGCTTCGTCAGGGATTCCGCCTAATATGCCTACGGCAGTGCGAGCAATTTTAACTACTCCTGCCGTATGCGAACTCGAGGGACCTATCATAATAGGACCTATCATATCAAAAATGCTACTCCTTTCTGCCATAAATTAGGGATTTGAGTTAGTTGCTGCTTCCTTTAATTTGAATTTGATGTAATGAATAGAGTGTCCCTTTTCTGAAAAATGATTTTCGTATTTTGTTTTGATAGCTTGCTGATTGATGTCCAAATGGTCTGCTAACAAGGGCGACTCGTATAAATTATCAGTATGAACTAAATCACTAATAGCCTCATTTTCAAGAATTTCTAATGTGTATTGGTATAGTAACTCGCTATCTGTTTTCAGGCGTACCCACATATCGGGCTTGCCAATCTGGCGATATAAGTTCAAAAATCTTGGGCTGGTGAGTCTTCGCTTGGCATCTCTGAGTTTGGGCTGGGGGTCGGGGTGAATCAGCCAAATTTCAGATACTTCTCCTTGCTCAAAAAACTGGTCTAAGTTTTCTATAATAGTTCTCAAAAAACCTACATTTTTTAATCTTAGCTTATCTGCTGTAACAGCCCCTTTCCATATCCTTGCACCTTTGAGGTCGACCCCAATAAAATTTTTCTCAGGGAACTTTTGTGCCAAAGCTACCGAATATTCGCCTCGCCCACACGCCAGCTCCAATACAATAGGGTTGTTATTTTTAAAAAAATCGCTATGCCATTTGCCTTTGATAGTTTGATAGTTAGGTTTACCTGCTTGGATAACACGCTCATTTTGCTGGTTTTCCTCAAATCTCTGTAATTTCTTTCGCGACATGAATTTGTATAAAGTTTGCCCAATAATGCCTTTTCAAAGCACAAAAGTAGCAAAGAAATTAGAATTTTTATGCTGAGTTGGATTTGCTTCATTATATTTTAATTTTTTATTCTATACTTGACTTTCATAAAAAATTTGTTAATTTTATCTTTGAAATCTCTTTAAATGTAAAATTTTAAACAATATTTTTTACAATTTTTCTAAAACAACAAACCTCATGTCTTTAAACGAACAAATTGCAAACATTTTTCCTACTGAATCTCAAATTCCCGAAGAGTTTAACTTAACTGAGCCAATTCATCAAAAGGAATATTTGGTGAATGGAGAAATGCGCACTTGGAACGGTGCTATGCACACTGTACTTTCGCCTGTGTACATAAAAACAGCCAATGGCTTGGAGCAGAAAGTGGTAGGGAGCTATCCTTTGGCTACAGAAGTCGAAGCCTTAGAAGCCTTAGAAGCGGCAGTAAAAGCCTACAATCACGGCAGGGGAGAGTGGCCCACAATGACTATACCTGAGCGAATCGCTTGTTTAGAGAAGTTTACCAACATGATGACCGAGAAAAAAAAGGAGATTGTAAACTTGCTCATGTGGGAAATAGGGAAGTCTTATGCTGACTCAGTCAAAGAATTTGATAGAACGGTACAGTACAACTACGATACGATAGACGCTTTGAAAGACTTAGACCGCAATCACTCTCGTTTTGTCATAGAGCAAGGCATCATTGGACAGATTCGGCGCGCACCTTTGGGTGTAGTGCTTTGCATGGGACCTTTTAACTATCCACTCAATGAAACTTTTGCTACCTTGATTCCTGCACTTATCATGGGCAATACCGTACTTTTCAAGCCACCAAAACATGGAACTTTGTTGCATTACCCTCTTTTAGAGGCATTTAGACAGTGTTTCCCCAAAGGCGTAGTCAATACAGTCTATGGCAGAGGCAATACCATCGTAGGACCTATGATTGCTACGGGCAATATCAACGTACTTACTCTCATAGGCTCAAGCAAGGTGGCAGACAAATTGAAAAAATCACACCCTAAGTCCAATAGATTGAAAGCTGTTTTAGGATTAGACGCAAAAAATTTAGCTATTATCTTGGACAATGCAGACATAGAAGCTACGGTCAAGGAATGTATTTTAGGTACTTTGTCTTTCAACGGACAGCGTTGCACAGCTTTGAAAATGATTTTTGTGCATAACAAAGTCAAAGATGTTTTCATCAAACGCTTTTCCGAAGAAGTAAGTAAGTTGAAGATAGGAATGCCTTGGGAGAAAGGTGTGCAAATTACTCCGCTTCCTGAGCCTCAAAAACCAGCCTACATCAAGGAATGTATAGAAGATGCCGTAAGTCAAGGTGCGAAGGTGATGAACGAAGGTGGTGGACTTACGAATCAATCTTTTGTATTCCCTGCGGTGCTTTATCCAGTCAAAAAAGGCATGAAATTATATACAGAGGAGCAGTTCGGTCCTGTGATTCCTATCGCTTCTTTTGATGACATAGAGGAGCCTATCCAATACATGATAGAGTCTGAGCATGGACAACAGCTGAGCATTTTTGGGACAGACCCTACACAGATTGCTAAACTCATAGACCCCTTAGTCAATCAGGTTTGCAGGGTAAATATCAATGCACAGTGCCAGCGAGGTCCTGACACATTCCCTTTTGCGGGGCGTAAGGATTCGGGTGAGAATACCCTTTCTGTAACTGATGCTTTGCGGGCATTTTCTATCCGTACTATGGTAGCGACTAAGCAAACAGAGGAAAACAAAGCCATTTTAAACCATATTGTAGAGCATCACGAGTCTAAGTTTTTATCTACGAGGTTTATTTTTTAGAAAGTAATTATTGGGATACTCTTAAAAATTACAAATCATAAAAATATTTTTTACCACAAGTTCACAAGATTCACAAGAGAAATTATAAAAAACTTGTGATGTTTGTGTGCTTGTGGTAAATAGCCAATTTATTTCAATAATTAAGATAAAAATTAGTCAAAATCTTTTCCATTTCTGCCCTGATGGTAGAGGTGGCTTGCATAAAATGGTTATTCATAAATGCGAAGCACAATCTCCTACCTGAGCGGGTAATGAGGTAGCCGCTTAGGCAAGAATTATTACTCAACGAACCTGTTTTAGCAAAGACAAAGGGAGGGTAATTTTTAAACAAATTTCTCAGTGTGCCTGCTTTACCCCCTATGGCTAACATACTGAATAGGCGAGCTTCTTCTGACTTACTTACAGCGACTTCTTTATAAATTTTCAGGAGTAGCTCTACCTGAGAGCGAGGAGAAAAGAGATTCATACGAGAAAGTCCAGAGCCATCTACCCACTTGGGCTTGTCGCTGAGGTCTGCAAGGTGATTTTTGAGCATAAAATCTATAGCATTTTGCGTACTGATAACGCCCTCTCCAATCTGGCTACTACACATGAGCAAAATCTGCTCTGCTAAAAAATTATCGCTTGGCTGTAACATTCTGCGATAAAGGCTATCAGCTTGGAAACCTTTTAATACTTTTACTGCGGATTTTTGATAGGGATACTGGATAAGTTTGACCTCTTTTTTCAAAGTATCGCTGAGCAATTGAGCGGTAAGCATAGAAGAAGTAATAAATGGAACTTCTTGGTATTGAGTCTTTTGTACTTTTTGCAAAGTATAGGTAAAATCATTTTCTCTCAGTTTCCTTTGCACAAACAGTCCCTCGCCTAAGTTTTTATCCTCTTTCGTAAATCTTTCAAAATACTTAGGCTGCGTATTCAGATTCTTTTCTGATTGGGCAGTGAATGTTACCAAATTTCCATAAATAGGCAATACGGAACGTTCAGGCGAATAATCTTCGTTATAATCGTCCCAAGACCAACCTTCTCCAAAATGAACTTCTTTCCAGTGAGTATCAGAAAAGTAGATTTTTTCTTTGCTATTTTTTAAAAAGTCAAACACTGCATCATGAGCAAAATCTGGGTGTAGGAAAGTAGGGTCGCCTGTGCCAAAAATAATCAGAGAATCAGTACGTTGAATATACTGTAGTGCAGGAACTTGCTGATTAGGAGTGTTGCCCAAGATTTTTAAGCCTGCGTAAAAAGTGAATAATTTGGTAGTAGAGGCAGGGGTAAAATATTTATCATAGTTGTATGCTAAGAGGTATTTTCCTTTGTCCATGTCATACACCGCTACTCCTATCAATGTTTTAGCCTGCGCTGGATTTTTCTGTATATAAGCAGAAAATTTTTTGTTAGAAGCAATGTAAGATGTTGTTTTACAGGAAGTAAAAATAATAAAAGTAATGATAAAAAGTAATAGATTTCTCATATTCACTCAGATTTGTTGAGTCAATATTATAGCAAAAAATTCAATAAATCGATTTTAGTATAAAAAATTCGTTTTAGAGTAAAACTTTGGCTTTTTGCTTAGCTTTCTGGCTTACGATAGCCTCTGCAAACCAAACAAATTCGCTGATGAACTTTTCAAAGTTTTTAGCAATGCTTTCATTTACCAAAATGCCATTTTCATCAAAGGCTTCATCTACAAAAGGGACAAGCAACTTGTAGGGCATAGGGAAGGCGCCCAGAGCAAGAACAAGTAGCTGCATTTGTGTAGAGGCATTAATCCCTCCAAACTTGCCTGTAGTGGCTGTTACTACTCCTATAGGCTTTTTGTCAAACTCTTTCCAAACATAATCTATGGCGTTTTTGAGTGCGCCAGAGTAACTTCCATGATATTCAGGAGAAACAAAAATCATGGCATCTGCTTCCTCTAATTTTTGAGCAAATGCTTTAAGACCCTCAGGGGGATTTTGGTGCTTCTTAGCAGTTTCTTCCAACATAGGAAATCTATACTCGCTCAGGTCTATTATTTCTGTGCTGATTCCTCTTTTGGCAAATCTTTTTTGTAGTTCTATACTTGCTTGGTGTGACAGTCTTCCGATACGTGTACTTCCAGAGATAATGACAACATTCATGATAAAAAAATTAATTTGTATTTTATTCATAACTGATTTGGTATAAAGAAAGTTTAAGATACAACACGATGTTTTGCACTAATACCTTAAAGCATCGTACTAATACATTTCTATCTGCTGTGTTAGTTCTACGATTCTATGAATGACGGCATCGAGGTCTTCAGTAGCCTTATATAGATAGTCTATGTACTGCTGTACATTTTTCTCATCTGTTTTAATCAGGTGTGCTAAGCCAAGAATATTAGCCACAGGGCGGCGGGCATCGTGGGACTGTAACCATGCAATTTCTTTGAAAATATTGTTCTGACGTACTAATATTTCGTTTTGCAGCCTAATTTTCTCCTCGCTTTGCTTTTGCTCGGTAATGTCAAAGGAAGCTAAGACAAATGCGCTTACTTGTTGATTTTTATCTAAAATAGGTTGGTAAACGTTTAAAAAGGTCTTATTCTCGAAATTTGCTTCATGTGTACATGTGTTTCCTGCAAAGATTTCTGGCAGGCAAGTTTCTAATTGCTGATAAATTTCTTTGATTAATATACTTTTGACTGGTTTCCCAATAAAGTCTTGTGGATTAATAGGGTAATTCTTGTATCCCGCTCCTCCTGTATAAAGAAACTTTAAATCTTTATCTATCAAGCTAATAGAACCTTCTGGAAAGTTATCTACTACTGCTTTGAGTCGGGCTTGGCTTGCCTCAAGCTGCAAGTTGGCTTGATAAACCTCTTCCAAACTCTGCCGGAGTTCCTCCTCCGTATTGGCGAGCATTTCATTCTTTTGTTGTAGCTGTCTTTCTAACAATTTTTGATTGGTAATATCTTGTTGCATTCCGTACATTTTCAATGGCTTGCCTTCTGCGTCCCATTCCAAAACTTTGCCCTTGTCCAATATCCAAATCCAATTTCCGTTCTTGTGTTTCATGCGAAGTTCACATTCATATATTTCAGTTTCTCCTCTTATATGCTTTGCTAAGAGTGCCTTAGCTATCTTGAGGTCTTCGGGGTGTACGAACCTTTCCCATGTATGAATCGTATGAGATGTTATTTCCTTTAATGTATAGCCTATCATATCTGCCCACTGCTCGTTATGCTTTACTTCTCCCGTTTGTATATTCCATTCCCATGTACCTACTCCTACACTACGAATAATATTGGTAAGTTGTTGTTTTTCAGTAGCTATACTATTTTCCATGATTTTCCTTTGGCTAATATCAATCAAAGTATATAAAATGCAAGGCGTGTTACTAATTTCGTATTTCTCCAAAGATGCCAAGACTGTTTTAGGTGTTCCTTTACTTGTTTGAATAGTAAGCTCAATATGTCCTGAAAATCCATTAATGGTGATTCGTTCTTTTAATGCCTGTCTTGCTTGCTCATCTATCACCCCAAGTTCTGTATGCGTTTTTCCTATCACATTTTCATAGTCAAAATCTAACAATTCCAACCAAGCTTTATTTACCTCCATGATTTGCCCGTTAGCAAAATTGGTAATTGCAAGTGCTACGGGAATAGCCCCAAAGGATTTTGAAATTAGTTCTTCAGATTTTTTAAGCAAGTCAGAAGCGCGTTTTTTTTGGTCTATATTCTCTATGCTAAAGTTTATACCCAATAACTCATTGTTAGAATGATAGACAGGAAGGTATTTGCCTCTAAGCCATACCTTATTACCCATAACATCTGTAATTTCTCTTTCTGTATGAATGATTTGTCCTTGGAGGGCTTTTTGAAATTCTTGTTCAAACTCATTTTTTAAATTAGGAGCAACATAAGGCGAAAAATCTTCTCCAATAGCGATTTCCTTACCCCATAGTTGCAAAATATCCTTTTGAGTTGTTTTATTAAAAAATAAGACTTTTTGCTCAGGGCTTAATAGTACATTTCCTACATCAGAACTGTCCAATATGGCTTGTAATAAGTTTTTTAGCTTATTTACCTCTTCGTATGTATTTTCTGTATTTGTATGACCCACAGTAAAAGAAGTTAAATCATTTTTAGTAAGACAAAGAGAAGTAAAAATTTTAAGAATGAATACCAATAAAACATTACATTTAAACTTTTACGAATATATAGATAAAAAAATAAAATAGGGAATTAATAATTAGAAAATTTAAGAGAAGGTGCTTTATCCAATATTCGATTATTTTTTGTACTTTTGTGGCTCAATTCGCACCATGTCTGAAGCATGGCTAAGTATTTTTTATTATGGAAAACAACAAAAAGTATTACATTTTACTGTATTATTGCTATACTCCTATTGACCATCCAGAGGAGTTCAGAGAACAGCATCACTATTTTTGCTTAGACCTTAACCTTAGAGGGCGTATCATTGTCGCTCCTGAGGGCTTAAATGGTACAGTTTCAGGATTAAAAGCAGATTGCCAAAAGTACATGGACACCATGAAGGCAGACCCTCGCTTTGCCAACATAGATTTTAAAGTAGAGGAACATGACACCCATGCTTTTACCAAACTTCATGTAAGAACGAAACCTGAAATCGTACATTCTGACTTGTACCATATAGACCCTAACAAACGTACAGGCATACACCTTGCCCCTGCGGAGTTTAAAAAAATGAAAGATGCAGAAGACGTAGTGATTTTAGATGTAAGGTCTAACTACGAACACGCTGTAGGTAAATTTAAAAATGCAATTACTCTTGATATCGAGAACTTTAGGGACTTTCCTGAGAAAGTAGCGGAGTTAGAGCAATTCAAAGACAAAAAAATAATTACCTACTGTACGGGAGGCATCAAGTGCGAAAAAGCAAGTGCTTACTTACTGGAAAAAGGCTTCAAAAATGTTTATCAGTTGCATGGAGGAATTATCAAGTATGGTTTGGAAGAAGGAGGAGAGGACTTTGAAGGAAAATGTTATGTATTCGATAATCGCATTACCGTTGATATAAACAAAGTAAATCCTACGGTTATCTCTAAGTGTTTTGTGTGCGGAACTACTTGCGACAGAATGGTAAATTGTGCCAACCCAGAGTGTAATAACCACGTTCCTATTTGCGAAAAATGCGGCTGGGAAATGGAAGGGGCTTGCTCACCTGCTTGCAAAGCACACCCCGAGAAGCGACCTTATGACGGTACGGGTTACTATCAAAAAAATACTAATCATTACAACCCCTTCAAAAACGTAAAAAGGGAAAAGAGGTTAGTATTTGCCAAAAATTAATAGCATAGAGTATATATATAATTGTACTAAACCTTGCAACATTGATAAAATTTGCAAGGTTTGATTATCTCATAGCTGTTGTCAATTACTTCTTAATGATGAATATTTTAAAAAGAATAGCTCGTAAGTTTAGCTACCAGCATCAACAAGATACTTTTTGGAAAGGGAACTATGCTACTTGGCAGGAGGCAATGCAATATGCACAAGGGTATGACGCACAGGCTTCTTTCGAGCAGATTAAAACGGCAGCACTAAAAGTTAAAAATGGAGAAGCTATCTTTGAGCGAGATGGTAAACTATTTCACCAAGCTGAGTATAATTGGCTCTTACTAACTCATTTACAAAAAATAGCCTTAGCTTCTGCCAACTCCCTCAACCTTATAGATTTTGGGGGAGCTTTGGGAAGCACCTATTTCCAACATTTGACATTTTTAAAAGAGATTGCTCATTTGAGGTGGAACATAATAGAACAGCCTCATTTTGTAGCATTTGGCAAAGAGAATTTAAGTAGTCCAAACCTATATTTTTATGAAAACCTTGCTACTTGCTTCAAAGAATCAAAAGCAAGCACCATTTTACTCTCAGGTTTACTATCTTATGTAGTTGAGCCATACAGGCTCTTAGAAGAAATACAAAGTCTTGGTTTTAACTACGTTATTATAGAGAGAACTCCTTTGATAGCTTCTACTTCTGATATTCTTACTATACAATACGTCAATCATACTAATCTGTACCAAGGGAGCTATCCTGCATGGATTTTCAGTGAAGGGAAACTGAAAAAAGCTCTTGAATCTACCTATGATTTGCAAGGCGAATATGCTTCTTTTGATACGATTTCTGCTCAGGTAAAAGGCTTACCTTCTCATTTTAACCAATTTAAAATGCTTTTCTGGGAAAAGAAAAAATAGTCGTTTACTTCATCTTTTCCAGTACTTGCTTAAACCTTGCATTGCCTTGTAAGCCCTTAAAAACTTCTTCATTCTCAATTTCGTATCTATTCTGAAAGCCTACACTGACCGCTTTTTCTATTTGATTGATGGCTTCCTCTTTATCACCACTGACAGCGGCAAAACCTGCCCTCGCAATAAGTGTATAAGCGGTATTTTGGTCTAACTGCTCTAACTGTTTTAAATCAGCCTCAGCCTTTTGCGTTTGTTTAAGGTTCAAATAGCATAAAAAGCGAATAAGGAATGCATCTAAATCCTTGTCTATCTTAGACATAGCCATATATCTATTCATTTCCTCTACGGCTTGTTTGTATCTTTTTAGGCGATATAAGCAAAAAGCACGGTTATAAAAAGCATTGGGGTCATCTTTGACCATGCCAATCACTGTATCAAAATCTTTGAGTGCCTCCTCGTAGCGGTGCAACTTTTCTAAGGTCAAACCTCTGTTAAAATATACTCTGGGTTGATTTTTAAGAAAAATAGCGGCTTGGTTTAGATAATTTAATGCTTTCTCATATTCTCCCAGATAAAAATGAGTTACCCCGAGTTTCATATTCATAACACCTTTGTCTGATTCATCTCCTATATTCAAATCAAACTGTTGAAAATAACTCAATGCCTGTGAGAAAAGACGGTTATCCCCATAGATAGTGCCTATCTTGTCCAACAATATATTGACCAAAGGTTTATTATTCAATGACTTTCTTATTTGCAAAGACTTGTCCCAAAGTTCCACGCCCTTATCTGTTTGATTAGCTAAAATGTAAACCTCTCCCATACTGTAAAAGCAAGCGGCAATAGATTCGCTGTCATTTGCCTCTTCGTAAACCTTCATGGCTTCTTGGTAATAAGCCAATTGCTTTTCTATCGGTTGCTTTAACTCTTTGGCAACTACTGCTAAGTTGATGTAAGATTGGGCTAACGCCGCTTTTTTATCAGTTTGCTTGAGCAAAGCAATGCGTTTTTCCTCATAGCCTATGGTTTTCTCAAATTCTTTGTTTGCATAGAGTAGGCTAATTATTTTTTCTACTGCTGTTAATTGTTTTTCTTTTTCTCCTTGTTTTTCAAATAATTCTAAGGCTTGAGAAAAGTATTTCAGTGCGTTAGCGTTATCTTTGAGTTCTTGGTAGATAGTAGCCAAATTATTGTAGAGTATAGGAATTACGGCTTCGTTGCCTATCTCTTTTCTGATTTCTAAAGATTTCGTTACCAACTTGATAGCCTCTTGGTAGTTTTGTTTCAAACCTTCTACTTCTGCCAAATTAATCAGCGATGCCGCATAGTTTTCTTTATTGCCTAATTGCAGATAGATTTCTGACATTCTTTTGAAAGCCTTTAAGCAGTTATCATAATCTTCTAACTGCCTGTAAATGTTACCAATATCTATATTTATCCTTGCAAGAGATGCTTTATCTCCTCTCTGTTCGTAAATTGCTAAGAGCCGTTGAGCAAAAGGCAGTGCGGCGGCATATTGTTGGAGCGAAAAGTTGAGTTTCATGATGTCCTCATCAAGTTCGGGCATTTGGTCAGCTTGCCCTAATTCCGTGTAAAGGACTTTGGCTTTTTCTGCATACGAGAGGCTTGTTTTCAAATCGTCAGCTTGAGCATATAAATTAACCAAGTATCGGGCTATGTACGCCTGATTTACTTTTTGGTTGAGTGCCTCTTGGAGACGGTAAGCCTCCTGCATATTGGCAAGGGCATTTTTTAAGTCCTTGTTTGCCAAATATATCTCTGCCAGAGAATAGTGTACCTCTGCGACTTTTGTTTTTTGATTAAGTTCTTGGTAAATTTTTAGGCTTTGCTGAAAACTTTGGAGAGCTTGCTCAGGTTTAGGGACATTAGCGTATGCAATTCCCTGATAACCATAGAGTTCTGCTATTTCTTCTTTATTACCCAATCCTTGATAAATCTGTATGGCTTCCTGCAAAGCCTCTACTGCTTTTTCTGCTTGCTGTGTATAGATATGGCAACCAGCCATTTTGCTTAACACGTTGGCGACTTCCTGCTTGTTTGTTACCTGTCTGTTGATAGTCAATGATTTACTATACAACTCTAAGGCTTCTTTGAACTGCTGACTGCGGGCTTTGGCATTGCCCATGAACTTGTAGCTATCGGCTTTGCCTTGCACAAAGTTGTTTTTTTCTGACAGGTCTAAGGCACTTTGGGCAGTTTCAAAAGCCTTTGTATAATCTTGAACTTCAGCATATTGAAAGGAAAGCTCATTCATTAGGCTTACTTTATCTGCTATTTTCTCTGCCTTAGTAAGTAGATTTTTTACGCTATCAATTTGGGCATTCTGGGCAAATAGCTTGGTACTACATAAAAATAGTATTGGAAGGAAAATATATGGTATTGTGTTTTTCATGGTTTTATACAATTGATTTGTTTGGTGTATTTATCTTGGAAAATTGAGCCAAGTATGGTAAATATAGCTTGAACTGTTAAAAAATAAATTTCATTTAAAACATTTTAACATAACCAATCGTTATATTGGGTATCTATTATCATCTGCTTGGAATAGTTTGTCTTTATTTATCTTTGACTAATAGACCCTACTACTTTTCCTATCAATTTTTATAAACTTTAATTATGTGCTATCATTATGTCCCTGTCTTATAATGAGATTACTCGTTGGCTACCGGTTTCTTTACTTCATTCTCAGAGCTACTCTGTGGTACTTACTGACTTAGAGGGCAGATGTATTTTTGTGAATGACTTGTTTAAAAAGCGTGTTTCTTTTATTGCTACGGATTTTGTTGGCTTACCTTTCCAACGCACTGTGCATGAAGAAGACATAGAAAAATGCAATGAAGCGGCTTATTACTGCATTACTCACCCTGAGGAAATCATTAGCCTTATGGTTCGCAAGCCAGAAAATGAGCTTGGTGAATTTTATTGGACAAGCTGGGAGTTTTCCCTTTTCAAAGACCAAAATGGGCAGGCAGTTGGCATACTTTGCATAGGGCATGATGTTACAAGCGAAAAAGTAGCACAGCAAAAATTGCAATCGTCTCAAAATATGCTTTCTGCTATTTATAATAGTGCTATAGATGCCAAAGTATTTATTAGTTCTGAATCTAAAATTCTATATTTCAATAAGATAGCAGCAGAACTTGCGAAAGGACTTTTTGGGAAGTATCCACAAATCGGAGAGAATTATTTGGACTATATACTGCCTCACTTGCAGGAAAAAGTAAAAGCTGAACTTAATAGAGCTTTATTGGGAGAAGTTATACGAGATGAGCAAACAGATGGCAAAAAGTGGTATCAGTTTACTAACTTTCCTGTATATGATGAAAATAACAAATTGGTGGGTATAGCTATCAACATTAGGGATATTTCTGAACTTAAAACAACGCAACTTACACTCAAATAAAGCGAACGACGCTTAGAAATTTTAGCCAGCAATTTCCCCGATGGTTCTATTAGCTTAATAGATAAGAACTTAAAATTCCTCTATACAGGTGGGGCGGGCTACAAAAATTATGATGTGAATCCTTGGGTGTTTATAGGAAAATCTATCTATGAAGTGCTACCTGTGGAGATTTATACCCAAATTGTAGAGTTGTTGCCAAGCCTACTTGCGGGGCATTACCATTCGTTTGAAGCGATGTTTCACGGACAAGTCGTTTTGAATACGCTTCAACCTATTGCCAATGAAGAAGGGCAAGTAGAGAGTTTTGTGCTTGCTTCTATAGATATTACTGAACGCAAAAAAAACGAGGAGAAAATTAAAGAAAGAAATAGTCTTTTAGAGGAGATAGCATGGCTACAGTCCCACGAAATGAGGCGACCTGTGGCAAATATTTTAGGACTGATGCACCTAATCAAGATGGAAGAGCAGGATGAGGATAGAAAAATTAGGCTTTACCTTGAGCATCTCGAGAAAGCTACTGAACACCTCGACCAAGTTATTCATAAGGTGGTGGCAAAAGCCAATGGCATTGTTTGATAGGCAGTATATTATTTTGAAAGAAAAAGTCATTCCCTTTGCAGGAAATGGCTTTTTTGAGGCTATTACAAATTTTTAGCTTATTTCATTATCCACAAATCTGTATTAATATCGTCCTTGCCGTCAAATTGGCGTTGGATAGCTTCGGTGTAATTAGCCAAGTTAGTTTGTCTTTCGCTTTGTGGGTACTGCCAACGCTTAGGGATACGACCGCTGTTAGCATTACCGGGACCTGCTGCAAAGAAAGTAGGTATGCCTGTTCTTCTTTGGTTATAAAATGCCTCCCAGCCTGAGTTTTGGAAAAAAGCCAAGTATTTTTGCAAAAGAATTTGACGCAATCCCTCAGCATTATTTCCTGCGTATTTCACAGTTGTTTGGTTCAAATAATCGGTAACAGATGCTTTTACTCTGCCTAACTCTCTCCTGTCTTGGTCGGTAACAGGAATCTCTACGCCATCAGTAATTCCGAAGAAACTCATAGAAGCAATGATACCTCTACGGTAAGCCTCTTCTGCATTACCACTTATCCAACCTCTGTTGATAGCTTCAGCAATGTTAAAACACTGCTCTGGAAAGCCAATTTGGATAGTAGTTTCGGGAGTGTAAGAACTGTAATAGCGCAGGCGGCTGCGGAAAGAATACTCACCATTGAGAGCCTTAGTGGACATCGTGCCTAAGTCTTCGTCAGAGGGTGCGCCTACGTAAGCGGCAAAATCGTCAAACTTAATGCCTGCTTTGAGTTTTGCAGCGGCAGGAACAGAAGTTACAAAAGTTCTTGGGTCTTTCAAAGCAGTTAAGTTACCTAAGAAAGTAGCAGCCATATTGTATCTGAGCGCATCAAAACCAAAGTTATCAGGGTTGCTTGGGTATTTGTTGAAAACTGCATTGTAGGTATATTGGAGGTTATCTTCCATACCTGCAAACAAAGGATATTTGGCTGGATTACCTACTACGTTGGCAAAATCTTGCTTGATTCTCAAGTCGTTATCTCCATCTTTTTTGCTTAAATGAATTAAAGTACGCAAGCGAAAGGCATTGACTGCTCTTTGCCATTTTCTCAAATCGTTGTTGTAATAAATATCTCCAGAAAGAGAAATATCCCCTGCAGCAATCAGCTGCGCTAAGTCGTTGTTTGCTCCTTCCAACCATTGAATAATTTGCAAAAAGATTTCCTTTTGGGTATCATACTTTGGTGTAGTGTTTTCTAATGCCTTCAAAGACTCTTTCAAAGGCAAATCCCCTGCTCTCAAAGTCATCTGCTCAAAGAAATATGCCCTAAAAAACTTGCCTAAAGCCGAGTAAGGATTCAAGTCTTTGCCTGAGGATTTTTTGGCTTCCTCCTCCATTTTAATTACGTTTTTCAAGGTCAAGTAATTCAAATCTGTAGCTGTCCAGTTGTATTCTTGCGTGCCGTAATAGTTGTAGTTTACGCAGTCAAACTGATTCCAGCGAGAAACATTATTCCAAGGTCTTTGGTACAAATCATTCAAGATACCATTGAAAATCAAAGAGGCAGGTACAGAAGTTGGACGGTTAGGGTCTTTTTCCAACTCCTCAAATTTTTGGCAACTGCTTAAAGACAAGCCAATTGCAAAAAAGAAAATGATGAAATTATATTTAAAGTTTTTCATAAATCGTTTTAAAAATTTTTGTTGAAAATTGTTTTGCGATTGATAACATTCGCAAAATGGTCTATGTTATGGATTAAAAATCTCCTTGTCTGGAGTTATCACCAGACAAACGCAACCTACTTATTATTAAAACACAATATTCAAATTCACCCCATAACGGCGCATAGTAGGCGTTTGGAAATCAGAGCGACCCTGTCCAGAACCCGCAAATTGGTCTAAGTCAATGTCTTTCTTCTCTGCAAAATACAAGAGATTTCTGCCTACAAAAGATACACTTACCATTCGGAAAGGAGTTTTAGCTATTAGACTTTGAGGTAAGGTATAGCCAATAACTACCTCTCTCAACTTAGCAAAAGAACGACTCATCAGGTTGCCTTCAGAAGTATTGTAGTAGCGACTGATGTAGTCTTGCAAGAATTGCTTAGTTTCATTAGGTTTGAACTGCAACTCTCCATAGTTAGTAATATTGCCTAATACGTCGTAGTTAATTCTTGCTCCATTACTTACTTGCACCCCTTCGCCAAGCCAAGTTCTGTTGCCTTTGGTGTCTTCTTCTCTGGCGATTCCCATTGCTCCTTCTACGGTAGCGATGTGTCTGCCACCCCTGAAAGTTTGCTGTTGGATATAGTTTACAACTTTTCCACCTACTCTGCCGTCAAATTGGAAACTGAAGGTAAAGTTTTTATAAGAAAACTTATTGTTTAAGCCCCAAACCCAATCAGGATTGGTATAGCCTAAAAACTGTCCCACAGGATTTACAATCGGTCTGCCCCCTGCATCATTGATAATTTGACCATCTTGGGTACGAACAAAGGCACTTCCAAAGAACTTATCGGTGCGGTCGCCAATATTGATGAAGTTGTTGCCGCTGCCACCGCCTACAAAATAATTGGAAGGCAATTGCGTAACACCTGGATAAATATCTCGCAGATACTCTCTATAATAAGACCAGTTGGCAGTAACGTCCCAATTTAGCCCTTCCTCATTTTTCAAGGCAGTTCCCGTCAAAGCGATTTCCATACCTTTTTTCTGTGTTTTAATCCCGTTTACGATTTGGCTGGTGTAGCCCGTAGTCTGAGAAAGAGGCAAGTTAAAAATCCTCGGACCATCATTGCTGACGAAGTAAGTTATGTCCAATCCTAAGCGGTTTTCTAAAAACTTCATCTCCAAACCAGCCTCATAGATAGAAGTAGAGTTAGGCTGTAAGTTTGGATTGTTTAGCGTATTGGTAAAAAAGGCAGCAGGTTGGTTGTTGTAAATCAGTTGGTTAGTATAAACTGCGGCATTGGCATAAGAGGGACCATCATAAGAAGAAGCATAATTTTCCCCGTAGCCAATAGGATAGCTTGCAAAAGGCGTAGTGCCTATGTAACCTTGCGTTAATCCATCTTTTACATTGGCAAAAGAACCTCTCACTTTTAAAAATGAAATCACCTCTGGTAAGTTTACATAATCAGAGATAGGTGTACTCAAAGAAACAGAAGGATAGAAGTAGGTATTGTTTTTTGAAGGCAAGGTAGAAAGTTTGTCCACACGACCTGTAGTAGATAGATTGATGTAACCCCTATAAGACAAATCTATGGAGTAGTATCCGCTTGCTACTTGCATTTTAGAGTTGTAGCTTGAGGCTACTAAAGGATTTCTGGAATTGTCGAAGCGATATAAGCCCGGTACGTTCAAGTAGTTGGTAGAAGTGAAAGCAGAGTTGTACGACCAAGTACGCAAGTTACCACCTACCCAAGCCTTCACATCAAAGTCATTAGAAATTTTTTTATCGAATTTCAATAAAATATCTGTATTATTCTCAAATAGGTTTCTTCTATTTTCTCTATAATCTCCTCTGGCTTCTTCTCTGCCATAGGAAGTAGCAGAGTATGGGAATTTCTCATTGCGGAAAAGGTCATAAGTAGTTACCTGGGTTCTACCTGTAACCTCTATGAAATCATTGATTTTGTACTTCAAAGAAACCGTACCGTAAATATCTGTTTTGTAATGCCCTCTGAGCCACTCATACACCATAAAGTAGGGGTTATTGTAGCGTTGGTACTCGGCATAGATTTGCTGGATGCCTTCTTTACCCGGTTGCCAATAGTTTTTCATATCATCCACGTTCCAGTCTGCACCTCCCCAAGTAATCATATTGTAAACCAAACTGTTGGGACCGTAGTTAATATCAGGGAAGTTAGGTGTATATTGGCGATTGTAGTTGATATTGGACTCAAAACGCAATTTAGAAGAAAAGTTGTACCCCAAAGAAGTATTAAAGTTGGTGATATTTAACTGCGTATTGGGTACAATGCCTTGCTGATAGCCATGCGAAACAGAAAAGCGTAAGTCATAGTTTTGTCCAGAAGAAGAAACCGCCACATTGTTATTAGACAAAATTCCCGTGCGGATAAAACGTTTCAAATTGTCTTTTCCTCTTGGAATCCAAGGCGTTGGAATACGCTTGCCTGTGGCAGGGTCTATCGGACTATCGTACTGAGGTAAAAGTCTTCCATCTAATTTAGGTCCCCAAATGTCATAGTCCCCGTCATTTTTCCCACCGCCACGACCATCTACAAACTCATACACTCCATGGTCGCCGGGGCCGTAGATGTCTTGCACTTTGGGAATAGCGATAAAGCCTTTGTCAAACATAGTGCTTGAATTGAACTCTACGGAGAAACCTCTTTTGTCCGCAGAACCTCTCTTAGTGGTGATCAGAATCGCACCATTTTTCCCTCTGAAACCATACAAGGCGGAAGCATTTGCCCCTTTTAAAACAGTGTAAGATTCAATGTCGTCAGCACTCAAATTCCAAGTATCAGAATTAATTGGTACACCATCAACTACATACAGCACATTGTCACTGCCTCTCAAAATCACTTGCGGTCTTCTAAGCATTTCCGCAGAAGGGGCAACTGTCAAGCCTGCGATTTTTCCTGTCAAAGAGTTCATAGGGTTAGGTTCTCTGGCTTTGACCAAATCTCCACCTTTTACCTCTTGTACAGAATAACCTAAGGCTTTTTTCTCTTTGGCAATACCCAAAGCAGTAACTACTACCTCTTGGAGTTGCTTTAAGTCCTGCTCTAAGATGATGTTAATTTCCGTTTGATTACCAACAAGAATTTCCTGTGCCAGATAACCTACATAAGAAACTACTAAAATAATCTTTTCTTTGCTTCCAAATTGTTGGATAACAGTTGGATTGAGTGCTAATTTAAAAATACCTTCAGCATCAGTAATAGTACCGATGTTTGTGCCTTTTACGAGGATATTGGCACCTGGAATAGGGCTACCGTCTTCTTTGGCTGTGATTTTTCCATTGATAGTCTGTGCAAATAGACTACCAGCCCACAGCAAAAAAAACAACATAAGTGTGAAACTTCTGCAAACATTTTTGGCAGAAGTTTTGTTTTGTAAAAGATTTTGCATAAAATGTAGTGTTTTTGTTCGACAAATTCCTACTCCATACCTTTATTTATTTGGCGATAAGTACAGGTGTGCAAAGACAAAAGCCGTATGACTGTTGGCGCAGTTTACGGCTTTTTTATAATTATACAATTATCAAATTTGTATCTCTCACAGGAGTAAGTTTTTGTCAGTTTTGTTTAAATTTTAACATTCAAAATTATGGTGCTTATTTGTTAAAAAAGAAAAAAGAGGGTTACAAAATATTTAAAGAATTGTTAATTAAAATTTCTGCCTATTCCTTCTGCTCTTTCTCGCAAAAATTTGTTTAAAACCTTCCTTCCCGCTAAATTGCAGTCCTTTGAAAACACAAAAATCGCTTGTATGAAAAAAATAGAAGTGCCTTGTTGGTTTATATTTTTTGTATTTACTTGTTTATCAATAATTTCTATTCTGTCCTTTGCCCAGAATCGCACTATTAGCGGTAAGGTTATTTCTGCCAAAGACGAAACACCTTTGGAAGGAGTAAACATCATGGTTAAAGGGACAGAAAAAAGCACAACTACCAATGCCAAAGGTACTTATCGCATTGTTATCAACAGGCGAGATGATAAAGAATTGGTTTTCAGCTTAGAAGGATACGAAAGCCAAACAATAAAAATAGGAACAAAGGGAACTATCAATGTAGAACTCATGCCCGATGCGACTACGGTTTTAGAGCCAATTCATATAGGCTATGGAATGCAGGACAGGCGAGTGCTGGCAGGAGCAATCACTTCTATCAATTTAAAAAATACTGAGCAAATGCCTTTGGCAAGTCCTGATTTGCTTCTGCAAGGCAGGGGAGCGGGAATCTTGGTAAATAGCCACTCTGGAACGCCCAATGCAGGGGCTACGGTTTGGGTGAGAGGGGTAAGTTCTATTTTGGCGAGTAGTTCGCCCTTGTACGTCATAGACGGCGTACCTGTTTTGCCTACGGATTTGAGTAGCCAAGACGTAGGTGGGCAAATTGCTAATCCTCTATCAGACCTCAATCCTGCGGACATAGAACGCATAGAAGTTCTCAAAGATGGCAGTGCCACGGCAATTTATGGCTCAAGAGCGGCTAATGGAGTGGTGTTGATTCAGACTAAAAGAGGGACAAAAGGCAAGCCTATGGTGAATTTTAGCATTTTGTATGGGGAACAAAGTACACAAAAAAGACCTGAAATTGCTGATGCCTCTACTTTCCAACAGTTAATGAACGAAGCAGCTACCAACAATGGGCTTACGCCACCTTTTGCCAATCCTACTCAGACCAATGCCAATGTGAACTATCCAAGCCAAGTATTCCAATCTGCGGCAGTGAGAAACATCAACTTTTCTATTGCAGGAGGAGATAGTACAGTGAAATACCTTTTTTCGTTTAACAATTGGAATCAAGACGGCATAGTAAAACCTGCTGCTTTTGATAGAAAAACTTTTCGCTTGAACTTGGACTTTGATTGGAGCGAAAAAATCAAAGCAGGAGCAAACCTTCTGTATGCCAGAGGAACAAACGAAAGAATGCAAAATGATACTGATGCGTTGAACGGGGTATTAGGAACTTCGGCTAATTTTTTGCCGAATCTGCCTACTTTCCAAGCCAACGGAAGCTATACGAAGTCAGGTATTTACGCTAACCCTTTGGCTACGCTCAACGAACAGGGCAATACGCTTTTGACTAACCGCTTTTTAGGAAATATTTTTGCCAATTATTACTTTACAGAAGATTTGTTTTTCAAAACCAGTTGGAGTCTGAACTACCAAAATGCCCAAGAAAACTTGTATTACAGTACAGCTACTAATTTTTCGCAAGGCAGAGGTGTATCTGCTCATACTTTTGAAAATCAATATGTAATAGAAAATACCTTGCACTACCAAACGCTCATCGGCTACAACAAGCACCAAATCCATGCAGTTATAGGCAATACAGTCCAAGAAAATATACTGAAACGCACGATTGCTGAAGGGCAGAACTTCCCTACTAATAATTTTACCAATGTGGGGGCAGCTTTTATCCGAAATTCTTTTGCAGGGAATACCTCTTGGGCTTTGCTTTCTTGGTTTGCCCGCTTCAATTATGCTTACAAAGGCAAATACATGGCAAACTTGACTGTTCGCACTGATGGCTCTTCTCGCTTTGGCACAGATAATCGCTGGGGAACGTTTCCTGCGGTGGGCTTGGCGTGGAACATCAAAGAAGAAAAGTTTTTGGAAAAAGTCAAGGCGATTTCTTCTATGAAAATCAGAGCAAGTTATGGCTTAGCGGGCAATCAAAATTTTACCAATTTTTCCAATAACCCCAATGCCATTTTATTGAGCAACTACATCGCCCAAGGGCTTTGGAATAGCGGAGCAAACTATGCAGATTGGTTGGGCATAGAGCCTGTGCAGTTAGCAAACCCTAAGCTAAAATGGGAAACTACCGCACAAATGAATGTGGGTTTGGACGTAGGTTTGTTGAAAGACAAAATTAACCTAAGCATAGAATACTATCAAAAACAAACTTCTGATGTGCTTGTGCCTGTGTCGATTCCCCGAAGCACAGGATTTGCCACTCAGATTCAGAATATAGGTCAAGTGGAAAACAAAGGCATAGAAATAAATCTGAATGCTAAAATATTGAATAAGAAAGATTTGACTTGGGATTTGTACTTTAATGTTGCCACCAATCAGAATACGATTACTTCCCTGTCCAATACCTATTCTTCCTTTGAAAATGGAGTTATCAGATTTGAGGAAGGCTCTCCTATGTACTCTTTCTGGTTGCACAAGCAAAATGGAGTCAATGCAGAAAATGGCAATATTCTTTTAGAAAGCAGAAACACGGTTTTCAATCCTGCCACAGACCGCTTTATTATAGGCAATGCCCTGCCTCAATTTTATGGAGGCTTTGCCAATGTAGTGAATTGGAATGGCTTAGAACTTACTGTTTTTGTGCAGTTTACACAAGGGAACAAGCAACTGAATTGGAGTAGGTATGCTCAGGAACATGGAGGTACTCGCAATGCCAACTTCAGCATTTCGCAGTTAGACCGTTGGCAGAGAACGGGAGATATTACCAATGTACCTAAAATGACCGATGCCAACTATGAAAATATTTATGCCTCTCGTTTTTTAGAAGATGGCTCTTTTGTCAGGCTCAAAAATATAGTTTTGGCATACCACTTGCCCAAAGAAGTCGCAGAAAAAGTAAAACTCCAAACGGCAAAAATTTACCTCTCTGTCCAAAATTTGCTGACTTTTACCAAGTACAAAGGGCTTGACCCTGAAACCAATGCAGGAGGAGGCTATCCCGCCGTGCAAGGCGTAGAATTTTACACTGTCCCCCAAGCAAGGTGGCTGACTGCGGGAGTGCAGATTGGGTTTTGATATTACTTTTTCAGAGGATACAGTTTTTTATTAGAGGTCGATTTTTTGTGAGTTTAATGCTTTTTTATTCCAAATATAGCTTAACCCCTTCTCGGCTTACCTCTATAATTCTATGATTTTCTAATAGCTGTGCAATATAAGCAATGTTATTTTCAAAAATAGTTATCAATTCTTTGTTTTTGATGTTGCCAGTAGTAACATATACTAACTGTTTCAAAACTTTACTAATTCTTACTGTATCAACGAAATCGGCATCTTTGGAAATAATGATGCGGTCTTGTTTGGTAGCAATAGAGATAAGCGTATCATCAGAAGTGTGGTTTTGCGTATCGGGAATGTCTTTTGTATGCAGGGTATCATAGGAAAGATTGTTTAACTTCTGTGCCAAACCGTAAGGTAGCTGGGCATCTACCAAAAATTTTTTCATTTGTAGCTACTTTTTTTTAAGCCTCAGCCAATTCCTTTACTTCATAATTCACCACCTTTGCCGCATACCACAAGCACGCATAAATATCTTGTATTTCCAACTCAGGATAATCTTCTATTAATTCTTCTATGCTCATCCCTGCTGCTAAAAGCTCTAAAACAGTAGAAACCATGATTCTCATGCCACGAACAGTCGGTTTTCCATGACAAATTGTAGAAATTTTAGTAATGCGTTCTAAAAGTATATCTTTCATGCTTCTCATTTTTATTTACCAAAGATACATATTTTTCAATAATTCACCAAGTTATGCTATCTTCATTAAAAAAAATCTTTTAACAAAGCAATGCTTCTAAGGTTGCTTTCTCTCTTACTTATACTCCATCTTTGCTCCATACCCTTCCGAAGTTTGGATTCGTATAGGTCTGCCATCAGTTCTCTCTATGACCATAGTCTGCAATCGGTCAAAGTTGTTACCGTGCCAAAATAGCTTAAACTCGTTTTCTGTCCACTCTTTGGGAGTAAAAGTGGGGAAACTGACTACGTACCTTGGGCTATCGGTTTTGCTTGGCAGGTTAAAGGGTTGGGCTATTTTCCTGTAATTGACTAAGTGCAGGTATAGGGAATACGCAGGAAGCCCCAAAGAGGTATAAGCATAAAACCAACGCCAAACTTCCTGAAAAGTAATGCGTCTGATATAGGAACGAGAAATCCACAAGTCTTTGACATCGGAATCAAACATAGGGTAGTTGATGCGGATAACAGAGGTAGTATTGGGTTCGTAGCTATAGGAGGTATCCAAGCGGTGATAAAGCTTGGGAAGGTCATCTATCTGAATCCAGTCGCCGTCATAGATTTCTTGGTCATAGTGAATCACTACCTTGTTGCCCTTGCCCTGTGTATAAAATTTGATACCTGATTCAGGTACAGGCACGATGGAAAACTCCTCTTGCTTAGTACAAGAGAAAAGGAGGAGGAAAACTACCAAAGCAAGCAAATTTTTCATAAGTAGATTTTTCATATACAGTCTAATTTTTAGGTTTTATGAGAGCATCAAACTTGTTGAAATAAGTTTGATGCTCTGTATTCTTTTTACTGATACTCTATCTTTATCTTGTACCCTTCAGATGTTTGAATTTTAATATCTTTTCCATCAAGGCGTTCTATATTCAGCACTGCGTACTTGTCAGCGGTTCTTTTATCAGAAAACCCTTGCCCATCAGGGAAAGAATAGTAATACTGCAAGGAATCGCTGAAGGTTTTAATATTTTCAAAACTTATTTTGTACTGCATCTGAGTAGTTGAGGGCTTTATCCCATAAGGATTAGCTAATGCTCTTGTTTCTGTCAAATTCCTAAATAGAGAATAAGCTGACAAGCCGCCTGAGGCAAAGCTTTTACGCCACCTTACAGATATAAAACCCAAATTCCATTTTTCGGAAACCCACCCATTAGAGAAATCTTCAATTAAAGGCATATCTCTTGGATAGGTGGTTTGTATGATTGCTAATCCATCAGGCTGGTCAACAAATTTATTTGTATCTAAGTAATGATAAAATTTCTCATTATCATCAAGCTGAATCCAAGCCCCATCAGGCACTTCCTCAAAAGTAACTTGTACCTTGCTACCACTTGTTTTGGGTTCTATATTTTTATTTTTGCCACAAGCCCAAATGCCTAAGCAAAAGAAAAAGGCTAATAGTAGATTTTTCAAATATGTTTTCATGATCTTATTTATATTAAATTAAAGATTATTTGCACAAGTTTCTGTGCTTCCTGTTGTTTTCCCACACCCACCAGGTAAAGCACTGACACATACAGTTACATTAGGATTGCGAGAGGTGTAAGAAATTTCAATAAATAATTCTCCTTGTGAATTAACACCTTGATTTAGTATAGTTAAACCAGTAAATCCACTAAACGACCAAGAGCCAGAAGTTGCATTAGTACCTATTCCTCTATATCTAACTTGATTTGTTCCAAGAATATCTCTCTCTATGTCTTATACACCTACAATTTTAGTAACATTCAAAGAAGCATATCTTGTTGCAGGGGTAGGAGAACAAGAAGTAGCTGTAACATTGATTGTGCCTGTGCCTCCTGAACTATTCCAAGTAATATTAATGACTGAACCAAAATTGCTGGTGATAGAGCCTCCTGTAACTGACCATGAATAACTACCACAAGTCGCTCCTGTATAAGCGTAGGTATGCGTACCATTCACACATACATTGGTACTACCTGTAATAGCCCCTTGTGCTAATACATAAGTATTTAGCAAGCAAGCTATAACTGCTCCTTGCCACTTTCCAAACAACAGTCCAAAGATTTTTGCGAGAAACCCGATGAGAAAGTTCCCATCAGTAAGAAAAGCGTAAGCACCCGCCCGCTCAGATTCTTTCTGGGGGGGGGGGGGGTAAAACAGTGATTTTGAAATACTTTCATAAGCTAATTTGGATTAAATAATTGAAAAAAGAAGTAGGTTTTGAAAGTCTAAGCAGTGAATTTGATGATAAAAACAAAGGGCGATGCCGCTTTGTTTTGTTAAACTCATGCTCAATACGAAAGGAAATAGCGGGAGGGTTGCAAGGAAGAGAAAAATTTTAGAGCATCAAACTTGTTGAGATGAGTTTGATGCTCATATTTCTTTTCTACTGATACTCTATCTTGGCATCATAGCCTTCGGAGGTCTGAATCTTGATAGGTTTTCCGTCAAGGCGTTCTATGATGATGGTTGTTATTTTGGCAAAATTATTGGCAATCATAGCCTCACGTTCATATGCAAAAAAGTCTTCTTGCTTACCAAAATTTTTAAAAGTAATTTTGTAGATGCTTTTTTCACTTATCTTATCATAAAAATTGCCTATTCTACGAACATTTACTAAATGATAATAAAGAGAGTAAGAAGGCACTCCTCCAATTCCATCACCAGAAATCAGCCAGCGATTAGAAATCAAGCCAATCGTCCAACGCTGACTTATCCATAAATAATCTATCAAATCTTCCATTGGAAATAGTTGTGGGTAGTTAGAACGAACAAATATGCTTCCGTCAGGCAAATCTTTAAACCTCATAGTATCTAAACGATGAGGTAACTGTGGCAAATCGTCTATCTGAATCCAATCCCCATGTTTGATGTTACCAAAGGTAATGCTTACCTTGTTTTTAGGAGAGATTTTGGATTCTGAACAAGCAAACGCACCAATCAGAAGTAATATAATGAGATTTTTCATATACAGTCTAATTTTTAGGTTTTTATGAGAGCATCAAACTTGTTGAAATGAGTTTGATGCTCTGTATTCTTTTTACTGATACTCTATCTTGGCATCATAGCCTTCGGAGGTCTGAATTTTGATAGGTTTTCCGTCAAGGCGTTCTATGATGATGGTAGATAGCTCTTTAAAATTGTCTATTAGCATTCTTTCATTCTTATAAAGCTCAAAATATGCCCTTTCAGCAAAGGCTTTAAACGTAACCTTATAAATAATTTTACTTGAATCATCATTAAAAGCTCTTTCGTAAAATCTGCTATTCCTACGAACATGTACCAAATGATAGTACAAAGAGTAAGCTGGCATACCAGTTACTACCTCTGGGGAAGGAGACCACTTATCAAAGATAGCTCCTATTCCCCATCTTTGGCTTATCCATAAGTAATCTTCTAAATATTCCATAGGAAATAATTGGGGATAGCTTGACCTAAAAAAAGCACTACCATCATCAAAAAATCTTATGCGCATCGTATCTAACAAGTGAGGCAGTTGTGTCAAATCGTCTATCTGAATCCAATCTCCATGTTTGATGTTACCAAAGGTGATGCTTACCTTATTTTTAGGCGTTTCTTCTTGAGGGGCTACGTCTGTTTGTTTGCAAGCAACAGCAAGTAACAGACAAAGTGAAAAATAAAATAGTTTTTTCATAGTGTTACATATTTAGATTTGGGAAGTTAGAAGCACAAAAAGGTTGCCTTGAAGGAGGTTGACAGTCTATTGGGCAGGTATTGACGCATACGACAGCACTACTTGTAGATGAAAACCTAATAACAATTTTTCTACCTGACCTACTTATTTCTTGATAGTCGTTAAAGTTTGTAAAACTCCATTGGAAACAATTTGCAACAGCGCAGTCTGCCTCAAATTCATATTGAAACTTTCCATTAACTATGCCTTGGGCTATCCATTTTATATCGCAAGGGGGCTTAATCACATTCACACTGAGAAAACCAGACCTTTCCGCAGGAGTGGGAGAGCAACTGTAAGCATTGACTGATATGTAGCCTGTAGTACCACTATTGTTCCACTGCACAGTAACCGAGATATTGTTAGAGGAAAGAATAGTTCCACCTCCTACAATCCAATTTGCCGTAGAGCAAGTAGTCCCTATAATAGAATAGGTCTGTGTACTACTAACGCAAACATTAGGACTCCCTACAATGGTAACGCTGCCAACCTGCGAGAAACCCGATGAGAAAGTTCCCATCAGTAAGACAAGCGCAAGCACCCACCCGCTCAGATTCTTTCTGGGGGGGGGGGGGTAAAACACTGATTTTGAAATACTTTCATAAGCTAATTTGGATTACATAATTGAAAAAAGAAGTAGGTTTTGAAAGTCTAAGCAGTGAATTTTGATGATAAAAACAAAGGGCGATGCCGCTTTGTTTTGTTAAACTCGTACACAATACGAAAGGAAATAGCGGGAGAGTTGCAAGGAAGAGAAAAATTTTAGAGCATCAAACTTATTGAAATGAGTTTGATGCTCTGTATATTTTAGTGGTAAACTATTTTCCAAACTGAGCAACTATCTCTTCGCTGATACCCATAGCAGAGAATCCTCCGTCATGGTAGAGGTTTTGCATAGTAACTTTTTCGGTCAGGTCAGAGAAAAGAGTAATGACATAATTAGCACAGTCATCTGCGGTCGCATTGCCCAAAGGGGACATTTTTTCTGCATACTCCAAAAAGACATCAAAGCCACTGATGCCTGTACCTGCGGTAGTAGGGGTAGGGGACTGTGAAATAGTATTGACTCGGATTTTCTTGCTTTTCCCAAGTTTGTATCCATAACTGCGTGCAATAGACTCAAGCATGGCTTTTGCTTGTGCCATGTCGCCATAGTCAGGGAAAGTACGCTGGGCAGCTATGTAAGAAAGTGCCACGATAGAAGCTTTTTCGTTCAAAGCATCGGCTTTTTCGCCTACTTGCATTAGTTTATGGAAAGACAGGGCAGAAATATCTAAGGTTTTCAGAAACCAGTCATAGTTTAAGTCGTTGTAAGGTCTATCTTTTCGTACATTGGGGCTCATGCCGATAGAGTGCAATAGAAAGTCTATTTTTCCGCCTAAGTGTTCCATAGATTGTTGGTAGAGTTTTTCTATGTCCTCAACCAAAGTTGCATCAGCAGGAATCACAATAGTATTACATTCATCAGCTAACTGCTTGATTTTACCCATTCTAAGTGCGATAGGAGCATTGGTTAAGGTAAAGGTTGCCCCTTCTTCTTTTGCTTTCAAGGCTACTCTCCATGCAATAGAGTTTTCGTCTAATGCGCCAGTAATGATGCCTCTTTTCCCTTTTAATAAATTATACATAACAGTTCTATGTTATAAATTGTAAATGAAGTTACTTGTTTGATTTAAAATATTAAGTATTAAGACTTGATAGCTATGTTAGTATATCAATTTCTCGAGTCCAGCCCCCAGTTGAGTTTTTGTCGTAGAGTAGTCAAAAAATTTTCTCCATTGAGGCGTAGCAACTTGACTTTAAAATCACACTTTCTTACGGCTAACTGCACGCCTGCCTCCACTATTTGAGAGCGGGAGTCCAAAGAAACTAAAAAATTATTATTTCTTCCCTCTACCTCAAAGGAAAGTACGGAATTATCAGAAACTATCAAAGGTCTTACGTTCAAGTTGTGTGGACTGATAGGGGCGATGATAAAGCTACTTGAATGTGGCAGGACTACGGGACCTCCTACGCTGATAGCGTATGCAGTAGAGCCTGTGGGCGTAGCTATAATCAATCCGTCTGCCCAGTAAGAGTTCAAATACTCTCCATCTATGTAAGTATGCACAATAATCATGGAAGCAATATCGCGCTTGCTGATTGTAAATTCATTTAAGCCAAAATTTAATTCTCCAAAGACATCGTTGGAACTGTCCAAACTAATCAGCGTGCGCTCATCAAAAGTATAATAACCATTGAAAATAGCATCTATTCCTTCCTTGATTTTGTCATTAGAAACAGTAGCAAGAAAGCCCAAACGTCCTGTATTGATACCTAAAATAGGCACTTCTGTGTCTTTGACTAAGGTAACAGATTCCAATAGGGTGCCGTCCCCACCTATGCTTATGAGCAGGTCTGTATCTGCTAATTCTTTGTAAGAAGAAAAAATATTTTTATACTGACAATGATAGTTTACTCTATCCAAGTAAGACTTAAAATCTTTAGAGAGAGAAATTTCTACCTTTCTTTGGAGCAGTTCCTCGATGACAGTTTGTATAAAAGGGAATTTGTGTTGCTCAAAAGAACGGCTATGTAGGGCAATTTTCATTTTTTGTTAATCCCAAATGTTAAAAAGTTTTGCAATGATACAAAGAATTAGGAAAAACAATAAGCAAATGAAAAGGAAAATGTACTAATTCACAAAATGATTAATATTTTTTAGTGCTTTTTCCAACTGAGGTTTATCAGGCTGCAGAGCGAGTGCTTTGACGACGTGAGGCTTCGCTTTGGTAAGGAGATTGACCAACTCTTTTTTCATTTCTTTGCTTTGATTTTCATTGGGGTTGAGGTTTCTCCAAGAGTCATAAACGTCAATCGCTTGATTGTAATACAGTACTCCTAAGTTGTAATGAGGCTCGTAGTAGTCTGGGGCGAGTTCTATGGCTTTTTGATAAGCAAAAATGGCTTTTTCTATCAAATTTAGTTTTTCATACAAATCTCCTAAGCGAAAGTATAGCCACTTATTGTTGGGATAAAGGCTAATACCTTCTTTGAGTAACTTTTCCAACTTAAAATAATGCTCTTTTTGAGCGTATTCTATAAATTTAAACATAAACCAATAAGGCATCTTTGTCAAGGTATCCAACTTAAAGTCTGATTGAGTATTGCAGACATATTTCAAGCTATTCTTGCCTGTATCAATGTAGTAAGTTACCAACAAATCAAGCATTTGGCAAGAATCCGTGCTTGCTCCATAGATATTTAATTCATACGTTTGATTTGCTTTGAGGCTATCTATTTTGATGCTTACTTGGTTGTTTTTTCTACTAATATTCTCTTCTAAATCTATGACTTCTTCCTCAGACTTTAAAGTAGCAGCAAGCTGATTTTTGGCAGGGGTACTGAATGTAAAGTAAATGACTGCCTGGGAAGCGTTGATAATAGCTTCCTTGTGGCTTAGGTTGCTCAGCGGCATATCAAAAAAGGCAGGATATACCAAAGGTTTTCGCTCAAACTCATACATGGTCAAGCGAGAAGGTAATAATTGCCATTTGCTCTGCTCAGGAAAATGCGTATAGATGAGTTTTTCTGGAGCAGGCAGGAAATAGTAATCGTTCATGCGATTGTTTCTGTCATTCGTTCCCCATGTTAAGTCGGTAAGATGCCATTTTCCTGCAATTTTAACCACATTCCAAGAATGATTTGGCTCGTCAATAGGCTCTCCTACTTGGTAATCTGTGCCTTTGGCATATCCACTCACCACCTCGCAGGGAATATTTAATGCTTCGCAAAGCGCTTTGAAAAGGTTGGCGTAACCTTCGCATACTGCTAAACGGCTTTGTAGTATTTTTTCTGCACTTTGGTCGGTAATAGACTTTTGCTGGAAGGTATCCCAATCGTATCTTATGTGGTGCGTAATCCATTTATAAACAGCACGAACCTTCTCTAAGTCGTTTTTAGCTGGTTTGGAGAGTGTTTTAGCAAGCAAGTTAATGTCTTTGGTTTGGTTTTCAGGGATAGTAAGCACAAACTTGTCTATTTCTGCAAACGGCGATTGGGGTTGTGCAGAAAGCAGATGGCTAAATATGCAACACGCAATTAGCAAACTCCAAAAACTATGATGATAATAAGAGGGCATAATGTTATCAGGAATCTATTAATCTAACGTTTTTTCTTTTAATTAGGTTTAACAAACATAATTTGTATTTTGGAGTTTTATAGGCATGAGCAAAATTATTAAAACGGTAGCATTATTGTTATGTATTCCTATGCTGACTTTTAGTCAATCAGAGGATATTTTACAGCCATATATTTGGAAAAATCGTCTGCTGCTGGTTTTTGCTACTTCGGATAAAACCCTTGATTATCAACAGCAAATGAGCATAATTGCAAAGGCAAGCACAGGTTTTGCAGAAAGACATCTGATAGTATTTTCCTTTTTTGAAAATCGTGGCATTAGCCCTACGCATCAAAACCTTGATTTTCATACTTGTAAGAAATTATATGAGAAGTTTAGGATAAGCAAAGATAACTTTACTGTAGTACTCATTGGGAAAGACGGTGGAGAAAAGTATAGGAAAAATACTATTTTGACCAGTGAAGAATTATTTGCTATCATAGATGCAATGCCTATGCGAAAGGCAGAAATGAAAAATTAAGAAAGTGAGGTTTTGTTTTTAGCTTTTGTTTTTCAGTTCCTCTATTTCCTTTTCTTTTTGTGCTAACTGTTCTTTGAGGTTTCTTTCCTTATTTTTAAAATCTTCCATAAACTTGACCATGAGTTTTTTCTGTTGTTCTACTAAGAGCTTGGTGCGTTTCTGTTCTTCTTCCTTTAGCTTTTCTATCTCGGCTTTGGCTTTTTCCAATTCTGCTACTTTTTGTTGCATTTCTTCTTGCTTCTGCTCCAATGCTCTGTTTACCATTTGTAGTTCTTCGCCTTGTTTTTTGGCTTTTTCCATAGACTTTTTGAGAATAGCCTCATTGGTCTTGAGTCTTTGATTGACAAATTCTACTTCTTCTTGTTTGCGTTTCATCTGCTCTTGGGTAGCGATAAGTTCCTCTACGTTTTGGCGCATTTCTTCTTCTTGAGCGCGTAACATTTCTGACTGCTCTTGGCTTTCTCTAAGCAAGCGGGCTGTTTTTTCATTGATTTTGGCAGTAGCGATGGTAGATGCGATGTTTTCTGCTGTTTTTTCCAAAAATTCTCTTTGGTAGTCTTGAAAATCCTCAAAGGAAGCTATTTCTATTACACCATATACTTTATCATTGATTTTCAGCGGAATAATTAAGAGGTGTGAAGGGGTTGCCTCCCCAAGTCCTGATGTAATGCTTACATAGCCATCTGGGACTTCTTTGAGATAAATGATGTCTTTCTCTAAAAAAGCCTGCCCAAGCAGTCCGTCTCCTACGGGAACACTATTTTCTATGTAACGTTTTCGCTCGTAAGCATAACAGGCAAGTAGGTCTAAGGTATCTTTATCTTCGTTATAAAGAAAAATTCCGCCCTGATTGGCATTTAAGTACTTGACTAAGTTGCTGATAATCTTATCGGCTAACTGCTTGAGGTCTTGATTGTCCAGACGCAAAATACTAACAAACTTTGCCAGTCCTTCGGTAGTCCACTTCCTTTTCTGCTCGTCCTCATTGGCTTTTTTGAGGTTATCTCGCATGGCAAGCAGCGCATAGCCCAGTACATCTTTTTCGCTGCGTAACTCTAATTGGGCATTGAAATCGCTTTTTCCCACTTTATCAGCAAAGGAAGTAATTTTTTCTAAACCTTCGCTGATGTCATTTAGACCACTGAAAACTGTACCTATTTCATTGTTTTGGATTTTGTTAGCATATTTTACTAATTCTCCTTTGGCAATGCGTTGGCTAAGAGAGGAAACCTGATGCAAAGGTTGGATAACGAAACTAAAAATAGCATAAAGATTAATGGCAAAAATGGATAACAAGACTACTAATAAAGTAAGTAAGTATTTAAGATGCCTATTGTTATACTGTTGGATAAGTTGGTAGTAGTGGTCGCTTAGGCTATCAATGATATTTCTAATTTTGCTTACATTATTAACAATATATTTTTGGGCGTTGAGGTCTATTCTGTCAGGGCGACTATTAGTAATTTTCAAAAGATTTTCTTTATAACCTATCCACTCTGCCTCCAATTGAGAGAGAATATCTAAACTTTTTGTATCAGAGAACGGTTCAACTTGTGTTTCTATATTTCTAAATGTAACTTTCCCCCCTTGCTTCAGTGTGTTGAAATAACTATCAAAGTCATTCATATCATTGTTAATATCTACTATGGCAGTACGCTCTCCGTCTGCGTAGTTGAGGGCATGAAAACTCAAGGAAGTTACTGACTGTTCCATCTGATTGGCTAATTCCAAGTGAATAACCTTCTCAGAAGTTTGCAAATAGTCATAAATAAGCCCAGAAACGCCAAAGATAATAGTAGTAAATACTAAGCTAAAAATTATCCTTAATCGCTGTTTAAAGTTTAAATTGTTCATGCTTATTGGATAATATAACAACAAAAATTTGTAGTTTTAGCAAAATAGGAAAATACAATACTATAACAAAATTAACTTTTTAAAGTAATATTGTTTAATATTCGGATAAAAATATGTTTTTTTCAAATAATATCCAAAAACAAGATTGGCAAGTTATAAAGATTATCTTACTTCTTGGAGCGTTGATGATTCCTTTGGCAGGTCATTTATGTAGTTTTTGGCTCTTAGATGCAAAGGACTCATTAGTAGTGCGTTATTTTTTTGCTTTAGAAAGTGTGCTATGGGTATATTTTTTCGCTCAGCAAAAGATAAATGATAAGGTAGCTTACCTGTGGCTTTATGTTCATATCTTTACCTTAGCTATATTTTTTTCCTTCTGCCTTTACATCAATCAATTAAATTATTTGTATCAGCTACAATACCTTATTGTTTGCGTAGCTCTTTCTTTTTGCATTCGTAGTTTTCGCCTAATACTCATTTTTACTTTGTTTAATGTAGCATTTTTGGGTTTTATGGCTTTTTCTTTGGAGGATTCTTTATATACGGCTTACGCTTTCTGTATTGCGGCTTTAGCTCTTATGTCAATAACACTTGCTTTTCATCTACCTTTCATCAAACTACTTTCCAATTTACAAAATAGCTGGGAAGCATTAGAAAAAAGTCAAACTGCCTTAGAAGATTCCGAACGCTACATGAAGGCATTTCTGAATAGTACCGAAGAGGGTATTATTATTCTTTCTATTGATAAAAAAGTGATGATATTCAATAACATAGCAAAAGTTTTAGCCAAGACTTTTGCTAACCTTACTTTGGAAAAAGGTGTTTTATTTGATAAGTTTTTTACCAGTAAAAGCCGTTTAGATAGTTTCAAGTATAGTTTCAATAGTGCCTTGAGCGGGGAAAGAGTAAAAGTCATCGAAAAATCTTATGGTGGGCAAAAGTGGAATGCTTACAGTTATACACCCATCTACAACGAGCAGGAAAAGATTTGGGCAGTAGGCATAGCTATTGCTGACATTACAAAAGAAAAAGCTTACGAGGACGAACTTCGCAAAGCAGAGGAGATGTATAGACAGATATTGAATGCAGTGGAAGAGCATATCATCGTCAAAGAAAGAGGCTCAAAATATGTCTGGGCAAACCAAGCCTTTCATGATTTTTATCAGATGAGTTTAGAGCAGTTTTCTAAGTTTTCGGAAGGAATTTTTGAGAATAAAGCTATAGAACAAAGGCATAATCAAGATGATGAGTATATTTTTGAAACAGGACAGAGCATTACCACCAGCGAGTCGTTGAGGCGTTATGATGGGCAGGAGAGAATATTCCAAACAGTAAAATCTCCCATTAAAGATGCCGAAGGAAAAGTAACCATGACCGTGAGTGTAGCCAGAGATATTACCGAACAGTTCAAAATGGAAAAAGCCCTGCGACAGTCGGTAGAGGAAGTAGAAGAATTGTTTAAACAACTTGTCAAAAGTAGAGATGAACTGGCAGAAAGTGAACGAAAATTACGCTTATTGGCAGACAATTCCGCAGAAATGATTTCTCTTTGTACGCCTGAGGGGGTTATTACCTATCTTAGTCCTTCTTCGGAAAGACTGACGGGCTATTCAAGGACATACCTCTACGGGAAAAATTTGGTTGACTTTTTCCATCCTGACGACATTCACCCTGTCCAGATAGCCTCACAAGAACAGGTAAGTCAAAATATCAAAGAAGTGCATCTAACACATCGCTTTAAGTGTAGTGCTGGTAATTACATCTGGGTAGATAGTATTTTTAAATATATCTTTGATGAGGACGGGGAAGTGCTCAATTTGCAGACCTCTTCTCGCGATGTGAGTAGCAGGGTAGCCGCAGAGAGAGCCTTGCAGTCTTCGGAAGCTAAGTTCAGGGAACTTTTTAATAGTGGTTATGATGCCATTTTTATTTTTGAAATCCTTGAAAATGGGCTTCCTGAACTCATAGAAGTCAATCAGATAGCTTGTCAAATGTTTGGCTATACGCCTGAGGAATTTTTAAGGCAAAAAATCCGCGATTTAGAACCCTTACTTAGCAGAGAGGTACTTCAAGAAAGAATACAAATCCTTCTCAAAGAAAAATCGCTGTCTTATGAAACTACTTTGCGTAGCAAGCAAGGTAACTTAGTACCCGTAGAGATAGTCAATACCTTCTCCAAATACGCAGACCATCAAGTAGTTCAGGCGGTAGTGAGGGACATAACAGAGAGAAAAAAAATAGAGAAAATACAGAGAGAAAAGGAAATAGCCGAACAAGCCTTAAAGATAAAATCTAATTTTTTGGCAAACATGGGGCATGAAATCCGTACTCCCATGAATGGCATTATTGGTATGGCACACCTCTTGACCAGTACTTCGCTTACTGCTAAGCAGGCTATCTACACCAAAGCTATTTTGGACAGTAGCCAAAACTTGCTGAATATACTGAATGATATTTTGACGCTTTCTCAAATAGAAGCAAACAAGGTAGTACTCAACACCAAAGCATTTCATCTTCAAAGATTAATTAGAAACCTGAAACAACTTTTCGCTCCCCTGCTTATGCAAAAACACTTGCATTTTTTTGCAGATGTAGATGACAACGTACCTGCTTACATCAAGGCAGATGAAACCAAACTCTTGCAAGTGCTAACTAATCTGCTCAGCAATGCTATTAAGTTCACTCATCAGGGAAAAATTAGTTTGAGAGTGGAGATTCTCAATAAAGACGAGATAAGTCAGCACTATTGGCTCAAAATCAGTGTATCTGATACAGGAAAGGGTATTCCCCAATCGCATCAACAAGCTATTTTTGAGCATTTTTATCAGGTAGAAAACAAAAGTGAAGGTAAAAATGAAGGAGCAGGGCTGGGTTTGGCTATTTGCAAGGAATTAGTTACGCTCTGGAAAGGAGAAATAGGAGTAAAAAGTATTGAAAATCAAGGAAGTACATTTTGGTTTACTATTCCAGTACAAAAAGAAGCTAAGCCCCAACCGCAAATACTTACACAAAAGATGGATTTTTCTTCTATCAGATTTCTTGAAACAAAAGTGCTAATTGCAGAAGATAAAAAAGTCAATCAAGAAATTATCAAAATTATGTTAGAGGAAAAAGGCTGCGTAGTAGAAATAGCCAATCATGGGGCAGAAGCCTTGCAATTAGCAAAGGAAAAATCTTTTGACTTAATAATTATGGATATATTGATGCCTGTTATGGACGGGCTGGAGGCTACCCGCCAAATTAAAGAAAAAGTATCTAAATCACCTATAATCATTGGGCTAAGTGCCAACACAGTGGAAGCGGAAGTTCAAAACTACCTTGCACAAGGCATGGACGATTATCTCGCCAAACCAATTGTTCCTGATTTACTCTATGAAAAAATGGCTTATTGGTTAGCAGATAAAGTATCGTCAAGCAACAATGAAAGCGATACAGAAAAAAACGCTCTTTTAGAAAAAATGAATCTTAAAAAAGAATCAAATCACGAAGAAATTAATTTGATAAATATAAAAACTGTAGAGAAAATCAAAATTTTGTCAAAAAACAATCAAAAGTACATAGCTTCTCTCTATCAGTCTTTTAAAGAAGATGTAGAAAATTTGATAAAGGAAGCTCACAAAAGTATTCACTTGCAAGACAAGGTACAGTTAGCTCGCCATGTCCATACTTTGAAAGGCTTAACAGGAACTATAGGTGCATCTGCCCTGTATAGTATCGTTTCAGAGTTTTACATAAAGCTAAAAAACAATGAGTTAGAGAACGAAACCGAAGAGAATTTATTAGCTACTCTCCAAGCGATACAGCATACTTTCCAACAAACCTGTCCATTGCTTGCGCAATCATTAGGAATTTAACAAGTATAAAATCGCAAATTATTTCTACTAATTTTTTTATTTCCATGAAAAATGATATAATTTGCAAGAAAATTACAATTCTAATTATCACTTTTTCGTTAAGTTTTCGTTTTCAAACTTTATAAACGACAAACCAAGAACTATAAATCTATAAAAATACATACGCATTTTTTTAATCAGTGTACCTAAACCTAAACAATCTGACACTTATGAAAAAGATACTTTTACACCTAATTTTACTCTTTATTTCCATTTTATTTTTTCCTGCTCAGGGTCTTTTGGCTCAGGGTTCAGGAAGTGCAGTACAACTCAACGGCACTACGGGTTACTTACAGTCAGGAGAAGATGTAAATGTGCTGTTTTCCGAGGATTTGCGCATGGAAGGCTGGTTCAAGTTCGATAATGTAACAAAAGCAGTTTTTTTAATTACTATTGCCAATGATGAGGCTTCCTCTGGCGCACCTGCTTTTCCTAATCCTGCCACTACGCCACCATTTCGTACCCAGAAAGCCCTTTGGTGGAGTGGAAGTACGGGGGCATTAAATATCCCTGCTAATCACCTTGTAATTACAATCAGAGATAACAGCGGGGACTTTAACAATGGAGGAGGAAGTTGTAGTTTAGTAAGTGAGAACAGAGGCAGATTTTGGGATTTCTCTTTCCCATTTACCTTACAGCCAAATGTGTGGTATCACCTTTCTGCCATCATTAATGATGACGCGGTAGGTGATAATTTGAGTACACAAATGCTTGTCAATGGGGTTGCTATTACTTCAAGTACCAATGTACTAAGGACAAGACCTGCTGGTGTAGGAATGGGGTGTCCTACAGAAACCTTAAACGTAGGTATTGCTGCTTCTACCTTGCCCACAGTAGATATTGGGGGACGCATCATTGCAGGTGCAACTTATGGAGCAATAGCAGCAGGTGATGTAGAAACTAATGTTTTTATTGGTATGCGTCCAGATGAATTATTAAATGATAATACTCTACCCGATGCAGACTTCCTTTTTGCAGGGCAGATAGACCATATCCGACTGTCTAATTCAGGAAGGAATGAAACAACAGTTCGCACCAATATGTGTAACAATAGCGTAACCAACCTCATGACCTATACCTTTGACGATGTCCCTGACTATGACGATACAGGAACCTTAGCTACACAGCCACCATTAAGACCTATTGGTGGCGTTACCCAAGTACTCTCGGGGGCTCCTATTGGGAATGCAAGTAATTTTGTCTATGGAGGTACCAGCCTTACACTCAACTATCCTCCCGCAGGCACAAGTACATTCGGCGTGAACGTAACTGCTGGAACTTCTAATGTACTGCATATTTATAGGGTAGATGCTTCGCCTAATAATACTACTCTACCAACAGAAATGGGCAATTTTGATACGCGCTATTTTGGTATTTTTACAGGAACAGACAATATCACTTACGATGCAGTATACACTTATACCACGAACACTGTTCCCAACCCTCCTTTGAGTGGTAGCCCTACTGCCCTCGCTGTAGCAAGGCGATTGCGGAATAATGCCAGAGTAGCAGATGGAGATGATAGGCGGTTTACTTTCCAAGTAGGAACGGTAAATACAATAGCTACTACACATACCGTTACAGGGCTAACAACCGACCTCAGCGCAGCTACACCAAGAAATCAGCAAGAATTTATTTATGGAGCAGTTTCAGACCCTATCTTAGCCAATATAGAACCCCAAGCAATTAACTATTCGGAAGGAGCGGGAGACCCTTCCACTAATCCTACAGTAAATATTACTAACAATATCACAGTAACCTATCCGGGTACGCTAACGAGTGCTACTGTGCAGATTACTGGCAACTACCAAAATGGGCAAGATATTTTAGGCTTTGTCAATGGAACTTATGGAGGGGTTGCTTTCTCTGGTACTTTCAATGCCGCCACCGGCACAATGACTATTACCCCTGATGTAGCAGGCACAGGCACTGCCGCTGCCACACAAGCCGCTTTGAGTGCAGTAACTTATTACAACAACAGCGATAATCCTAATACCTCTATAAGAACTGTTACTTTTAGGGTAATAGATGGAGTCAAACAGAGCAATACGCAAACAAGAAATATAAATATTACCGCAGTAAACGATGCCCCTACGCTTTCAGGGCAGGTTTGCTCAGGGACTACTTTCACAGAAGACGGCGCAGCTGTAAATATTTTGACTGCTATTACTGTAAATGACCCTGATAATACTTCATTGACAACAGCCACTGTTCGTATTACCAACGTACAGGCAAGCGATATATTGTCATTTACTACCATTATGGGAAATCCTGTTACTTCTGCGGGCTATAACGCTGGCACAGGTACACTAACCTTAAACGTAAATAGTGCTACTCATGCCCAACTCGCAGCGGCTTTGCAAGCAGTGCAGTTTAGCAATAGTAGCCAAAACCCCAATACTACCCCAAGAACTATCAGATTTACGGTGAGAGATGCGGCATTGAACAGTAATGATGTAGATTGTACGATTAATGTGGTTTCTGTTAATGATGCTCCTGTCATTAGCCCTGCCACAAGCAGCGTTACCTACAACAAGTTAGCCTCAGCTGTTACTGTAGCCTCCTCAGCTACAATTACTGACTCTGATAATACTACCTTAGCAGGTATGACTTTAAATATAGGTAGCTATAATGCAGGCGAAGACATTATTACTTTTACTTGCCCTGCTGGCGTAACCTGCTCCGCCGTAGGTGCCGCTATGACTTTTACTGGCACCGCTCCTTTAGCCTCATATCAAGCACTGATTAGGAGTTTTGCTTACAGAAATTCCTCTGCTACACCCACAGGAACGGATAGGACGTTTACCTTCCAAGTAGATGATGGAGAAGCAGCAAATAATTTGAGCAATAATGCAGTATTTACCGTAAATATTAATGCAAACTTTAATATCGCACCTACCTTAGATGCAGGCTGTCCTACTACTATTGCTAATTTTACAGAAGGAGATAATACGCTTGCTATCTTCCCCAGTCCCGTAGATATTAATGACATAGATAACGCTAACCTGTCAAAAGCAGAATTTAAAATTACTACAGGATACCGCAACGGAGAAGATGAACTTTTGTATGATGATGATGCTATACCTCTTCCCGGTACGCTTACTGCCACTTGGAACGCCGCTACAGGTACACTGACTATTACAGGAGTCGACCTAATTACTGTGTACGAAGCTATACTTGCTCGCATTAAATTTAAAAATGAAAGCGAAAACCCCACAGGAGGAAATCGCACTATTACTGCACAATTTTTTGATAATGGCTTCCCTGACGGAACTGTGGCTAATATAAAAAGTACGACCCTCTGTTCGTTTCAAATTAGTGTAATTCCTGTCAATGACCCACCTGTACTTGATAATATCGGTGTTTCTCCGATTACATATACAGAAAATGACCCACCTCTTATTATCACTTCCACGATAGAAGTTACAGATGTGGACAATACGAATATGTCAAGTGCTACGGTAAGCATTACGGGTAACTACCAAAGCGGACAAGATGTATTAGAATTTACCAATCAGTTAGGCATTACAGGCTCTTGGAATGCAACATCTGGCGTGCTTACATTGTCTGGTTCATCTTCTAAGGCAAATTACCAAACTGCCCTAAGAAGTGTTACATATAAAAATACAAGTGAAAATCCAAGCAATTTGGTTCGCACTGTTTCTTTTAGAGCAAATGATGGACAATCAACTAATAACCTTAGTAATATACTAACGATAAATATTAATGTAGTTCCCGTCAATGACGCTCCTGTATTGGCAAATATAGAAAGTACACCTTTGACTTATACAGAGGGAGATTTATTAAAAATCATCACTTCTAATATTACGATAGCTGATGTAGATGATGACAACATGGAAAGTGCAACAATAGCTATTACAAGCGGCTACCAAAATGGAGAAGATTTATTATTTTTTACTAATCAATTAGGCATTACAGGGTCTTTTAACTCCACAACAGGTGTGCTTACGCTGTCTGGTTCATCTTCTAAAGCAAACTATCAAACAGCTTTAAGAAGTGTAAGTTATCTCAACCTGAGCAACGACCCTAACACAACTGATAGAACCATTACTTTTAGAGTAAATGACGGAGATTTGAATAGCAATTTGCAAAGCAGAACTATCAAAGTGATTTCTGTAAATAATGCTCCTATTATCACTTATACTCCTGTTGATGCTCAGACCTATGTAGAGAATGAAGCACCTAAAGGCATCTTCCCGTTCCCTAACAATTTTGCTATTATTGATTTAGATAATATTAACTTAGTTAGAGCAACCATACAAATTACTACTAACTACTTTGCTAACCAAGATGTCTTGGGCTTTACCAATCAGTTAGGTATTACAGGCTCTTGGGACCCAATTACAGGTACATTAACCTTGACGGGAGTGTCTTCTGTAGCCAATTATCAAACGGCTATTAGGAGTGTTACTTATGTCAATACAAGTGAAAACCCAAGTAACCTCCCGCGTACACTCACCATCATAGCAAGTGATGGAATTACCAACAGCGTTCCTACAATTACACAAATTATCAATGTAGTTCCTGTCAATGACCCCCCAGTAGTTACCAATATTAATCGCCAAATTATTATCAATGGTTCTTTACAACTCTTTAGCAATCCTTTTGAAGAAGCCTATACTGATATAGAAAGCGACCCATTGCAGCGAATCATTATTACTTCTTTACCAAATAATGGTAAACTGAAAAATAATAACGTAGATGTAGTACTCAACCAAGAAATCTCTGTGGCTAATATTAGCCTGAACTATGTGCCTAACTTGAATTATGCGGGTGATGACTTTTTTGAGTGGAGAGCCTCAGACAGGACTACAGGTATGAGTTTGTCTAATACTGCAAGGGTAAATATACAAGTGGGGCTTCCTTCGCTTTATCCTCCTGACAAGTTGAAGGCACAAGCAGGCAGCAGGCAAGTGTTGCTTACTTGGGACCCAGTAGTAGTAACTGGACTAAATATGCAGTATGAAATTTATATGCTTGCTCCTAATCAGCCTTGGAAACATGTAGGCACTACCAATGAGGAAAAGTTCTTAGTAACAGGGCTTGAAAACGCAACAGTATATAGCTTCAGAGTACTTGCTTTTGACAACTTGGGTAGGAGAAGTGATTTTTCATTTACAGTAACGGCAAGACCTTCTATTGTTTTAGGAACAGAAGATGAGTTGTCAGCACTACAACTCAACCTTTTCCCTAATCCCAATACGGGAAGTTTTGTCATTCAGTTTATAGAAAAAACAAGCAAGAAAGCGAACCTCTCTATTATCAATACCATAGGACAGAGGGTATTTGAGAAAGAAATAAAATCAAGCACAGGGTTATATGAAGAAAAGATAGAGGTAGAGGTACTCAGTGAAGGAACTTATATCTTGCAGATTAGTACAGGGACAAATACCTATCAAAAAAGATTTGTAGTGCAGAAATAAGTTGGTTTTTATTAGCGTTGCTAAAACATAAAAATAAAACCTATCATGCAGTTTTGCTTGGTAGGTTTTATTTTTATCTTATTCTACTACTAATTTTTTTACTCCGTATAGCTGATTCGTAGCAAGATGAATAAGGTAAATTCCTCTCGAGAACTGACTAATCTCTATCTCACAATTAGCTTCCTGTGCGGTAAAAGTGTAATTAATTTCCTTTAAAATTTTTCCTGTAACATCTGTAATGCTAATGTTAGTATCTTCACTTTTGGAGGTAATAAACTGAATTTGTACTTTGTTTTTACTTGGATTAGGGAATACTTTTAGTTGATTTTCTGGAATTTCGTTTTTTTTTACTCCTGTGGGTATAGTATTGGAGGGTAAAGGCAAATCAGTATTAGAGGCAGTAGCAAAATAAGAGAGTGCTTTGATGTAAGCTGATTGGTAGTAGATAGCGGGTTCGGTAACTTCCCAGCTTGCATCGGGCCATATCCCGTTCCAATCTCGGTAAGATTTCTGCACTGGTTGGTTACAAGGCGGCGATAAAATACAACTACCTTGCCCAGGTTTATAATCTTTATTAGGACCTCCCGGTACATATCCCGGGGCAGGACCTCCTTTGGCGGATTGAGGATTATCCCAAGCCGAGCCATCTTTAAACCAAGAGTGATAAATTTCATTGAGAGATTTTTCTGCTCCATACATAGGCATATTGCTCAAATAAACCGTGTTCAGGGGATTTACTCCATGAAAATAATGCAATATCTCCTCAGCACGCTGTCGATAAATTTCATGATTAGCAGGGTCGAGATTGTAAGTAATCATGTTCATATTGAGAATAGCTGTATTGGCTCTTGTATTCAGGCTTCCCCAATGATAAGTTTCATTTCGCATAAAGGCACGATAAGGGTCTTTGGTATTCCACTTGTAAAAGTCTTGGTTGGTAGCTTGAATCTTACTGTTCCTAATGGCATTGGCTATTTCGTTAGAAACATTGGGTAGGCGAGTAAAATAGAGCAGTGCTTCTGTTACTGTTACGTTATAAGGTCCCCACCAAACAATTTCATCTACTACTGTTCTATATTCCTTTTCTACAGTTTCTTTGTAGGTATTTTCTCCTGTAAGTGCATAAAGATAAACTGCCGTTTGAATTTTTACTTTTTCTTGTGTTTTGATGTCCCAATCTGCATCGCCTGCTTGTATGTTGCCATTGTCGCAGTCAGTTTGCTTAGGATTCATGTTATAGTGCCGATAAGCACTAATAGCTCTTTGCTGAAGGTCGTTAGCATAATCAATGAAGGCAGGAATGGTTTTAAGAGTAATAGCGGCATGGGCAAAAATACTTGCTAATGAGATAGTTGCCGACGAGCATCCATTAGGATAGTAATATCTTGGTCTTCTGTCTGTACTTGGTGGAAGCGGTCCGTCAGTATCTTTTAAATTCCCAACTTTAATGAGGGCATTGCCTTCGGGGAGTTGCATTTTTTTTAGCCAGTCGAGTTCCCACTTTACTTCATCTATCAGGTCAGGGATTCCATTACCAGACTCAGGGATTTTGTTGTTGTCCCCCCAGATAGTTGGGTTATGCTCATACGCTTCTAAAAGTTGGTGCATAGGACTGTGGGCAAAAGTAGTATATTTGTTGTAATCTCCTGCGTCCCACCAGCCGCCGCTAAGGTCTTTGGCAGTAGCGGGATTGTTCCTATCTCTTTCAGAGCGAGCCTCTCTGTCTTGCCCTGCCCCTACAAAAGAAGCCCCATCTACGTAGTTTACCCCTGCATGTTCTAACTTTTTTTCTGCATTACAACGGTTATAATAAAACATTCGCAAGGCAACTCTGAGCAAATCACTATATACATCATCTCTAATATCGAACTTAAAAGAGCCAACCCTATTTCCTACATCATAGATATAATAACTCCCTACTGCATTGACCGAAGAAAAGTCGAACCACCATGCTCTATCTCCAGAACTTGGGTCAGTAACCCCATTGTTCCAGACTTCCAATGTTCCTGTAAAAACAACCTCGTCATTATCCCACTTCCGAACTTGGTACTGGTTAGCGGCAACAGAGGGATTAAAAGATTGGTTAGCATTGAAACCTACCAAGGGGTTTATGATGACAGCCACTTTTTTTGCTTTTGTACGGTAGCCAAATTGGTCGATGCGGATAAAATCAGAAATTTGTGTAGGCACAGAAAACCCTTCTAAGTAAGAGATAGCTAATAAAATAATAGGCAATAATTTTTTCATATTTATAGAATAGTTAGTGTTGAATAAGGAACGGTATTTTTCTATAAAGTACGCCTACTTGTATTTTTTACTCTTTACTTTGATGAAATAGCTTAGTGATATGTAAAATTATGTATGCTCTAAAATTTTTTTCAATACCGCTTGGGCTGCCCAAAGGCGATTTGCTGCTTGCTTGATGACGATAGATTGAGGACTATCGATGACCTCATCATCAACTACAACATTGCGACGTACCGGAAGGCAGTGCATAAAATAAGCCTCATTTGTAAGTTTCATCTTGTCTGCTGATACCGTCCAGTTGCGGTCTTTGCTCAAAATTTTTCCATATTGTTTGTAAGATGACCAGTTTTTGGCATAAATAAACTCTGCTCCTTCAAAGGCTTTCTTTTGGTCATACTCTATGGTTGCATTCCAAGTATATTTTTCATCTAACTCATAGCCCTCGGGGTGAGTAATTACCAAATCTACCTCTGCATTGCACATCCACTCAGCAAAAGAGTTTGGCACAGCTTGAGGTAGGGCTTTGGGGTGAGGCGCCCATGTCAATACTACTTTGGGTTTGGGTGTTTTTTTGTATTCTTGGATAGTAACAAGGTCAGCTAAAGACTGTAAAGGGTGCAAAGTAGTGGATTCTAAGCTCACTATAGGCACGCCTGCATATCGGATAAATTGATTTAATACATTTTCTGCATAGTCATCTTCCCTATTTTCCAAACTTGGGAACGACCTTATCCCAATTATATCACAGTACTGCCCCATAACAGCCACCGCATCTTTTACATGCTCTGCCGCATCTCCGTCCATAACTGCTCCTTCTCTGCTTTCCAACTTCCACCCTTCTTTGTTAATATCCATGACTATAACATTCATTCCTAAGTTCATGGAGGCGCGTTGCGTGCTTAGTCGAGTTCTCAAACTGGGATTCATAAAAATTAAGCCCAACACTTTGTTTTCGCCAAGGTGTTTGAAAGCGTAGGGTTGTTGTTTTAAAAATAGTACCTCTTCTACTAAGGCTGAGATGTTAGTAACATCTTTGACACTCGTAAAATGTTTCATTTTTCAAATTTCCAAAAATAGGTAAATGAACAATTTGATTAAGTTGATTTTTAATTGCAAATTTGAATATAATTTTGAGAAAAATTTAAAAATCTATGTAGATATGAAAAAAAGGGAAACAAAAAACTCAAGAAGAAAATTTTTAAAGGCTTTGGGTGGAACTTCTGCCTTACTTGCTTCTGGCTCATTGGGAAACTACGGTCATGCTAAGGTAATAGAGCTTAAAGCGGAGCAGGAAACTGAAAAAAAATATACGGCTAACGATAAAGTACGATTAGCTGTAATTGGTTTAGGTATCATTGGGCATTATGATATAGATACGGCTTTGAAAGTACAAGGTACTGAGTTAGCCGCCATTTGCGACTTGTATGATGGAAGGATAGAGCAGGGGAAACGCAAATATGGGAAAAATGTATTTACTACGCGAGATTATCACGAAGTATTAGAGAGAAAAGACATAGATGCTGTATTGATTTGTACGCCAGACCATTGGCATAGTCAAATAGCAATTGATGCTATGAACAAAGGCAAGCATGTGTACTGTGAAAAGCCTATGGTGCATAAATTGGAGCAGGGATTATCGGTCATAGAGGCACAGAAAAAGACAGGAAAAGTATTGCAAGTAGGTAGCCAACGTACAAGCAGTATTGCGATGGCGGAGGCTAAAAAATTGTACGAATCAGGGACGATTGGACAGATTAACATGGTCATGGCTACTTATAACCGCCACAGTTCAGGGGGGGCATGGCAGTATTCTATTCCTCCAGATGCCTCTCCAAAAAATATTGACTTTGACCGTTTCTTGGGTAATGCCTCCAAGGTGGCATTTGACCCTATGCGATTTTTCCGTTGGAGAAACTACCAAGACTACGGCACAGGCGTACCGGGCGACTTGTTTGTTCACTTGCTTTCTGGCTTGCACTACATCACTGGCTCGCTCGGACCTACGAGGATTGTTGCAAGTGGCCAATTAGCGTATTGGAAAGATGGTCGCGATGTGCCAGATGTAGTTTCCGCAATTATGGAATACCCCGCAACAGACAAGCACCCTGCCTTCCAAGCAGTCTTACAGGTAAACTTTGTAGATGGCTCAGGGGGAAGGAATCAAACGCAAATTATTGGTTCTGAGGGAATGATAGACATTGGTTGGAATGATTTTGTTGTCAAACGCAACCCACTTCCTAAGGCACCAGACTTCGGCGGTTATGATTCCCTTTTTACCTTTACTGAGGAGGTACAAAAAGAATTTATCAAGCAATACGATGCCAAGTACAGCAAAGAAGATAGAGAGTGGAAAAAAGTAGAAGACATTATTTATAAAGCAGAAAGAGGATACGATGATAGATTAGACCACTTTAAGAACTTCTTTGCCTCTATTCGCGAAGGTAAACCCGTAGCCCAAGATGCTGCTTTTGGCTTTCGTGCCGCCGCACCTTGCTTAGCTACTAATCTGAGTATTTTCGAGCAGAAAATAGTACAGTGGGACCCAGTGAATATGAAAATGAGTTAAACTGCAAAATAACTATGAAAATATTGACATAAGTACCTAATCAAATTAAAACGTTTTTTATTCAGTGCCGTAGGCACGACAGCTTTGTAGTGGATAGTAGTCAAACAGATTTATCAAAGTCCCGTTAGGGACGGCACATAAAAATTAATAATCAATTAGTTACGTCCCTAATAGGACTTTGATGATTATTTCTCATGATTCATTTCAAAGCGGTCATTCCTACGGAATTAAAAGAAGGCAAAAAAAGTTAAATTACTTATCAATCCAAGTCAGACACACACTGCCTTGAAAAGTCATACCTGCACTCGAGGAGCGATTTTTCCTTGAATGTTAATAAAAAAAATCTTAATTTTTTTGTTACTTACTGAATTTCAAAGCGTCGTCTTCTACTGTTTGAGCATGCTCTACTTTCCCATTTTCATTAAAATTTTCAATGTATTTAAGTAGATTTTCTCCCCCCGGTAACTGTTTAAGGTTTTCTAAGACACTACTGAGGTCATTGTCAGTTTTTAATGTCTTTACTACTTCTTTCATTACGGGTAGGAGCATACTTACGTTCATCAAAGTTCCAATGACTCCCCCTGTACTTGTAATAGGTGCATTTGTCGCTGCTTCTCCATTTTGGTTGGTTAATCCATTGATATGCAAAAACTTAATGCTATCTATTTTTTCCGCAGGAAGCATAAGTTTTTCAATGATTTGAGGCAATAAAGGTATGAGTTTTTCCAAAGCCTGAGAAAGCATAGCATTTCTGCCTATGGAATTTTCTGCTTCTAATTTTGCCGCTAAGGCTTTGGCTTCTGCATTACCTATTTCCATAATAGCTTTGGCTTGATTTACTGCCGCTTGGAGTTCTAATTCTGCTGCTTCCTTTTTTGCCTTAGCAATAGTCATGAGCCTGTATGCTTCTGTATCACTTTCTACATTGTTTTTAGCTAACTGCACTTGTGCTTCTTTTTCGGCATTAGTAACCTCTATTTGCTTTTGACGATTGGCTACTTCTATGGCTTTGACTGTAATAGCCTGTTCCTCTGCTTTGATTTTTAAGGCTTCTTGCTTAGCTGTTGCCTCCAGCATTGCCAATTTTTGCTTCAATTGCTCTGCCGTCATAGTTTCACGCTGAATTTTAGCAATCTCAACAGCTTGCTCTTTTTCCTGTTGGGCAACTAAAATGGCTTTTTCTCTCAACGCCTCTACTACTCTGGTTTCTTGGAGTTTTTTCTCTTCTGCAATTTTTACTGCTCGCTCTTTTTCTATAAAAGCCTGTTGCTCGATAGATTCCTGTTCTTGCTTAGTTTTTTCTGCTAAGGCATTTTCTTTGGAAACTCTTTCCTTAATTTCTCTTTGTTGTATAGCTTCTTTTTCTTTCAAATCTTGCTCTATTTGCAACTGCTTGGTACGTGCCTCTTGGTTTTGAACTGCAATGGTGATTTCTCTCTCTCTCAATCGCTTGTTGGCAGATTCTGCTTCACCAGAGGTGCGTTGTGCTATTTCCTTAATGCCTTTGGCATCTAATACATTGTTCTCATCGTGCTTGGAAAGCGGTAACTGCTCTAAGTAATGAATAGCCACATCATCGAGGCGATAACCGTTGAGTATCACATCTCCCCCTTGTGTATGTCCAAGTGCTATGAGGATTTCATCTCTGAACTGATGCCGATTTTGGTAGAGTTGGTCAAAAGTAAGTTTTGAGCCTGCTGTTTTGAGTGCATCGGCAAATTTTGCTTCAAATAATTCTTTGATAGTCTGCAAATTAGATGCTCTATCACAACCGATAGTAGTAGCCACTCGCCTGATGTCCTCTTCTACTGAATTGATTTTGACGTAAAAATCTACCTCTACTTCTGCACGAATCCCATCAGCGCAGGAAAGGCTGTCTGAACCTTTACGGATAATTTTCACAATTTTCACCGTCAAATCTATTGTTTCTATGCGATGGAGTAGGGGAATCACAATAGAAGAACTTGTAGAAACTTGTGGGTGCGAAAAGCCCAAACCTGTTTTGACCAAAGCCGTCCCCGGTGCCGCTTTTTTCAGAAAGGCATTGAGCAAAGCAAAGATAAAAACGAGAAAAATAACTACAATCCCTGCAGGAACTAAAATAGTATAGATGTCCAAAAGCATTAGGTATATCATAATAGTAATAATGTTGAAATGTTAATTAGTCAATGTAATTATACGCAAGATTTGAGAATAAAGGCATAGAATTACTAAAAAACTTTTAGAAAATGACCTGATTTATTTAGTAGAGTTCTTGCGAAAGTACCTATTTTCCTTCTCAGAAGGAGAGGGGGCAGGGGTGAGGCGATAAAAAAACACTTTCGCAAGAAGTATAGTATTTAATTTTCTGATAATATTCTCAGCTACACTAAGTCTTCCTGATTTTCCACAGTCGCTATTGCTTTATCTTTCTTTTTGATGCCAATGAGTAAGATGCCCGCAAGAACAAATAAAGTACCTATCACTTGCCAGAAAGCAATAGGTTCATCTAAAAAAATATTGGCTAAGACAATAGTGGAAACAGGTCCTATCGTACCTACGATTGCCATGTTGTCCGAGCCAATAAGCCTGATGCCCTCTGCTGTAAGGAAGGCAGGGGCTACAGTAGCTATCATTGCCATCCAAATGTTAAGTTGATAGACTTCTTTGGGGAAATCCCATAAGCCACTACCTTTGACAAAAAGATAGTGCATAAATATACAGGCTGTCGCCACCAGCATTACGTAAGAAGTGTATAAGAGAGAGCCTACTCTGGGTATAATTCTACCACTCCCAATCAAATAAACAGAATAGGTAAGGGCAGAAGAAAATATCAAGGAAACGCCTAAAAAGAAGTTAGCACTATTCAAAGAAAAATCGGTTAATAAAGCCAGAGAAATTCCTAAATAAGTCATTACCAATGCAATAATTTGATTTTTAGTGATTTTTTGCTTAAATAAAACTGCCATAAGTAAGATAACAATAGTGGGATAGATGAATAATATTAGTCTTTCTAAACCTGCACTGATGTACTGTAAGCCTAAAAAGTCCAATAAACTTGAGCCATAATAGCCCACTATTCCCATAATAGGAATGAGTAGCTTGTCTTTTTTGCTAAGGGCATGGAAAGGTGCTTTCTTGTATTTATAAAGAATGACTAAGAAAAAGAAAGGAATAGAAAATACCATTCTCAACATGAGGGTAGAAATAGTATCTACGCCATAGCGGTACATGAGTTTGACTATCACGGCTTTAGAACTGAATCCAATCGCCCCAAGCATGACCATACCTACCCCCATAAGTCTTTTCAAATCAAGCGAAATGCTTTTTCTCATCAAGAAGTAATTTTAAGGATTCAAAGTTAGGTAAGATATAAACTAAAAATCGGGTCATTTAAAAAAATAAATCATTTTTTACGATTGAAAAGCAACCTTTCGTATTTTTTATTCCTCTATATCGTAAATTTTAGTAGTAATAAAAACATAAAAATTATCTAATGTCAAATTTACTTTTATATGAAAACTTATCTTTTTTTTGTTTTACTTTTGTTGATTATTGGATTGAATCAACAAACATTTGCGGCCCACGATACCTCTTTCCCTGTAATTACGGCAGTTTATGAGCGTATGGATTTACCTGTGGAGAATTTTTTAGAAGTTACCAATGAATCAACAAAGCATCGCGTATCTTGGAAAGAGCGAACTCTCTCCAAAATGATACATAAAAAAGTTACCAAAGCGAAAAAAAGTATCCAACATCATAGAAAATCAAAGTCCTTAGGTGGCTTGCTTGCTTTGGTAATAGTTGGCTTAGTACTTATTCCAATAGGTATTGTGATACTTTTGCCTTTGCTCATAGTAGGAGTGGTTTTGTTAGTATTAGGTATTACAGGTACATTTTTGAGTGGCATAGGAAGTATTTTTTGATAAAATATGCTTACCTTTACTAAAATAAACCTTATAAGATTGAAAAATCTTACAAGGTTTTTTAGTTTATTTTTGTTTTTGAATATTACCTGATTTCTCAAATTTCAAAATATTCACAAATTATTTTTAAATGTTTTTCCTTCCATTATCTTTGCAAACCTTTTTTTTAGAGTTATGAATAATGAGTTATGAGTTATAAATTGATTATCAAATATATAGTACTCAATTTGGACAACTTAAATGATTTGTTTTTTTATTTATAACTTCATAATTTACAATATTCTATGCTTTTTTCACATATTACAATGCTAAACTCATAACTTAGAACTCATGACTCACAACTTAAAACTTATAACTATATAATATAACGTATGGAAAACTTGGTTTACTCTCTACCGATTTTTGGTATAATCGGTTTACTCTATGTGGCTTGGCGTTCGGCATGGGTAGCAAAGCAAGACGTAGGTTCTCAAAAAATGGCTGACATTGCGGCGCGTATCGCTGAGGGTGCTATGGCATTTTTAAAAGCAGAATACAGAGTATTAGCGATTTTCGTAGTTTCTGTTGCTATTCTGCTTGGTGTAAGTGCAGGTGATAATTCTTCTCCTTTGGTGGCTGTTTCTTTTGTGTTGGGGGCATTTTGCTCTGCTTTGGCAGGCTTTATAGGAATGCGCGTAGCAACCAAAGCAAACGTAAGAACTACCAATGCTGCCAGAACAGGATTGAGCAAAGCCTTAGAAGTAGCTTTCATAGGCGGTTCTGTGATGGGAATGGGAGTAGTTGGCTTAGGAGTGTTAGGTTTGGGAACGCTTTTTATTGTGTATGGCAATCTCTTTGGTACTGATGCTCAAAATATTCAAAAGGTAATTACAGTAATCACAGGTTTTTCTTTTGGAGCTTCCTCTATTGCACTTTTTGCACGTGTAGGTGGAGGCATTTACACCAAAGCGGCAGACGTAGGGGCTGACTTAGTAGGAAAAGTAGAAGCAGGTATCCCCGAAGACCACCCTTTAAACCCTGCCACTATTGCAGACAACGTAGGGGATAACGTGGGGGACGTAGCAGGTATGGGAGCAGACTTATTTGAGTCTTACGTAGGTTCTATTATTGGTACTATGGTATTGGGTGCGGCTTTTATGTCTGCGGATTTTGTTCAGGCTGATGGCATGAATGGACTCTCTGCGGTGCTTTTGCCTTTGGCTTTGGCGGCAGTAGGTATCATTGTTTCTATTATTGGTACGTTCTTCGTAAAAGTAAAAGAAGGTGGTAATCCTCAATCTGCCCTAAATATTGGTGAGTTTGGCTCATCTGCCATTATGATTGTTGCTTCTTACTTCATCATTACCAATATTTTGCCTGAAAAATGGACTTTTGTAGATGCTTTGTATGGTGGAGTTACCAGAGAAATGACTGCTATGGGGGTATTTTGGGCTACTATCATTGGTTTAGTAGCGGGTGTACTGGTAGGTTTGATTACGGAATACTATACAGGCATGGGCAAAACTCCTGTAAAATCTATTGTAAATCAGTCTTCTACAGGTGCAGCAACCAATATTATCGCAGGTTTAGGCGTAGGTATGATGAGTACCGCAATTCCTGTGCTTTTAATCGCTTTCTCTATTGTAGCGGCATTTGAAGCAGGTGGCTTGTACGGCATTGCGATTGCGGCGGTAGGTATGCTTTCTAACTTAGGGATTCAGTTGGCAGTAGATGCTTACGGACCGATTTCTGACAATGCAGGTGGTATTGCAGAGATGTCAGAATTACCCAAAGAAGTACGTGGCAGAACGGATAAATTAGATGCAGTAGGAAATACGACAGCGGCGATTGGAAAAGGTTTTGCGATTGCTTCTGCGGCATTAACAGCCTTGGCTTTGTTCGGGGCTTATATGACTTCTGCGGGAGTAGGTTCTATTGATATTTCTAAGGCAAACGTAATGGCAGGTTTGTTGATTGGGGCTATGTTGCCTTTTGTATTCTCTGCTTTGGCAATGGGAGCAGTAGGTAAGGCGGCAATGGATATGATTCAAGAAGTTCGCAGACAGTTCAACAATATTCCTGCCCTAAAAAATGCACTTGAAGTAATGCGTAGGAATGAAGGCAAAGAGGAGCATGAATGGTCAGCACAAGACCAAGAAACTTTCCGCTTGGCAGATGGGAAAGCTGAGTATGGAAAATGTGTAGAAATCTCCACTAATGCAGCAATCAAGCAAATGGTAGTACCGGGAATGTTGGCAGTAGTTGCTCCTGTGGTAATTGCTTTCTTGCCGGGTATGGGCAAAGAGGCTTTAGGTGGCTTATTAGCGGGTGTAACTGTTTCAGGTGTACTCATGGCGATTTTCCAATCTAATGCAGGTGGTGCTTGGGATAATGCAAAGAAATCTTTTGAAGAAGGGGTGGAAATCAATGGGAAGGTATATTACAAAAAATCTGACCCACACAAAGCAGCAGTAGTAGGCGATACCGTAGGCGACCCTTTCAAAGATACTTCAGGACCCTCTTTGAATATCTTATTGAAATTAATTTCAGTAGTGGCTTTGGTGCTTGCGCCATTTATTAGATAAAAATTTATATATTTCATACATCTTTTAAAACTGTACTCTAAACTTAATCATTGCATTAGGTTTTGGGTACAGTTTTTGATTTTCGTGAACACTGCGTTTTGACAAATATTGTAAGTTTTCATTCTATTACATTTGTAAATCAGCAAAATACCTATTATATTTGTAAGTCAAATAGTTTATTATACAAATACTTATCAAGAAAGGCGGAGGGCTGGGTACCCTGCGAAGTCTTAGCAACCTACCAAAACTCATTGGCAAGGTGCTTCTGGGCGACAATTCGCTTCCCACTCAAAACTAATTGATTTTGAGATAGATAAGTAAGAGCAAATCTTTTGTTCTCCCGCCAAATTAGTAATAGTGAATAAGTTTTTTACAAGTAAGTAAAGTGTATAGGGCATAGGAGTTAGTAGCTTTTAGCATATAGTGGATTTCTCACGTGTTTTCACGTGAGAAGGGAAAAAACTTAGGTTATTTTTCACATCAAGCGACATGAAAAATTATTCAAAAAAACAATCAGTTTCGCGAGTGATAACACACGAGAAACCCATATGAAATCATACAAAATGCTAATATACAAACTACTGTCCCAAAACGAAATCTCAAAATTCCCTGAAATTGACAGAAGCGAAAAGGTACAATATAGTTATGTTTACAAAGATAATCAGTTGGAAATTGTGCCTTGTGAGCTAAAAATTGAGGATTGGGAGGAGGAAGAATTAGCAGATTTTATACAAAGATTGCATGATTTATATGACAGATGCGGTTTTATTTGGGGAACTTTTGAAGAAAATAGATTAGTAGGCTTAGTTTCATTAGATAACAAGCGATTTGGGAAAAACTTGGATTTCTTAAAATTGGATATGCTGTATGTAAGTAACTCGCACAGAGGAAAGGGAATAGGGCGTAAACTCATGGCAATCAGCAAGACAAAAGCGAGAGAAATGGGTGCAAGTAAACTCTATATTTCTGCGACTCCTTTTAAAAATACGGTGGACTTTTACTTGGGCTTGGGCGCAGTGCTGACTTCCGAACTGAATCAGGAACTCTTTGATTTAGAGCCAGAAGATGTGCATTTGGAAATAGAGGTGTGAGAAGCTATTGTTTTTATCACGTCAAAATATGTGGCTCGTGTAGTTTTTCACGTCAAAAGACGGTGAAAAAGGGTTTTAAAATGTAAATAGTCAATTTATCATGTGTTGAACTCGGTACGAAGTACATGATAAACAATATAGTAAAATATATGCTTCGCAGAGATGTTTATTTTTTTACAGCAACTATCCATGAGTGGCAAAAACTACTCAAACCAGATAAGTACAAGCAACTTATCATGGATAGCTTGAAGTTTTTGGTGGAAAATAAACGGATTTTCTTGTATGGTTTTGTCATCATGCCAAACCATATTCACCTGCTTTGGCGTATGCAAGAGGGGCATGATGAAAGAGATGTGCAAAGGGATTTTCTAAAATTTACAGCACAACAAATCAAGTTTGACTTGGTAGCCAATCATCCGAGAGTTTTACCTTTTTTCAGGGTGCAAGAGAAAAGTAGGCAATATCGTTTTTGGCAAAGTGAACCCTATATCAGTACCATGTATCGCAAAGAAGTTTTTGAGCAAAAGTTGAATTACATTCATCAAAATCCTTTGCAAGAAAAGTGGCAGTTGGCAAGCAAAGCAGAGGATTATCATTATTCATCTGCTCGTTTTTATTTGCAAAATGTTGACGATTGGGGTTTTATCACTCACTATCAAGCACATAGTGAAGAAGTAGGCTGGGAGAAAAAGAAAAAGTGAAATGAAGTAGTTTATCACATCAAAAGATGTAATAAATGGAAAGGATATGTAGAGGGTTTATTAAGGTTTCTCATGTGAAAACACATGAGAAATGGAAATATTAATCAATTTGTTATGTCTTATGACATGGCAAACTAATGTGTAGAGCGGTAGTTTTTCACGTCAAAAGACGGTGAAAAATGGAGATACACAAGAAAAAGTCAATTTTTCACGTGTTATCACGTGAAAAACTAATGCAGTGAAGTAGTTTTTCACGTCATAAAACGGTAAAAAGGGAAGAATTAGATAGGAAACCAATCAATTTGTCATGTCTTGACCCTCAGTGGAAATGATGACAAATTTGTATGAGTGATGGTTTTTCACGTCATAAGACATGAAAAATGGAAGGTTACATAGAAAAACTAGTCAATTTGTCATGTGTTTTCGCAGGGCAAACTAACGAATCATAAAAAAGTAGATTTAAAATGAATGGACGCTTTCTAAGTATTTTAGTATTACACCTACTTCTTTCGCCAAATCTATTCCTTTTTGCACAAGACAAGGAAAAATTTGTAGAGTGGACTGAAATAGAAATAGAACTTGCTAATACTGCCAAAGACAATAAAAAATTAACAAAAGAAGAGAAAAGAGTAGTTTATTTGACAAATCTATGTCGTATCAATGGAAAAAAATTTACCTTGACTTATTTGAAAGAATACTGCCAGAAAAATAAACTAAATCATCGCAAAGGTAACATAGCAAGTTTGATAAAAGATTTGCAAAAAGTAAGAATGCCTCCACTCATTGTCCTACCAGAATTGTGTGATGCAGCTACTTTTCATGCCAAAGATATGGGAGAAACAGGACAAGTAAGTCATAATTCATCTGATGGAACTGATTTTTCTGATAGAATGAAAAGTTTTACAGGTGCTATTTATGGATTAGGCGAGAATTGCTCATACGGACATGATAAGGCAGAGAATATAATTATGCAATTACTAATAGATGATGGAGTGCCAAGTTTAGGACATCGCAAGAATATTTTAAATAAGGATTATCGTAGTATTGGAGTATCTATCCAAAGACATAAAACATACAAATATAATTGTGTCATGGATTTCTCAACATCAAAGAAAATTGAAAAATAACATTAATCAATTTTGCATGGTCTTTTGACCTGCAAGACTAACATATAGCAAAGGACTGTTAGGGTTTTTACCTACTTATAGCCATAAATCATTCATAATTAATAATTTATAACTCATAATTAAGAGAAGTGAAGAAAGACATCAGAGAAATTTTAAAACATAGAATCCTCATTTTGGACGGAGCAATGGGGACAATGATTCAGCGATACAAACTCACTGAGGCTGATTTTCGTGGCGAGCGATTCAAAGACCACCCTTGTGATTTGAAGGGAAATAACGACCTGCTATCTATTACCCAACCGCAGATAATCAAGGAGATACACCACCAATACTTAGAGGCGGGGGCTGACATCATAGAAACCAATACATTCAGCAGTACAACTATTGCAATGGCTGATTATCAAATGGATAACAATGAGTTGGTTTATGAACTTAACTTTCAATCTGCTAAAATAGCCAAAGAAGTAGCCGACGAGTTTACTGCTAAAAACCCCGATAAACCTCGATATGTAGCGGGGGCTTTGGGACCTACCAACCGCACAGCTTCTATTTCTCCTGACGTGAACGACCCTGCTTTTCGGGCTGTTACTTTTGATGAGCTGGTAGAGGCTTACTACGTTCAGGTCAGTGGTTTGGTCGAAGGCGGGGTAGATATTTTATTAGTAGAAACCATTTTTGATACACTGAACGCAAAAGCAGCACTTTTTGCGATAGATAAGTATTTTTCTGAACCGCATAAGCCTCACCCCCTACCCCTCTCCTTTGGAGAGGGGAGTAACTCCCTCTCCAAAGGGGGCGCAGTGCATACTGAGGGCAGGGGTGGGGGCAGACACCTCCCTATCATGGTTTCTGGCACTATCACCGATGCAAGTGGACGTACCCTTTCGGGGCAGGTTACAGAGGCGTTTTACAATTCCGTTTCTCATGCCCACCTGTTGAGTGTGGGGCTGAACTGTGCCTTAGGAGCAGATTTATTGCGACCTTATCAGCAGGAGTTGGCTCGTATCGCTACTACTTATGTGAGTTGTTACCCTAATGCAGGTTTACCAAATGCCTTTGGGCAGTATGATGAAACGCCAGAGTACATGGCAAAGCAGTTAGAAGATTTTGCAAAAAATGGCTTTTTTAATATCGTGGGTGGTTGCTGTGGCACTACGCCTGACCACATTAGAGCCATCGCCGAGATGGTGAGAAAATACCCACCAAGGAAGCTACCAGAGCCAGATACTTTTCTTCATTTATCAGGTTTAGAGCCAATCGTGATTAAGCCTGAAACTCGTTTTGTCAATATTGGAGAGCGTACCAATGTAACGGGCAGCCGTAAGTTTGCCAAACTAATTAAAGAAGAAAAGTATGATGAAGCATTAGAAATTGCTAAGCAACAAGTAGAAAATGGTGCGCAAATCATTGACATCAATATGGACGAGGGAATGTTGGATTCGGAAGCGGCGATGGTGAAGTTTTTAAACTTAATTGCCTCAGAGCCAGATATTTGTAAAGTACCTATTATGATAGACTCTTCCAAGTGGTCAGTTATTGAAGCGGGTTTGAAGTGCATACAAGGCAAGGGCATTGTCAATTCTATTTCTTTGAAAGAAGGAGAGGAAAAGTTTATTCATCAAGCAAGGCTGATTCGCCGTTACGGTGCGGCTGTGGTCGTCATGGCTTTTGACGAAAATGGACAAGCAGATACTTATGAAAGGCGTATTCAGATTTGTGAGCGTTCCTACAAAATCCTGACTGAGCAGGTGGGTTTTCCTCCCCAAGACATTATTTTTGACCCGAATATCTTGACCGTAGCTACGGGCATAGAAGAACACAACAACTATGCGGTAGATTTCATCAATGCCACTCGTTGGATTAAGGAAAACTTACCACATGCCAAAGTTAGTGGTGGGGTAAGTAACATATCTTTCTCATTTAGAGGCAATGATGTAGTAAGAGAGGCGATGCACTCTGCTTTTCTCTTCCATGCAATCAAGGCAGGTTTGGACATGGGTATCGTCAATGCGGGTATGATTGAAGTGTATGAGGAAATTGACAAAGAACTTTTGGAACGCATCGAAGATGTGTTGCTAAACCGCAGACCTGATGCCACAGAACGCTTAGTAGAATTTGCCGAAACAGTAAAAAACAAAGGTAAAGCCGTAGAAAAAGACGAGGAGTGGAGGAAAGCAGACGTAAAAGAACGCCTCAAACACGCACTTATCAAAGGCATTACAGATTACATAGAGCAAGATACAGAAGAAGCAAGACTACTTTACGAAAAACCTTTACAAGTGATTGAAGGACCGCTCATGGACGGAATGAATGTAGTAGGTGATTTGTTTGGAGAAGGCAAAATGTTTCTCCCCCAAGTAGTTAAATCGGCAAGGGTAATGAAGAAAGCTGTTGCCTATTTGATTCCTTACATAGAGGAAGAAAAACTAAAAAATCCAGGGAGTAGCCAAGCAAAAAATAACGGAAAAATCTTATTAGCTACCGTTAAGGGTGATGTGCATGACATTGGGAAAAATATTGTAGGAGTGGTTTTGGCTTGTAATAACTTTGAAATCATAGACTTAGGAGTAATGGTACCCAAAGAAAAAATCTTAGAAACTGCAATCAAAGAAAATGTAGATATTATTGGGCTAAGCGGTTTGATTACTCCTTCTCTTGATGAAATGGTCTATGTTGCCCAAGAAATGGAACGCAGAGGCATGAAAACGCCTTTATTGATTGGTGGAGCTACTACTTCCCGCTTGCATACTGCGGTGAAAATCGCCCCTAATTACAGTGGAGCGGTGGTACATGTATTAGATGCTTCTAAAAGTGTACCGGTGGCTTCAAACTTAGTTACTGATAATGAGCAAGTAAAATTTGATTTTATTCAAGAGGTTAAAGACGAATATACAAGACTTAGACAAGAACATGCTAAGAAACAAGATAGTAAAAACTATCTTTCTCTGGAAGAAGCAAGAAAAAATAAAGTACAGATAGACTGGGAAAATGAGCGTATCGTAAAACCTTCATTTTTAGGAACAAAGGTTTTTGATGATTATTCTTTGGAAGAATTGACGAATTACATAGACTGGACTCCTTTTTTCCAGTCTTGGGAACTCTACGGAAAATATCCACAAATTTTGAAAGATGATGTAGTAGGGGCAGAAGCAACTCGTCTATTCAATGATGCCCAAAAACTTTTGAAGGAAATAGTTGATAAAAAACTCATTAAGGCAAAAGCAGTGATAGGTTTTTTTCCTGCCAATAGCGTAGGGGACGATATAGAACTTTATGATTTTGAGGAATTTGAAGTAGAAACGGTTTGTGATAAGCATGGAAGTCATGTCGAGAAGGTGTATGAGGTCAAGAAGGAAGCAAGTTCTGTCAGGTTTTCAAAACCTGACAGAACTAAAACGGTTCTCCACCACCTCCGCCAACAAAATCAAAAGGCGAAAAACTTACCTAACTTCTGCCTTTCTGATTTTATTGCCCCTGTCGAGAGTGGCAAGCAAGACTATATTGGCGCTTTCGTAGTTACAGCTGGGATTGGCACAGAAGAATTGGCATTGCAGTTTGAGAAAGACCACGATGACTATAATGCTATCATGGTTAAAGCTCTTTCTGACCGCTTGGCAGAGGCTTTTGCAGAGCGTATGCACGAAAGAGTACGCAAGGAATTTTGGGGATACGCACCTTTTGAAAACTTAGACAATGAGGAACTTATCAAAGAGAAATATCAAGGCATACGTCCTGCCCCCGGTTATCCTGCTTGCCCTGACCACTTGGAAAAAGGCACTTTGTTTGAACTGCTCAATGTAGAGGAAAGCATAGGTGTAACCTTAACAGAAAGCTATGCTATGTTCCCTACTGCTTCGGTAAGTGGGTGGTATTTTGCCAGCCCACATGCCAAGTATTTTGGTTTGGGCAAAATCAGCAAAGACCAAGTAATGGACTATGCCGAACGCAAAGGCATGAGTGTAGAAGAAATAGAGAGATGGCTGGGGAGCGTATTGGGGTATTAGATTAGTGCAATACATAAAACACAAAATAACTGCAAATTATGCAATTTCGACTTATTTCTAAGTACGCCCCCACAGGCGACCAACCTAAGGCGATAGAGCAATTAGTTAGAGGAATAAAAGAAGGAGAACGTTTCCAAACACTCTTAGGGGTTACAGGTTCGGGCAAAACTTTTACTATGGCAAATGTGATTGCCCAAATCAATCGTCCTGCTTTGGTACTTAGTCATAATAAAACTTTGGCAGCGCAGTTATATGGAGAGTTGAAACAGTTTTTCCCTGAAAATGCGGTGGAGTATTACATTTCTTATTATGATTACTACCAGCCAGAGGCATACATTGCCAGCACTAATACCTACATAGAAAAGGACTTGGCGATTAATGAAGAAATAGAAAAGCTAAGATTGAGTGCTACTTCTGCCCTCATGTCGGGGCGTAATGATGTAGTAGTAGTAGCCTCAGTGTCTTGTATTTATGGTATTGGAAATCCAGAGGAGTTTAGTAGGTATATTATTAAAATAGAGCAAGGAGATAAAATTTCACGTCAGAGGTTTCTTTTTGCCTTAGTAGATATTTTGTATAGTCGCACAGAAGCAGAGTTTAAGCGAGGGAATTTCAGAGTAAAAGGGGATACCGTTGATATTTTCCCTGCGTATGCTGATTTTGCTTATCGAGTTTTCTTTTGGGGAGATGAGATAGAGGCTATTCAGCGCATTGAGCCTCAGAATGGGAAAAAAATTGCCGATGAGAGTTCCATTGCTATCTTTCCTGCCAATCTGTTTGTAACGGGTAGAGAAACTCTCAACACTGCTATCTATGAAATTCAAGACGATTTAGTTTCGCAAATCAAATTTTTTGAAACAGAGCAACGCTACATAGAAGCCCAAAGAATCAAAGAGCGTACAGAGTTTGACTTAGAGATGATGCGGGAACTGGGCTATTGCTCTGGAATAGAGAACTATTCTCGTTATTTTGACCGAAGACAAAAAGGACAAAGACCTTTCTGTTTGCTTGATTATTTTCCCAAAGATTATTTATTACTTATAGACGAAAGCCATGTTACCATTCCCCAAGTAAGGGCAATGTTTGGAGGAGACCGCTCTCGTAAAATTGCTCTGGTAGATAATGGGTTTCGTTTGCCTTCTGCTTTGGACAATAGACCTCTGACTTTCAACGAGTTTGAAGATATGATGGGCTATACTATTTTTGTAAGTGCTACCCCAGGTGATTACGAAGCGATGAGGTGCGAAGGAGTAGTGGTAGAGCAGATTATCAGACCTACAGGCTTGCTTGACCCACACATAGAAGTACGCCCAAGCATCAATCAAATAGATGACCTATTAGAAGAAGTTGATATTACAGTAAAAAATGGAGATAGGGTACTCATTACTACGCTTACCAAACGCATGGCAGAGGAACTTACGGATTATCTAATAAAATTAGGAATCAAAACTCGCTATATTCACTCTGAGGTAAAAACTTTGGACAGGGTAGAGATTTTGAGGGAATTGAGATTGGGGGTGTTTGATGTATTAGTGGGGGTAAACCTGCTTAGGGAAGGTTTAGACCTACCTGAAGTTGCTTTAGTAGCTATTATGGACGCAGACAAGGAAGGTTTCTTACGCAACCAACGCTCTCTAATTCAGACTATTGGACGAGCCGCAAGAAATGTAAACGGTAGGGTAATCATGTATGCAGATACCGTTACAGAATCTATGCAAGTAGCGATTGAGGAAACCAATAGACGTAGAAAAATCCAAGAAGATTACAACAAGGCTAATGGAATTGTCCCAATGACTGTAAAAAAATCCACAGAGGCTATTCTACAACAAACTAAAGTAGCAGATGCTAAGAAAGAAGCCAAACAGTACTACATAGAACCTGAGGAAGCAGGCTATGGCATAGCGGCAGACCCCGTAGTGAACTATATGAGTGCCAAAGATATAGACAAGCTCATCATGCAAACTCAAAAACAGATGGAAAAAGCGGCAAAAGAGTTAGACTTTATAGAGGCAGCGAGGTTGAGAGATGAACTATTGGCATTGAAAAAAAAGAAAGAAGAAAAAGCTTAACATATTTCAACGCTTACAAGATTAAAACCCTGTAAGCGTTGAAGATAGTGATTATCTGCTTGCTTGAATCTTGATAGACTCATCGTGAATAAGTTTGAAAAGCTGGGCGGTGAAGTCCTTGTGCAGTTTCATTTTCTCTCCCCACTCTGGACGAGTTTGGAACACTTTAATCCATCTATCTACTTGGAAAACAGTGATGTTATTTTCCCTTTTATAATCCCCTATTTTTTCTACCAAAGCCATACGAGCCGCCAAAATCTCCAAAATTTCTCTATCAATCATGTCTATCTTTTGGCGCAAATCGTCTAAATGTGTATTAAATTCTTTATCTTCTGTGCTTGGACTCTTAATTTTCAATTCACTCAGTATTTCACTTAGGCGAACAGGGGTAACTTGCTGGCTGGCATCGCTCCAAGCATTATCAGGGTCTATGTGCGTTTCTATCATCAGTCCATCATAGTTCAAATCTAAGGCTCTTTGGGCTATTTGGAAGATAAGGTCGCGCTTGCCGCCAATATGACTTGGGTCGCAAAAAATAGGCAAGTTTGGCAAAGTACTTTTCAGTTCAATAGCAATTTGCCACATGGGAATATTGCGATATTTAGTTTTCTCAAAAGAAGAAAAACCTCTATGCAAAGCGGCAATTTTAGTAATTCCTGCATTGGCAATGCGTTCAATACCTCCTAACCATAGGGAGAGGTCTGGGTTGATAGGATTTTTAACAATCACAGGAATATCTACACCCTTTAGGGCATCAGCTATTTCTTGGACAGTGAAAGGATTAACAGTGCTGCGCGCCCCAATCCAGAGGACATCAACCTCATGTTTTAAGGCTAACTCGACGTGCTGGGCATTGGCTACTTCGGTAGCAGTAGGTAATCCTACCTCTTTTTTTACCTCTTTGAACCACTTTAAACCAATCTCGCCCACTCCCTCAAAGCTATTAGGGCGAGTACGCGGTTTCCATATTCCTGCACGCAAAATATCTACTCCTGCATCAGTCAATGCTTTGCAAGTATTGAGCAACTGCTCTTCTGTTTCCGCACTGCAAGGTCCTGCAATCACTACAGGTTTTTTTTCACTGTTTGTATTGGTTTTGCCAATCCAAGACTCTAAAGTACTAATGTTCATAAAATACTGAAATTTAATTAGATTAATAAAGTGTGCTATTACATTGTTTACAGTTTTAAGTTTTATGCAGTTGTTTTTGGCAAATAAAAAAGGCTTGCGGTTCGTATGAACAGCAAGCCTTTTTAGATTTATGTTATTTCAACTCATAACAATAGCTTTCTGCTCATACGATTTTATCGTACCAGAAGTAATAAAAGCTAAAGTATGTGTTGTTCATTAAATTCATCACCTATTATAATTGCTTAATTTTTGACAAATGTAGGTATTTTTTAATATTCTACAAATTTTTTACTTGTTTTTTTTTAATATTTTAAAACGTATAGATTGCTTTATTATACTATTTGGCTTGAAAAAATTAAATAAAAAGTATAAATTACTTATAATTAAATAGTTAAATTACTTGAAGCGTTGATTTTCTTACACACTATCACTATTTTTTTTTCTTGATAGTCTGTGGTAGCAAATAAATACATTTCTCCCCCTTCCTTGATGCCTGTTTTCTTGCGGATTTGCTCTACGGTCATGGGGAAATTGCGGACAGCTATATTTGCCTTGTTTTCAGGAAGATAAGCTAATAATTCTTTTTTATCTAATTGGCAAACAGCTTGCACTTCAAATGCTCGTCCTGCAAAATTTTCTACTAAGTGATTAGATGTATATAAATGACTGTGAGTATGTAGCTTGCTTAGCTGAAAGTAATAAGCAATGCTTTTAAAACCTCCTGCTTTGAGTACGGCTACATTTGGCTCGTAGAGGTAAGACTGAGGAAGGCTGTAACGATTTGATAAAGAGCTTTCTACTTCTTTTTCAAAAGAAAAATATTGAGTTTCGTTTTTTGCTAAGTTCACAGTTTCTATCAGTAGTTTTTCATTTGTTATGCCTAAAAGATACAAGACTTCTTTACACTCATTTTCTATGGCTAATACAATGATTTTTTGAACTTTTCCTTGTAAAGACTTCACTGCTAAGTCTATATCCAGCATAGGGGAAGTTTTGACAAGTACGCACTGGGCTTTTTCCAATAAAATCTCTGCGAGTTCGAGCAGATTGGGTTCGCAGTCTTCTAATAAAAATACTTTGCGGTTAGCTCTGTCCCTGCGGGCAGGGTCTAAGTAAATGCAGTCGACTTTTTCTGATAGATTTTGTAAAAAAGTTTCTGCTTGATTTATATGAATGTGCACATTATCAGCTTTTAAAACTTTAAAATTGTGTTGGGCTATACAGGCAAGGACTTCATTTTGTTCTACATAATCTACCTTTGCAAAAGACTTACTCAAAAAATAAGCATCTATGCCAAAACCACCTGTTAAATCTACTAAATATTTCCCTTTCAATAGTTTAGCTTTAAAAAGAGCCGTTTGCTCTGAGGAACACTGCTCCAAAGAAAGCGAGGCAGGATAGACGATATGGGCTGTTTGGTAAAAAGTGGGAAGTTTAGTTTTCGCTTTTTGTCGCCCCGCAATTTGCTGAATCATCAAAGGTAAGGGAATCTGAGGATACAAATTCCCTTTTAATGCCAACTGTTGCACATCTGCATTTTCATTTTTAAGTATAAAATCTTGAATATGAGGCTGTAAAAGTATATCTATATCCACAATGCTAAACTTTTTGCTTGTTCTTCTGATTGTTTTTCCATTAATCTTATCTCATAAATAGGTAGGTATAATTTTCCGTCTGTACTGATTTGTATTTCTCTAATTTTGTTCATTCGCCTAATTTTCAAAGAAATATTTGCTTTTTCTTGCACCAGTTCATTCATTTTATTATTTCCCTCTTGAATAACTCTTTCATTGTCAATTTCTAAAATGCTATCTTTCAAGGAAAGCACACAGTCCGCAGGAGAGTTAGGGGCGATAAGTTCTATAACCAATTCATTGTCTTTTTGGGCTGTGATAAAGCCAAAATGGCTTTCATTCAGATTTTCAGAATAAGACTTAAACAACTCACAACCAACATGTTGTAAGGCTTGATTTAATCTCTGTGCCAAATCACCTATACCAAAAATACACTGTTCAAAGTAGTCTTTCATCTCTCTGCCCGCTACTTGATTGACGATGCTCATGTAATCCTCTGCGCTGTAACCTACTTGCTTTTTTCCAAAACTTTCCCACATTAGTCGCATTACATCGTCCATAGAGCGTTGATTATCTGTATGTTTACGAATTTCCAAATCTAAAATCAGGCAAGCAACAGCCCCTTCTACGTAGATAGAACCCTTGCGATTGGGGATTCCCTTCTCGTAGCCGTCCAGCCAAAGGTCAAAAGAGGAATCAGCCACAGAAAGATTCAAGCGCCCAAAGTTATTAAAATGCCTTTTCAAAAGATTTTTAAGTTCGGTAAAATACTGTTCTCTTGTCCAAACGCCACTCCTTGCCAAAATCCAATCGCCATAAAAAGTCGTAATTCCCTCAATCACAAAACCTGTTTTAAAGTAGTTTTCTTGGGTAAAATCGTAAGGAAGCAATTCTTTAGGTCTGATTTTCACTACATTCCACACGTGAAAAAGCTCATGAGAGGCTACTCCTACTATGTCATTGTAAAAATAAGTCTGCTTAAACATCTCCTCACTACCCAACACGATGACCGTAGAGTTAAAATGCTCTACACCATGATAAAACTTAAATGGGGTAATGATGAAAATAAAGTGATATGTTGGTTCAGGAAAGCCACCGAAAATATCGACTTGTAGTTGTGTAAATGCCTTAAAATCAGTAACTAACTTTTGCCAATCAGGTTCACAATTACCATAAAACCAAATATGAAAAATACTTTCACTGTTAGCCACTTGGTAGCTTTGGTGCTGTAAACTCTGAGCGGCTAAGAGGGGTGCATCTACTACTTGATAAAAACTTTGGGCATGAAGTGTGATTTCTTCAAAAAGTACATCTTCCTTTTTTACTTGCTTACCTACTGTGTATTTTAAGCCACAAGCGATTTGATAACTACTTGGTAATAAAATTTTTACCTCATATCCTTCATTAATTCTCCCTTCTACATACATCAAACAATTTACAAAATTCAGGTAAAAAACTTCCTCATCTAACCAACTTCCTCCTCCATCTAACTGCTGAGCATAGTAGTTGTATTTGACTATTATTTGCTCATGTGTCCCAACGAGTATTTTCCAACGGTCTTTGGTAATTTTCTGAAAAGGAATGACTTGTCCTTCCATATTTTGCACAGAAAACCGTTGAATATTTTTGGCATAGTATTGTAGCTGATACCTTCCTGCTCGCCAAGTAGGAAGTTGGATTTCTATTTCTTCTTGCTTAATATTTTCTATAAGCATTTCAAAATCAATAAAATGCCTGTTGGGGTACTGATAAGAGAGGGTATATTTTATCATGTTTTATTCAGTGCTTGTATCAGTTGCAATTCAACCTAAATCGGATTGCTTAGTAGTTGGTAGTAAAGACTACTTTTGTCATCTGGAATCTAATTAAAATTGAGTATCTTTAAAATACAAACGCTCCGATTTAGCGTATATTTTTTGTTTAGTAATAAAATGTACGACTAAATCCGTATTAGGGTCTGGAAGTACATATTTCTTCTGCTCCTTCTGGTAAATAATGAGAGGAATAGTCAGATGAGTTCCTTTAAGGCATTTGAGCGTTGGGGTCAATGTAAAAAGATAGTGAGCATTTATCTCTTCCTTAGGCAAATCTATGGCAAAAATAGGACTATCTGCTTGGGTAGAATCAGCAATTAGTTCCAGCGAGCTTGCTTTCTGCTCATAAGCAGGATAGTTATTGCGAATAGCCTCTATTTTAATAAATTCTATGTCTAAATCTTGGCTTGTGTCATTAAATAAAATAAATTTACTTACGAGCAGGTCTTTATAAACAGTTTGCAAAAAATTTTCATTTTTTTCTGATTTCACATCAACCAGTTTGAAATTGTAAAAATCGGGGTGATTTGTATCTATTGAGTCTTGAGGAAGACCATTATTTTCTTTCAAGCTACTTGTTGGTGGTATATCTTTTACATCTACTTGATTTCCGTCAGCTTGTATAAACAGAAAAAGTACGATTGCACTAAACGCAAAGAATGAAGAGGCTATCCAAGTTTTGCGTTTAAGCCATATTGAGGGCAGATTAATGGAGAGTGTTTGGCTCTCGAAGGTAATTTCAGGAAATGCAGGCTCTGATTTTTGCCTTATTCTATCTGCTATTTCATTGGCAATAGCTTGTGGGCTTTTATTCTCAGTAGCCACTACCCTGATAGAAGAAATCAGGCTGAACATCGCATTATTTTTAATGTAATCGTAGTTGATAAGATAAGTAACAGGAATAATTAGATGATTAGGACGATTATGGCTAGCACTATGAAATTCTTTCTCATGCCAGAACCTTCCATAATTGGGGCTAATAATAGGTAAGAAATAAAGACAATCAGGCAAGGCTTTGCTCACCTCAGCGTGTATGTCTGCTCCTATAGGTACATCTTTGGCACTGCACCACACCTTTAGCCCTTCAGCTTGCAAGGCATCGCAGAGTTCTAAGGCAAAGGATTTGTCCTCATCTGCAAAGCTAATGAAAATATCATTTTTCATAGTAATAGAAAAAATTTAAAATAGGGGTTTACCGAGCTTGTCAGTGAAAGAAAAATATGGTTGTCTTACAATTTAGACTTCTCAAAAATACAAAAAAAAAGCAATATTTAATAAAAATTTTTTAAACCTTTGAAATAAGATTAAAATACTAAGCGCAATAAGATTACTTAAATGACGAAAAAACTCATTTTTGATGCACATTTAGACCTCTCAATGAATGCCTTAGAATGGAATAGAGATTTGACACAAGACATTCAAAACATTCGCCAAAGAGAGCAGCACCTCACTGACAAGCCCGATAGGGGCAAAGGACTTATCAGTTTAGCAGAAATGCGAAAAGGCAAAATAGGTGTCTGTGTAGCCACACAAATAGCTCGTTATGTAACTCCAGAAAGTTCTCTGAGCGGTTGGAACTCACAGGCACAAGCCTGGGCGCAGACCCAAGGGCAGTTAGCATGGTATGAAACTATGGAAGAGCAAGGTGAGATGATACAAATACGAGATAGAGAAACGCTAAAGAAGCATATAAATTTGTGGGAAAATGCAAAAAGTACTGAAAAACTACCTATTGGCTATATTTTGAGTTTGGAAGGGGCTGACTCTTTGGTTAAGATTTCTTACTTAGAAAAAGCCTATCTGAAAGGGTTGAGAGCGGTAGGTTTAGCCCATTATGGTAAAGGAGTGTATGCCTACGGGACTGATTCTGACGGAGGTATAGGACAAAAAGGTAAAGATTTGCTTAAAGAAATGGAGAGGCTCAATATTATTTTAGATGCTACTCATCTTTCTGATATAAGTTTTAGAGAGGCAATGGACAATTTTCAGGGAGCAGTTTGGGCAAGCCATCACTTATGCCGAAGCATTACGCCACACAACCGACAGTTTTCTGATGAGCAAATCAAAGAACTTATACAAAGACAAGCGGTTATTGGGATGGCTTTTGACGCATGGATGATGATTCCTAATTGGGTGAGAGGCAGAAGCACTCCTGAAAATACAGGCTTGAAATTAGAACATATCGTTCCTCATATAGATACGATATGTCAAATTGCAGGAAATAGCTTGCATGTGGGGATTGGCTCGGATTTAGATGGTGCTTTTGGAAAAGAGCAATGCCCACAGGATTTAGAAACGATAGCAGATTTACAAAAGTTGGAACTCATTTTGAAAAACAAGGGCTATACAGACCAAGATGTAGAAAATATTTTCTATAAAAATTTCTTGCGATTTTTAGAAAGGGTTTGGATATGAGGAATTATTTTGCTCAAAAACTAAAAAGCGAATGTTATCTTTTAAGAGAAACATTCGCTTTTTATTTCACTAATTTTCCTTTCTCAGGTACACATTCCCACTAATAGATTCTAAATGAATAGGAACGCCACCGCCATTGATTTTGCCTTTGAGTTGGTAGCCTACGGGAGAGTTTTTCTTTTTGTTTTCTATGGCTACATCAAAATTGGAAAAAACATCGCCTGAAATAGTTTTCATTTCTAAATCTGCCCCTTTGTTATTTTTCCATGTGAGGTCGACAAAGCCAGAGATGGTTTTAGCAAAAAGTTTTCCTGCAAAACCTTGAATTTCCATATTGCCCGAGATGCTCTCTATCCGCAAATCTGCTTTATCGGGTAATTTGATTTCAAAATAAATGTCTGAGCAAATCATGTTTCCGTTGTTCCAATGTGTGCCTTTGCCATTAACAGCGTAAGACTTTCCATTTTTATCAATGTACTGAACATAATCTTTGCAGTCCGCTGCATTTCCTTGTTTTATCATTTCCTTGTCAAAATCAGTAACTATTTCCAGTTCACCTCCCTCTTTGTCGACTTTCATGGTGAAAGCATCGTTAAGTCTGCCATTGTTGATAAGAATGACAGCTTTGATTTGGATTTCATCTCTATCCCAAGAGGTTACTCGGATAGAATCTGCAAATTTAAGGTTCAAGTTTACCTTGCTACTCTCGGGGAGTTTGTAAGTTTCATTGACAATCTTTTGTCCTAAAATGAGGCTACACGCCTTGATAAATAAGAGTGAAAATAAAATAAGCTTTTTCATACGTTTAAGTTTTTATAAATAATTAGAAATTTGACAATCAGGAATGTGGAATATTTGTTTAATGTGGAATTTGAAATTTGTATCTTAGTCATTTTTAATTCCTTATTCCAGATTTCTCATTCTGTATTTCATTCCAGATTTGTATTTATTTTTTCCTGATATACACATTCCCGCTGATGGATTCCAGACGCATCTCTACTCCTCCGCCATTGAGCGTCCCTTTTGCCTCATAACTACCATGCTTCCATGAGGTCATTCCTTTGGACTTCTCATCGTTCTTTTTTTCTGTTTGAATATCCAAGTCAGTATAAACATCACCAGAAATAGATTTGGTTTTGATATTGGCTTTGGTATCTGAGGGCAGAGTTACATCTACTTCTCCGCTGATGTTGGTAATAGAAGTAGGCTTGTCAGGGTTCACCTTGCCGAAGACTACATCTATGCTTCCGCTTGTGCTGTGGGCAACTAATGAGCCGTTTAGGTTGCGGACAACGATGTCTGCTGTTTTGGACTGTACCTCTACGTTGCCTTCAATATCGCTTATTTTAAAATCGCCTCCTCCATGAAAAGACATTTCCTCCACTAACAAAGACACATTTTTTGGAACTTTGATTTTAAAATCGCCATCTCTTTTATTGACTTTGGTAACTTTGATAGTGCTTCCTTCGCTGACTACTTCCAAGCCAATTCCTGTGTTGTCTGTCCCATTGGCGTAGAGAGATTTTAAGCCTTTTGCCCTTTCTGGGGTAGCTTCTGCTCTGTCTGTGGTGATTATCAACTCATCACCATTGTAGCCTTCTATGCTCAGGCTTGCTTTGTCCAAGTAGATTTCTAAGCGTCTGTCTTTGGCGGAGCCTCCAAATTTGACCTTATACTCGCCAGAACGCCCACTGCGAGAGCTACTTACGCTACCTCCTACTGAAACATTTTGAGCATATAATCCCTGCACCCAAAAAACTGCACACACTAAAATTAAAATTGCCTTTTTCATTGTTTTTAAAAATTTAAGTAATTGAAAGTTAAGTTTTTATAATTATTAATCTGAAATCTGAAAATTTGTAATCTGGAATATTTTTAACTTAGAATTTATACTTTACTATTATTTCTCATTCCAGATTCTACATTCATAATTTGTAAAGTTCTCCCACTCCTTCTGCCGCTTTAAATTTCACGATGTCGGGGAGTTGTTTGTTTTCCATGAGCTTTTGTATCTCGTTTACGGCTTCTTTTTCCTTCAGACGCACCAAGGTTTCTATCAAGGCTATTTGCAAGTTTGGTTCAGTTTGCAAGCGCAAAGATTTGGTCATGGCTTGGCGCACCTCTTTTTTATCGCCAAAGTAGTAAAGTGCATTGATGGCTTCCAGCCTTACGTTAATGCTTTTGTCGTAATTCATTACATTGACCAAAGCGTCAATCGTTTCTTTATCAGCATCTTCCATTTCATATACATAGCTAACTGCCTTGATTCTATCGCTTGCCGATGCTTGTTTGAGCATGTTGAGCATGACCAAGTTTTTAGTATTTGCAATTTCTTGTTTTAAAAGAGCAATTGCTTCGCTGTTTTGCTCTGTAACTGACTGTCTGCCAAAGAAAAAGGTGGCAATTAACAAGGCAATAGAAGCGGCAATTCGCAGAAGACTTGCTTTACGAGTGAAAACACTCGCAAAGGTGAAAGTTTTTGCTTTTTGCAGGTCAGACGTTCCATCAACCCTATCCACTTTGCCATTGTCAGTGTCCTCACTGATAATTTCCATAAACGACTTGGAAAGCCGCTCTACTGCTTTTTCCTTTTCCAAAAAAGCATAAAAATTATCGTCTAATGCCTTTGGTGTAGGGACAAGTGGCTGATTTTGAAAAGTTTGGAAAAGTATTTTCAGTTCCTCATATTCTTGCTGACAATCGGGACAGTTTGCCAAACCTTCTTCTACTTCTTTCTGAAGTTCAGTAGGGAGGTTGTTGTCTATCAAGTCTATCAGATGTATTTTTATCTCTTCGCAGTTCATGATTTTATTGTTAAATTATTGAATTGCTTTATTGTTCTTTTTTATGTATTTGATTTTTATTCCAGATTCCTTATTCCAGATTCTGTATTAATTCTTTTAATTTCTGTATTGCCCTGTGTGCTTTGACTTTGACGTTGGCAACGGAAAGTCCTAACATCTGCCCAATTTCCTCGTATTTTAATTCCTCAAACCTGCTCAAAATCAAGATTTCCCTTTGGTCATCTGGCAGTTTTTTCAATGCGTTGTGAAGTAACTGTTCTCTTTCATGTTGCATCATGGGTTCAGTTTCTGTGTCGTGTTTTTGTCGTGCCGATTTCAAGTCTATCATCTTTGTTTGGTTCTCTTTATAGCTGTCTTTCAATATATTCCGAGCAATCTGGTAAATCCAAGCCTTAAAAGGTTGCCCTTCGTGATAAGATTGACGGTATTTCAACATTCGGTAAAAAGTGTTTTGCGTCATATCTTGACTTTGCGCCTCGTCCCCACAGAATTTGAGAAAAAAGTTGAACAGACGAATTTTGTATCGCTCAAAAAGAATCGCCGCCTTGTCCAAATCTCCCGCTTTTACGGACTGCATTGCCTGTTCGTCAGTCATTTACTTTCGAAATTGTTTATTGTTTTATTGTTCTTTTTATTTCTCTTTCCAGATTTCAGATTTCCAGATTTTGTATTTGATTTTGTATTTTGATGCTATGGTTACAAAGGTTTTTGAGAAAGGTTACAAAGGATAGGAAATTTTTTTTTTAAATCTAAAAGTTTTTGCAACTTATTAAGAATAGCGAAAAGCCATTTTGTTCTGGAAAATCCAAATGGGAGGATTAGACTCCAAAACATGATGGCTTTTGGGGGATTTCAATAAAAAGTAGAATACTAAGGTTTTATATATTTGAAAATTACTAACTTATCTATTTGTTTGTAATCTTCTTTATACATTCCACCAATAAGTAAACTTAAACACCAAAGCCCTGTTTCTTACTTTAAAAGAATCTGAATAATAGTTGTCTGTATAGACGATAAATAAATCAGATGCAGGGCTATATCTCCACTGCAATCGCATATTCATATTTACGTTTTGGATTTGATTATTGTATTGCAAGAAGTTGGTGAAAAATAGCTTATTCGTCAAAGTAATGTCCAAGCGAGTCCCTACTAACCAAATGTCATAACTTTGATTTTTAAGCCTTTCTGGTAATACTTCTGCATCATGGAAGTCTATGCGATTGTAGTTCCAAGTAAGTGAAAGAGCTGCATAAGGCTGTATGCGATAGCCCACTTCACCATTGAGGCGCAAACGCTTCCCATCTGCATAAAAACCCCCATAACGACCTGACAGCGAGTAGGTAAGTAATGTTTGGGGTTTAGAATTATAATCGAAGCCGTAAGAATGCCAAAAATGCCTCGTTCCTGTGGCTAAGGTATCCCCCACAAAATTGGTAGGGTCAAAAGGACGCAGGAGTTTTACGTAGTTTGTTGCCGTCCAAACTACCAGTTCGCTCCTATTGTAAAAGTTAATTCTATACAGTATAGGTAGCTCATTTTCAGTTTGTTGCATATTTTTGTCAAAATAAAAACTTAAAAAGGTACTCGGTCCGTGGCTAAGTACTGCTCCTTTTCTCTTAGGGAAAAATAAATGTCCTATGGTAGGGTAAAATCCATGATAGTTCAAACGAGGGACGAAACCTACTTCTGCGTTATAGTTCTGCCCAACGTATTCGTACTGAACTCTATAATTCCAACGGCGAGAGTTGTGTTGGATATGCCCTGCTATAGTTTGGTCATTGCCATTGCTGTTGGGGCTAAGGGATTGGAGAAAAAGCAACTTTCCCGTCCAAATATTATTAGAAGAAGCAAGGTTATACTCAAAGCCAAAGTTTCGGTTATAACGTGTAAGCGAGGTATTATTTTTAACTGCATTTTCGTAGTCAAAGGTTTCTTTATTGATAAATATTGCCGAGATATTTGAGCGTGAAAAAACTTGCCTTTGCAAGGCTAAAATACCAAAATTTTGTGCAGGCGTACCTTTATTATTATCTCCTGTTTGCATATTCATCACCCCTATTCGCCAGTTTTTATCTATCTTTCCGCTTAATCTCGCTCCAAAGTGGATAGGAGCATTCAAACCAATTCTTCGGGAAAAGAAAGGTCTAATGGTTTGATAACCAAAATTGGCAAAGAGGTCTGCATTTTCTAAGAAGAATTGGCGGCGTTCAGGGAAAAAAAGCTCAAAACGGTCAAGGTTAATCTGCTGTCTATCTACTTCCACCTGCGAAAAATCAGGATTGATAGTCAAATCCAAGTTTAAAGAAGAAGTTACGGCTACTTTTGCGTCCATACCTGCTTGCAAAGCGTAAACTGCCTCAGCATTTTTCTCATGATTCTTGTTCAGACTGCTTGCTACGTATGGGATCAAAGAAATATTGGTGCCTACTCTGGGCGGTGCTTCGTCCCAAAGGAGAATGCCTGTATAGGCAAGTGAGGCGGTAGGGAACTGTCGGGGGACGGGCGCCCAAGCTGATTTTTCTGTAGTTTTCATATCCAAACGGCTAAAATTTACTCCCCAGCGTTTGATGCCTTCTTTGTAACGTATGCTCTTGAAGGGAACTTTCATCTCAAATACCCATTGGTCGTCCTCACTTTTTACTACGGATTCCCATTTGTTATCCCAGTTGAGATTGACCGAACCGCCGTCAAACATTTGCCCGTCCCACTGTGCCCCCATCGCATTTGCTCCAAAGGTAAAACCATTGATTTGGTCATCAAAAGGGTCTAAAAAGAGCAAAAAGTTGTCGTTTCTCCCAAAAGAAAAATCCCTACGCAAGGACTCGACCATGTAATCACCTTCCAATTTATCATAATTTACAGCTAATAAATAAAAACTCTCATTGTCATAAAGCATTCTTACTTCTGTGCGTACGCTTGACTTGCTCGTATCCATAGGCAAAACCATAAAAAAATCGGTGGCAAGCTCTGCTTCGTTCCATGCAGACTCATCTCCTATACCGTCAATTTTGATAGGAGCGGTTGCCCGATGAATGTGGTATTGGTAGCTTTCATTTTTCTTTTGTGCAAAAATGATAATTGGAAAAAATAACAAAAAATACAAAATGGCTGTTGGTTTCATGAATTGGTTTGCGATATAATAAAACGAAGTCACTAAGTAAAAAACGCATGTTTTGTACTTTTGTAAAGTTAATAACTAATAGGTTGGCTTATGTTTTTAAGATTTTGTAGTTTGGCTTTAGAGCAAGAAGTTCAGATAGAATTAAGTGCAAGCATAATAAAATAAAAACACAAGGCAAAATTACTTAATTTTTTTACTTTTTATCCAAAAAAACAGATTCTTGCAGAACATTTTATCTTGAGAGCTTGTTAAACCTAATTAATGTTTTCAATCTTAAGCCTAAGTTGCTCAAAAGGCTTAGGAAGTTTTCAATTTATTATTTTTTTCTTATTTTTATCAGTACCAAACAAAGGACAATATGAGCGAGAATCACATCAAAGTAGCGGTGTTGGATTTGTATGACAATGTGCCTAACCAAGGAATGAGATGTATCAAAGAAATCGTAGAGGCACATAGTGGAAAGACCTTAGACCAAACCCTTTCTTATCATATCTACGAAACCCGCTATAAAAACGAACTGCCTCACAAAGACGAATACGATATATACATTTCTACAGGCGGCCCAGGTAGTCCTTATGATGGGGAAGGCAAGGCGTGGGAAAGGAACTACTTTGACCTAATAGAGGACTTATGGAATCACAATCAACGCAATTATGAAAAGAAAAAATACGTTTTCTTTATTTGCCATTCCTTTCAGATGATGTGCAGACTCTTTCAGTTAGCAGAAGTAACTAAAAGAAAATCAACATCATTCGGTATATTTCCTGTGCATAAGGTAAACAGTGGCTTGGAAGATGCTATTCTTGGGAGTTTGCCAGAGCCTTATTATGCAGTAGACTCCAGAGATTGGCAAGTTATACAGCCCAATCATCACGCTATCAACGATTTAGGAGCAGAGATAATTTCCATAGAAAAAGAAAGACCCCATGTAAATTTGGAAAGAGCTATTATGTCTATACGTCTTTCTGACGAATTTTTTGGTACACAATATCACCCTGAGGCAGACCCAATAGGCATGACTATGTATTTCCAACAAGAGGAAAAAAGAAAGCAAATTATTGAAAATCACGGAGAGGAAAAATACAACAATATGATAGAGCATCTGAATGACCCCGACAAAATTCTGATGACTTATAGCACAGTGATTCCTAACTTTTTGAGTAATGCTATCTATGCACTTAAAGGCGAAGAAGTGCTTTATTGAGTTATTTCAACAAGAGTTTTTACCACAAGTTCCCAATTTATGTTCTTGTGGTAAAAAACTATGTGTAGAAGACAGAATAGGTAGTTAAACACTCGGCAATCCCCAAGGCTTGCGGTAAGTTCTTTTGGTCATGGCTTGGGCTTCTGGGTCTTTGAGGAATGTATTAGTAGTTGTGTCCCAATAAACTTTTCTGCCTAAGCGATAAGCAATATTTCCTAAGTGTGCATTGATAGCTACATTCGCTCCTATTTCTATATCACAAATAGGTTTTTGGCGTGTTTTGATACACTGCACAAAGTTAGCGGCGTGCAAATCTCGGTCATCTGCTCCTGCTCTTTGGTAAGGCATCGCTTCCAACTTATATTTTCTCATGTGTGCAGGGCTGTTGTTGTCTATTTCTGGAAAGACCTCCCATCCATTTCTGTCGACCACTAAATAGCCATTTTCTCCATAAAAAGCTACACCATGATGCTTGTCGAAAAGCCCCTTGAATGAACCAAAAGTATGCTCCCAACTTATCAAGAAGTTGTCGAACTCATAAATCGTCATCATGGTATCAGGCGTTTCCATCATGTCGGTAGGATAGGCAAATTTGCCACCAGAAGCGACTACCGATTTAGGAGTTTTTACGTTCATAGCTCCAAATGCAATGTCAAGCAAGTGTACGCCCCAGTCTGTCATTAGTCCGCCTGCATAATCCCAGAAAAACCTGAAAGTCCCATGAAAGCGGTATTTGTGAAAAGGCTTGAGAGGGGCAGGACCTAACCACATATCGTAGTTTACGCCTGTGGGTATAGCTTCCTCAGATAGGGGGGGGAGCTCACCTCTGTTCCCATTAGAAATCCAAGTTTTTATATTGCGGATTCGCCCTAATTTTCCTGATTGTATATAGTCCATGACCGTTTGCCAGTGAATCCCACTGCGTTGTTGCTGTCCTACTTGTACTACTCTGTTATACCTTTTTGTAGCTTTGACCATAGCTAAGGCTTCCTCAATAGTAACGGAGATAGGTTTTTCTACATATACGTCTTTCCCAGCACTGCACGCGTCTATCATCTGTATAGCGTGCCAATGGTCAGGAGTTCCTATAAGTACAGCATCTATGTCCTTGTTTTCCAATAGTTTGCGATAATCTTCGTAAAGTTGTACTTTCTTTCCTGTGAGTTTTTCAAAATCTGTAGCTTTTTGATTCAGTACATTGGCATCTACATCGCAGAAAGCTACACACGATACATCAGCTAACTTATTGTGGGACATCAGATTAGCCCATCCTATATTCCTACAACCAATGACTGCTATTTGTACCTTATCATTGGGCGAAACCCTTTTGTAATTGGCAAAACTCTCTGCTAAGGGTAGATTGACCAAGCCAATTGTAGCGGCTAACTTAGAAGAATCAAACAAAAACTTGCGTCTTGAAATTGCTTTCATTTTCATATTTTTATCACTTTATGGATTAGACAAAAACAACTACCAAAATTTACTTTAAAGTTCTTATACTCAATAAAAATGGGTTTTGGTTTTAGGAATATGAAAGTTCCAAGAAATTAGCCTGTCAAATTCCTGCTCATATTGGGTAATTAAGCCTCTTTTTTTTTTTAAGAATCATTATAATTTTTCCAATTTGAAAGTTTATAACGATATTTGACTGGGCTTTTTGACATTTGTTTCATGTAATTTATGCTTTGGTAAAACAAAATTATATAAAAAGCCCTTTTTCACTAAATCAAACGTTGCAACAAAGCCGCAGAAAAATACAAACTTTTTCTTAATTTTGCAAGTACCTAAATAGTTACAAAAGTAAAAGAAAAACAACCATAAAGAAGTCCAGAGGAGAGCGTATTATTTTTTACTAAAATCATTGCCAATGATAAAAAAACAGACTTTTATATTTTTACCCCTTTCATTTTTATTCGTAAGTGCTGATAATCTTGACCAACCCTACAATCTTGTGGGTTACAAACAAGAAGGCAATGCGTCTTATTATGCAGAGAAGTTTCACGGTAGAAAGACAGCAAGCGGAGAGTTTTATGATATGAATGAACTGACCGCCGCTCATCCGCGTATTCGTTTTAATACTAAAATCAAGGTAACTAATCTTAATAACAACAAGACTGTTATTGTAAGAATCAATGACAGAGGACCTTACACGGGAGGACGCATCATTGACCTTTCACAAGCAGCTGCTAAAAAGTTGGATATGATAAAAGCAGGGGTAGTGCCTGTAAAAACAGAGGTAATAGCTACGGCAGAACAGCCTATTTTAGTAAAAAAAGAAGAAAAACCAGTAGAAACAGTAAGAAAGACAGAAGAAAGACAACCTTCAACCAAGAAAAAAACGAAAATTGGTCGTTTGTTAGATAGAGTTTTTAACAATAAAAAACAAGAGCCTCAAAAGCAGGAAAAACCCAAGCAAGAGGAAAGCAAAAAAGATACTAAACCAGTAGAACAACAAGTCCCCGTCCAGCAAGAGGAAAAGCCTGTTTCTTCGGAAAATAATAAGAATGTTTCAAGCAATACTTCTGAGAAAAGCAAAGGAGGAGTATTAGACAAACCTGAAAAGCAGGTGAAACCAAAAACTAACGAAGAGAAGTTTGCTGGAGTAAGTACTTATAGTATTTGGGGAACGGTCAAATATCCTAATGGTTTTGGGGTGCAGATAGGTTCGTTTACGGTTTTAGATATTGCTTTAGAAAAAGCCAAAGGAGTGTATGAAAAAGGATACAACGATGTATTTATTCAGACAGGATGGGCGGGGGAGAGGCGAGTATATCGCATTCTGGTTGGGGAAGGTTCAAGCGAAACAGTGGCAACCCTCATTCCAAAGTTAAGGGCATCGGGCTATGCTGGAGGCTTCGTAAAACAACATTATTGATTTTTCTCTCTAAATGTCAAACTTCTATCATCAAACACCTAAGCAATATGAAAATGAAAAGATTTTGTTATTTATTTTGTTTGGCATGTTTTAGCCTCTACCAAAGTACTGCTGCACAAGTACTCATGCAAGAAATAAATCCTGAGTTATTCCGTTCTCTTTGGTCTGCCCATTGGATAGCTCCACCCAATACCTCTTTGAAGGAGTACGGGGTTTTTCACTTTCGCAAAGCTTTTTCTTTGGAGAGTAAACCTGACAAATTTATCATTCATGTTTCTGCGGATAATCGCTATCGCTTGTTTGTCAATGGGAAATCTGTGGGTGTTGGACCTGCCAGAGGTGACTTAGCTCATTGGAACTTTGAAACTTTAGATATAGCTAAGGAGTTGGTAGTGGGGAAAAATGTCATTGCCGCCGTAGTCTGGAATTTTGGTGAATATATACCCTTTGCCCAAATTACCAACAAAACCGCTCTTATCGTACAGGGAAATTCGGAAGTTGAGAAAGTAGTGAATACAAATAATTCTTGGAAAGTAATTCAAAATCACGCCTATAGCCCTATTGGTGATTTTAGCTATCTGCGCACTTTTATCGTAGTGGGTTGTGGGGACGAAGTCAAGGGGAAGAAATTCATTTGGGGATGGCAAACCACAGATTTTAATGATGAAAATTGGACAAAAGCAAGACAGTTAGAGAGAGGCGTTCCCAGAGGAGTAGGTTCAGGTGCGGAGTGGCATTTAGTCCCAAGAACTATTCCTTTGTTAGAAGAAAAACAAGAACGTATAAAGAAAATTGCAAGGGCAGAGGAAGTGAATATCAATGACAACTTCTTGAACGGCAAGGCGGTAACTATTCCCGCTAACAGCAAAGTAAGTTTGTTGTTAGACCAAACTTTCCTCACCAATGCTTATCCTCATCTCTTAGTAAGTGGAGGAAAAGAGGCACAAATCAAACTCACCTATGCAGAGGCTCTTTTTGATGCAAATGACCAAAAGGGCAATCGCAATGAAATAGCAAGGAAATCTATCAAGGGGACTTATGATATTTTTCACTTGGAAGGTGGGGAAAATAGGCTTTACACTACGCTCTGGTTCCGAACCTATCGCTATGTCCAAATGGAAATAGAAACCAAAGCACAGCCTTTGATTATCAATGATTTTTATGGAGTTTTTACTGCTTATCCTTTTCAAGAAAAAGCAAGTTTTTCCAGTAATGATGCTTCTTTAAAAGAAATATGGAATGTAGGCTGGAGGACAGCAAGACTATGCGCCGCAGAAACCTATTTCGACTGCCCTTACTATGAGCAGCTACAGTATGTAGGCGATACGCGTATCCAAGCCCTTATTTCTTTGTATGTGAGTGGAGATGATAGGCTAATGAAAAAAGCAATTACCGATTTTGATAACTCGAGAGTGTACGAAGGGCTTACTCAAAGCCGCTATCCAAGTGTAGTTCAGCAAATTATACCGCCATTTTCGCTTTTCTGGACAAATATGGTCTATGACTACTTCATGCACCGAAAAGATGATGACTTTGTAAAATCTCAATTACAAGGTATTGAAAATGTGTTAAATTGGTACGAAAATCATCTTGACAGGGAAAAAAATATGTTAGGAAAAATGGAGTGGTGGAACTTTGTCGATTGGGCAAAAGAATGGCCTTGGAATATCAATAAGAGCATAGGAGGCGTTCCACAAGGCACGCTTGACGGCAATTCTTCTATTTTGACTTTTCAGTATGCCTATTCCCTAAATTTGGCAGCACAGGTCTTTGATTATTATGGAAAAACAGCTCAAGCACAACATTATAAGCAACTTGCTGAGAAAATTGCTAAAAGCACTTTTGAACTTTGCTTAGACAAGGAAAAAGGAATCATAGGAGATACACCTGAAAAACAAGCCTTCAGCCAACATGCTATTATCATGGGTGTATTGAGCGGCGGAATACCTGCCGAACAACAAAAAGCATTTTTGGAGAAAGTATTGAAAAGCAATGACTTAATTGAAATAACTTTTTACTTTCGTTTTTACCTGACCCAAGCACTCAAAAAGGCAGGCATGAGCGAATTGTACTACTCCAATCTAACTCCTTGGCGTGAGATGCTTAAAATAGGACTTACTACCTTTGCAGAGAAGCCAGAGCCGACTCGCTCTGATTGCCATGCTTGGTCATCGAGTCCTAACTATGACTTTTTAGCGACTATTTGTGGCATCATGCCCGAGAAGGCAGGATTTGAGCGTGTATTGGTACAACCTGCTCTTGGAGAGTTGAAAAATATAGAAGCCCGAATGCCGCACCCCAAAGGAGAAATCAACCTTAAACTCAGTAGGGTAGGGGAGAAGGGCGTAACAGGAGAGATTAGCTTGCCTCCTAATACCACAGGTAGGTTCATTTGGAAAGAAAAAATCATCAACTTGAATGTAGGGGTGAACAAAGTGGAGGTGAAATAAAACTTTAAGTTTAAAGGATAAATAATAAGCAAACCTTTCTAAAAAGATTTTAAGACGTTTCAGGTTTTTAAAACCTGAAACGTCTTAAACACTTGTATTCCAACCAAATAATTTTTATTCCACCACTACCGTCCCTGCGCCGTTATACGAATGATACTCCCCATTATACATCGCATCAGCACTGACGGGACCCATCTTGAATGTACCACGACTGACGGCTCGGCAGATATAGTAGAAATTCTTAATTTCCGTAGGCGAAGCAGAAGTAAAAATATTGATGCGGTCGTCGCGGAAGTCAAAATGCTCAGCTTCGGAGGCATTAGCAATCCAACTTACCCCTACGCCCCCCAAGCGTGGGTTATCTATCTCTAAGCCCGCAGGTAACATATCGGTAATCACTACGTTAGGTACGCTTCCCCCTGTACTTTGCAAGGTAATTTTTACTACTACTAAATCGTTCTGTTTGAAGGTATTGCCACTGATACGGTTGCCGTTGCGGTCATAAAATTCCTTACGCACTTTGAGGAAACTGTCCTCTTCCTTATACTCTCCTGTGGTGTTTAATCCTTCTAACTCCCAGAAATAGTAGAGATTACCACCTTGGGCATCTATTTTTACTTGCTTACCTTGCACTTGCTTAGAAAGAACAAGAGATTTATTGCTCACTTCTCCAATTCTCGAACCATCGGCATAGACCGTAGCAGTCGCATTGCTTTCACCTGCTTTCTTCGCCAACTTGCCCAGAGCCAAAAGCCCAAAGGCATTTTCTTGGGTGTTGAGGTAAACCGCTTGCTTCATCTGTTGGGCTAAGTGTCTTGCCATGATGCCAATTTGGGCATTTTGAGGGTCAGTTTCTATCAAAGCGTTCAGTGCAATCGCCTCATCACGAATGTAAGAGTGAAAACTTCCTCCTAAGGCAGTAAGAGATTTCTCTCCTGAAAAACTTTGTGGCAAAAGTTTGCGGTAGGAGGCTTGGTCGCCTACATGGTAATAGGCAGTTGCCAATAAGTATTTGGAATCCAAAGACATCAACTGCTGATTTGCCTTATAATAGTTCATAGTCGCTACATCCTGCCTGCCTGCCAATGCCAACACATACAAAGAATAGAAGGTTTCTTTAGGGGCAATGCGCGTCGCTTTTCTTATGTTCCCATTGTCAAAATATTCGTAGATATAGGTTTCTTTTCGTTTGACTTGGCTACCTAAGTAGCTGTAAATCTGATTTAAAAACTTGGTATCCACCTCAAAGCCCGCCTTTCTTGCCTCTATCAAGAAATGCGCCGCATACACCGTTCCCCACCAGCTTGCATAGCTTCCACCCTGCCAATAAGACAGTGAGCCATCGTACAACTGCATGGTTTGCAACTTCCTAATTGCCTCTTGCACATTGAAATAGGCATTTTGCTTGGCGTAATTACTGCCCGCTTGGGTAGAGTACAAATCGTCTATCAAATCGGCAAAATAGATTTGTGGGAAGGCAGTAGAAACTGTCTGTTCCACACAGCCATAAGGATACATCACTAAGTAATTCAAGGACTTAGCAAATTCTACTACAGGAGAGCGACTGATAATCAGCTTGCCTTTGACCGAGTTTTGAATGTAATCTGCTTTCATGTCTATATTGGCAGATTTTCCTGCTTCCACCAAACCTGAGCCACTTCTTTTCAGCAATGAAGTACTTGGACGAACAGTCATGTCTATCTTTTCAGTGAATTTCTCCCCTAAGCCATTGACTTCCACGTTTACTAAGGCTGTCCCTATCTCATTTTTTGCTTTTGCCCTAAAAAATACTTGGCGTTCATCTCCCGCAGGAACACTCACGCTTTGAGCATTTTCGTCCACTAACTCCATTGCTCCGCTTGTCCCAATTTGTACTTTTGCTTCTGCATTTTTTTCTGTGGTATTGGTCAAAGTTACAGGAACTAAAATCTCGTCATTGGGGCTTAAAAACAGAGGCAAAGAAGTACTAACTACCAAAGGGTCAACTACTTTCATATTAGCTACGCCTGTGCCGAAGGCATTGTCTTTGGCGGCAACCGCAATAATCCTTAAATCTCCCGAGAATTGGGGAACGTCTATGGTAAACTTGGCTGAGCCACTTCCGTTGGTTTTTAGCGTACCACTCCAAAAAGAAATAGGCTTAATGCGCTTATTTGCCATAGGGTTTAATCGCTTGCCCAAGTCGTAACCGTCAGCCCCATAGTTGCGTTGCGTTGCCTTCAATTCAGGGAAAAGTCTTGGGTAAATGTTGTAAGAATTGACCTCTAAGGCTCTTTTTTGATAGAAAAATTCAAATGGTGCGGGGTTGTCGGAGTTTTTCAAAAGCAAAATGCCCTCATCCACTGCCGCAATCGTAACTTCTATGTCCGATTGCCTCTTATCTGTTTGAACTACAATCTCTTGCTTTGTTTTTGCTCTGATTTTCTCAGGTACTTTAATCGTCAAGTTGAGTTTGCTTCCTGCGTCTTCTACTTTCAAAGTTTTGTAACCGTAAGCTACCGTTAGCGGTACAGAAGAGTCGTCAGTAGGTTTTATCAAGGTAGCTGAAATATAAGCATTGGGCAAGTATTCTTTCTTGATAGGCAAGTTAAATGATGCTGCTTTTTTGTCCGTTTGCACTATGAAATAATCATACACTTTGTCCCTTTCTATTGTCAATAAAATTTTTCCTGCAAAAGGCGTTTTCATCAAAATTTTGGCTTCTTCGCCCACTGCAAATTTTTCTTGGTTCAAAGTAATGTCAATCTCACCTTCTTTATTTACTTCAAAAGAAGTTCCCGAAGTCATGCCCCAGCCGTAAGCATAAAAAGTGCGGCTCACATAGCTATCTGTGGCATTGGGCGAGGAGATGCGGATTTCGTATTCGCCAGACCTTGTGGGGACAAAAGGAACATAAGTACTTGTTCCTGTAATGGTTAAATCTAATTCTTTCTCTACAAATTCTTTTCTTTGCGACACATAGCGATAGCCCGAATAGGTATTTTCCAGGGCATTTTGCCACTCGTAGCGCATAATTCTCACCTTTGCCTTCGCATTGGTTGCTAACTGTCCCAAGTGATTGACCGCTATAACAGGAATACTCAGAGGTTGGCGTGTGTCCACGTAATAATCAAAGCCTTTGATGCCATAGAACACGTCTTGGGTGAGTATAGTAAAAGTGCGAGAACGGTTTACTTTTCTTCCCGATTCATCAAAAACGGTAATATAAACTTTGCCCTCTAACATTCCTACATTTTTGTAATTGCTTGGCATAGTGAAAGTTTCAGAAAAGCGACCTTCTTCATTGGTTATGCCTTCTCTGAAAATATTTTCAAAAGTGATGTCCCCTCTGCCACTCAAAGCAAAAGTGTAATCTGAATATTGCGCAGGGCTAAAATACTTGCGGGAAAGTTGCATCTCCATTTCGTAGTTACGGTTCTTGGCAGGAGGTCCAAAAAGATTCAAGGCTTGCCCACTTACCTCTAAGTTTTCCCCAATTTTGACCACTTCCTTGCTCACTTTTGCTTCTACTTTGATGCGGTCAGGGACAAATTCCTCTACATAGATGTATTTGGAATTGAGCAAGATGTCATTAGAAGTATAAACCTCTACGGTATATGCCCCCGTTACCGTACTTGCAGGAATTTTTACCGAAGTTTCAAAAGAGCCTTGCTTGCTCAATGTGCCTTTTTTCGTGATAAATTCCTTTCCATTGGGCAGTAAGACCTTCATTTTTATAGGCAAATCCGTTACTGCTTGCCACTGTTTATTTCTGATGATGGTTTTCAGATTCATGGTTTCATCAGGACGGTATAGTTCTCGCTCTCCATAGATAAATGCCTGATAACCAGATTCATTTTCACGAATCCCTCCTACATCATATCGAGAAGTACTTACTCCTGTCTGACTGAAATAGAGGTAGTTAAAATCACTTTCCTTGCTTGCGGTAATCATGCCTACTTTGAAACCACTTGCCTTGGACTTGATACTTGGGAATTTGGCAACCCCGTCGCTCCCTGTGGTGGCGGTATAGACTTCTTGGTTATTGGTGCTGACTAAAGTAACACTTACACTATTAAGCGGTTGAGCATCTAAGATAGAATTAGCAAAAACCAAAATCTCGTCAGGTGTTTCTTTTACTATCAAACCAATGTCAGACAGCGAAAGCAGTTGAGTCGCACTGCGATAGCTCTCGTTGTCATCTGAAACTTTCATGACGTAAATCCCTTTAAAAGGCTTAGAATCAATGAAACTCATATTGAGCAGGGACAAACCATCGGCTTTGGGTAAGTTTTTGGTTTCATAAGTTTGCTCAAAAACCAAATCTCCATAATTATCAAAACTGCCATAATACCCATAATCATATTCATAATCAAAGTAGTAGCTCTGTTCTCTCAAATATGCCAAAATGTTATTTGCATAAATTTTATAAATTTGTACTCTAATTTTGGGAATACTCGTAATTCGCATTCCCACATTTTTGTTTCCTTTGGAAGTCAAATAGATAGCTTTTTTAGAAGCAAAAGCGATGCTGGGTTGCAAGTCGCCAAAAACCACCATTTGCTCTACATTGCTGTTCAGACTTCCACCAAAAATGCCTTTCAAAGATTTATCAACGATTAGTCTATAATTTTTCCCAAACTCAAAATTCCCTTTGAGCATAAAGCCAAAATCCGCTAATTCTATCTCATAAGAAATTGCAGGAGAAAGACTTAAAAACCTCTTAATATCGCTGATATTGGGTTGTACGGCTTGGTTAGTATAAACTTTGATGTAAGGCTTGTCCTCATCAGTTTCGCCTGTGATTTGCAAAATTTTAAAATTGTCTTTGGAAGGAATCTCTGTTTCGAACTCCAAGTCAGAGGCGGGTTTTTCGCCTTGTGGTGTTTTCAAGCCTGGCTTAATGGTAATTTTAAGTTTCTGCTCATCAAACTTTTGAGAGGACTGCTGAGGAACAGCCAATTGGACAGATTCACTTATTTCGGAAGTATTGGTTTTGTAGCCTGCCTCAGCCCCACCTATGGAAACTTTGGCAAGTTGGTTCACCTCCGCAGGGTTTACAGGATAGTTGAAATTCAAGTTCATACGCAACTCAGGTATGTTTTGCTTGTTCATTACCCAAAAAATATCTGTTCCTAACAAGTTCAGGTAAGGCGTATGAAAGGAAAAAGCAATGTCGTCGCCTAATTTCAACTTTTCAGTAGAAGCCTCTACCACCTTGTCCGTAATTTCTGCCTTGTAGTCCGTGCTTGGCTTAAAACCTGTTTCAGGGGAAAAAACCAACTCGTTTGCAGCAGTCCACTTGAACTTTCCTTTGACTTCTGGGGTAAACTTAATGTAATCTTCTTTCTTCCAAATATCTATTAATGAATCTTTTACGATATTAGCGTTAAAGGTAAAAACTAAGTTTTGCTGCACGGCAATCTCCTCCGTAAAATTGCGGTTGGTAACATTGAGTGCGCTCCTGCCAAACTTCCCACAAGCAAAAGCAAGGAAAAGAAGGGCAGTAAAAAATAAAGCAATTTCGGCTTTTGAGAGAAATTTTTTTTCATGTAAAAACATATGAAAAATGGAATTACGTTTAGACATATAGATTTATGATTTATTTTTTGTTGTTCATTGTCCATTCCTACACCTGAAAGGTTTCCCAAACCTGTCAGGTGCAAACTAAAATGTAAGAATTTGAGGGAAATTTACACATTTTTTGATAGAGAGATGCGGAATGGCAGAAATTTATTTTAGATTTCTTTTTTTTGAATAAAATGGACAAATACTATGAGCTTAACTTTTGATGAAATTCCTTACAAGGAAGAAATAAGTATAGACATACCAAGCAGAAATCATAGAAAATGTATTGAGAGATTTATGTATTTGTATTTTTGTGTCATAAGAAATGAACAAGGAAAAGGAGTTAGCTTGCTTGCTTAAATTTCCTTTATTAAGTTTCAATAAATATTTGTTCTCATGTAGCTCTGGCTTTCTAAAGCAGACTATCCGATCTGGAAAATCGGAACTACAGTCAAAGAACGATTTTTTTAAATACCAAAAAAGTAAGGGTTCTATTTATGTAAGTTTGAAATAAAACCCTTCTCTGATACTACCTCCTACTTATTGGCTGTTTTCATCTCAGGTACTTTAATCTTAGCATTTTTGTCTATGCCTGATAAGATTTCTATATTGATACCATCAGAAATTCCTGTTTTTACCAAACGTTTTTCAAAGATTTGAGACTGTGAAGTTTCTACTTCTACGAACACGCTGTCTTTTTTACCAAACTGCAAGAAACTTTCTTTGATGGCTAATACACTATCTTTGTGGTCAAGAACGATGTCGGCATTGGCACTGTACCCTGCTCGGATAAAATCCTCTTGGCTGAGCAATACTTTTGCCTTGATTTGGAATTTGATTGCCCCTTCTTCTGTAACGCCTTTGGGCGAGATAAACTCCAATTTAGCTTTGAAAACTTTGTCAGGAATCGCTCCTACGGTCAAGTTCAAGTCCATACCTTCTTTGATTTTTCCTACTTCCGACTCATCTACTTTCCCCTCGAAAAGCAAGCTATTCATGTCTGCTACAATCGCAATCGTAGTGCCTTCATTAAAGTTATTGCGTTCTATTACCGAGCTACCTACTTTTACAGGTACGTCTAGCACCATTCCGTCCACCGTAGAGTAAATTTCGTTGGCGATGCGTCCAGAGTTTTGCAACACATTTTGGCGGGTAATATCCAAGCCTCTTTCTGCTCTTTCCCATTCTTCTTTTCTCATGTTGTACTCTGTCAAGGCACGCTGATATTCTTGTTGGGAAATAGCTTTTTGGGCTAATAGTTTTTCTTGACGCTCTTTCTCGATGCGTGCATTTTCAAAACTTACCTTAGCGGTTTCTACAGCTCGCTCTCCTTCGTTGATAGTTCTTAGGTCATTGTTTTTACCTGATAAGTTCTGAACTACTCTTACTTTGGCGATGAGCTGCCCTGCTTTTACGCTTTCCCCAGCTTCTACATACAAGGCTTCGATGATGCCCGAAACTTGGGGTTTTATTTGTACCTCGCGCTTTGGAAGGATAGAACCTGTGGCTACCGTTTTCTTGGTAATGCTGGTAATAAACGGAGTTTCTGTCTTATAAATGGTTTTTGGAGTGCTTGATTTATTGACAAAATAATAAATTAGCCAAATCGTCCCTGCGGTAAAACCAATTAAAAAGAGGGCTAAAAATGCTTTTTTCAGTACCCCACCAATAGAGAGGCTTTTTTTAGGCGTTCTTTCTTGCATAGGCACTTCTTTTACGCCGTTTTGCTTTTTTTCCAAAATGATTTCTGTGGTTTCCATGTAAAATCAGTTTAAGTCTTTTTGTTGTTATGTAAATGAATCGAATGTAAGTTTTTAGTTCTATCAGTTATCTTCTGTGTTGTTTTCCCACATTGTTGTCCAGCATGGTATCTACCTTTTGTAGCATTTTACTCATCACAGATTTAAAGTTCTCCTCCAAAGGAACTTCTTGTGGCTTCTTAAAATGTGTACCATTCCATTGACCTTGATTTATATGAGTTTGCTTATTTTGCTGCTGCACTCTGAGGTAGTTTTCCATGAGCGTAGGGTCTGCGTTGGTAACGATGACCTCTAAGTTTTCTAATCTCTGCCTAAGTTCTTCATTTTCAGCTTTTATTTGCAATAAGTCCTTATTGCTTAGGCTGTATTTACCTCTCCCTGTCAAAATCTGCAAACTTTTGATAAACGTCCAACTCAAAATGCCTATGATAGGAGTCCCAAAAATAAATGTAATTGCAATGATGTCTTCCATGTTACTTAATGCTTAAAAGTATTTTAACTGAGTTAATTGCCGTATAAATGATAACTATAATTTAGTATGAGCAGAATTTTACCTTTTCATTAAATTTTTTTAACACAATTAGCCAATTAACATACCAACTAATTTAAAATTATGAAAATCAAATAGTTAAAATATTTATTTTTTATTCTAATGTTCAAAAACGAACAATAGGTTGTACGAGTAGGAACGTTTTGAATCAAAGATGCAAGACAGTAGAAAAAGGTTGCTTGCAAAATAGAAGTTTAGGCTACATTTTAAAAATCAAACATTTTGACAAACATTTTGTAGTTTTGTATGCTTATAATTTTAAAGCCTCACACCTAACAGGTTTCAAAAATCTGTTAGGTGCGAGCATAATCAAAAAATCCAATGACCGTAGTACCGTATAAAGACCAAAGCAAAAGCAAAAAAGAGCAAGTAGCTCAAATGTTTGATAATATCTCTCCCAAGTACGACCTCTTGAATCGAGTGTTGAGCATGGGTATAGATGTTTCTTGGCGAAAAAAAGCGATTACAATGCTTGAAAAAGAGCAACCTAAACTCATCTTAGACGTAGCGACAGGCACAGCGGACTTTGCGTTGGAAGCCCTATCTTTGAATCCCGAGAAAATCATAGGGGTAGATATTTCCGAAGGAATGTTAAACCTTGGTAAAGAAAAAATTGCTAAGATGAACCTAAGCCATAAGATAGAGCTACAAATGGGTGATTCTGAGCGACTTTTATTTGCTGATGAAACCTTTGATGCAGTGATTGTGTCTTTTGGGGTTCGCAACTTTGAAAATTTGGAAAAAGGTTTGCAAGATATATACAGGGTGTTGAAAAAAGGAGGAACATTGATTGTTTTAGAATTTTCTCAGCCACAAGGCTTTATCTTTAGCCGTTTGTACCATTTTTACTCCAAATATATTTTACCGACCATAGGCAAGATAGTTTCCAAAGACGATGCCGCCTATACCTACCTGCCTGAGTCGGTCAAGGCTTTCCCTTTTGGCAAGGATTTTTTAGCTATTATGGAAAAAGTAGGCTTTACAAAAACAGAGGCAAAAGAATTGACCTTTGGCATAAGTTCGATATACAAAGGAAAGAAGGGGTAGGCTCATACGTACCTGTACTTGATATTAAAACCATAAAAATCCAAACTTTTAACTAAAAATTACATTAAAATTTGCACTATGGCATAAAATTTTACACTTTTATTAACTTTCAAAAGTTCTGAGCAAATTTTTTAAATTTTCAAGTAAAATCATTCAATATTAATGACTTATTTCAGATTCTTTTTAATCGCATTTGCCATAGTAAGTTTGTCCAATGCTACTTTTGCCCAACGCCAAAAAACTAAAAACTTACCTTTTTATGACGATAAAAAGTTGCACTATGGGTTCTTGATAGGGCTTCATTATTCGCGCTTGCACATTCAGCGATATTCTGAACTTTTTGCTACTCGCGATGACTTGGATACGCTCAAAGCGGCCAACCCTATGATTTCTCCCGGATTTTCTTTAGGTATTATTACTAACTTTCGCTTAGGCAATGAGTTATGGAATTTACGCTTTTTGCCCAATGTTTCTTTTTATGAACGAAGTACCAAATATACTTTTGAGAAAGGGAGTGTTCTGACTGACCTTACAGAGTCGACTTTTATAGAACTTCCTGTCTTAGTAAAATACAAATCTATTCGCCGAAACAACACACGCTTATACATGATAGGTGGCTTTTCTTACAATATCAAAGTGGCAGGGAAAAAGGAACTCATAGATACTCACCTCATTACCAAAGACAGCAACTTAGAAATTCAATACGGTTTTGGCTGGGATAGGTACTTAGATATGTTCAAGTTTGCTTTGGAAGTGCGTTTTTCGCATGGAATCCCCAATGTTTTGAGCATAGAAGATAGCAAGAAAAATCTTGCAGACCCTATTGGTAGGCTTACTACACACAAAGTTGCTTTGTTTTTGAATTTTGAGTAAAAGAAAAGATTATCTTTACAAATACTTATCTGCTTTTTTGTAATAAAACATGGATTTTGGGGAGATTCATCAGTGGAAATTTGTCTAATCCGTAAAATCTGTGTTCCAAAATCATTATCTAAAAAGATAATAGACTAATTGAGTGATTATAACCAAGAATAAGCAATATATTTTTCACTATCAACTCAAAACAATATGTATCAAGAACCAATGTTAAAAGACAACGCCTTGAAAGACAAAGTAATATTAGTTACAGGAGGCGGAACAGGCTTGGGGAGGTCTATGAGCAGGTACTTCCTCCAACTTGGAGCAAAAGTAGTCATTGCCAGCCGTAAATTAGATGTATTAGAGCAGACAGCAAAAGAATTGGCAGAGGAAACAGGCGGAGAAGTGCTGCCTCTGGAATGTGATGTCAGGGATTACCTAAAAGTAGAAAAAACTTTACAAGCCATTTTAGAAAAATGGGGAAAAATAGATGTATTGGTAAATAATGCAGCAGGAAATTTTATTAGCCCTACTGAAAGACTATCTGCCAAAGCTTTTGACACTATTATAGGCATTGTTTTACAGGGGACTTATAATTTTACCTTAGCTATAGGGAAGCATTGGATAGAGCAAAAACAAAAAGGCACTATTCTTAACATAGTTACTACTTATGCTTGGACAGGCTCGGCGTATGTAGTGCCTTCTGCTTGTGCCAAAGCGGGAGTACTTGCGCTTACTCGCTCTTTGGCCGTAGAGTGGGCAAAATATGGGATTCGCTCTAATGCCATTGCTCCTGGTCCTTTCCCTACAAAGGGGGCATGGGATAGGCTTTTTCCTGAAAATCTTAGAGAAATGATGAAAATAGAAAAGAAAATACCCGTGGGGCGTGTAGGGGAGCATCAGGAGTTAGCTAACTTAGCGGCTTATTTGGTTTCAGATTTTAGTGCTTACGTAAATGGAGAAGTCATTACGATTGACGGTGGTGAGTGGTTAAAAGGAGCAGGAGAGTTTAATTACTTAGATATGCTTACCCCTGAAATGTGGGAAATGGCAGAGAAGATGGTCAGGAGTGCGAGAGGTAGTTAGTGGGTAGTATTTTTTTCAAGTTAGAATGTCCAAATCAAGACACATTTACAAAGCATAAAGCCTTGTAAATGTGTTTTTTTATAAAGCTACTTCTGATAGGAATTTAATCCTCATGAGCCTCAATTCTTCTTCAGAGTATTCATCTTCGCCTAATTCTCCTAAGGCTACAGAAATGTTATCGGTTTCTGCCCCCATGAAGTAGTCGTAGATTTCTTGCTGCCTATCCTTGTCCATGATTTGATTGATATAGTAGTCTAAGTTAAGCTTTGTTCCAGAGTAACAAATATGTTCAATCTCTTCTATGACTTCCTGCATACTTACTCCTTTGGCTTCACAGATTTCTTCTAAATCTACCTTTCGGTCTATCTGTTGGATAATGAATATCTTAATTTTAGACTTATTGACCATAGATTTCACTACCACATCAGAAGCTGTTTCTATCTCGTTTTCTTCTACGTATTTGGAAATCAGTTCTACAAACTGTTTTCCAAATTTGCGGGCTTTGCCTTGACCCACTCCGTTGATTTGGGCTAACTCCTCCATGGTAGTTGGGTAAGTGGTCGCCATTTCTTCTAAGGAGGGGTCTTGGAAAATCACATAAGGAGGCAAGGACATTTGCTTAGCTACTTTTCTACGAAGTCCTTTGAGTAAGTCATAGAGAACCTCGTCATAAGAGCGAGTTTGAGGAAGATTGTTTTGCTCTACATCATCATCTTCACTTTCTGTATCGGAGTAATCGTGGTCTTTGGCAAAAGTAATAGGGGAAGGTCTTTGTAAGAACTTTTCTCCTTTTTCACCTATTTTTAGTACACCGATATTATCAATATCTTTGACCAAAAATTCGTAAAGGAGTGCCTGCCTTACCACCGATAACCATACTTTAGCATCTTCGTCTTTCCCCTTGCCGAATACAGGAAGCTGGGTATGTCCATAGCTTATGGCATATTCATTTGCCACTCCTCTAATGACATCAACTAAATGCTCAGCATTAAATCTTTGCCCTGTTTTGATAGCAGTTTCTAATACTAAAATCAGTTTTTCTTTTGCTTCAAACAGTTTTTCTTTGGGGACATGACAGTTGTCGCAGCCTCCGCTTTCGTTGCACAAGTGGTCATCATATCTTTCTCCAAAATAGTGCAGCAACTGTCTGCGTCGGCATACAGAAGATTCTGCATACGAAGACATCTCTGCAAGCAGGTGTTTGGCATTATCTCTTTCGGTAACAGATTTATCTTTGTTGAATTTTTCTAACTTCAAGATGTCATTAGGGCTATAAAACATAAGGCAATGCCCCTCTAATCCGTCCCTACCTGCTCTTCCTGTTTCTTGATAATAGCCTTCTAAGGATTTAGGTGTATCATAGTGAATTACAAAACGCACATCGGGCTTGTCTATACCCATACCAAAAGCAATAGTAGCGACAATCACGTCCACATCTTCGTTCAGAAATGCGTCTTGGTTGTGCATTCTTACCTCTGCATCTAATCCCGCATGATAAGGTAAAGCCTTAATGTCATTGACTTTGAGAAACTCGGCAATTTCCTCTACTTTTTTTCTGCTCAAGCAATAGACAATGCCTGACTTGCCTTTGTGCTGTTTGATGAACTTGATGAGTTGCTTTCGAGTATTGATTTTAGGCTTTACCTCATAGTGCAAGTTAGGACGGTTGAAAGAGGAGATAAAAATATCTGCATCTTCCATTTGCAAGTTTTTCTGAATATCTAATTGCACTTTGGGCGTAGCTGTAGCGGTCAGGGCAATAATAGGAAATCTACCAATTTGGTCTATGATACTTTTGATTTTTCGGTATTCAGGTCTGAAATCGTGTCCCCACTCTGAAATACAGTGTGCCTCGTCTATGGCTACAAAAGAAACCTTAGCATTTTTCAAAAAGTTGATATTCTCTTCTTTGGTCAAAGACTCAGGGGCTACATAAAGCAGTTTTACCTCTCCACTAAGGGTTTCTTTTTTTACTTTGGTAATTTCTGCTTTAGAAAGGGTCGAGTTTAAAAACTGTGCATTTACACCTAAGGCATTGAGTTGGTCGACTTGATTTTTCATCAAGGCAATCAAAGGAGAAATCACTATTGCCGTACCTTCCAATACTACCGCAGGAAGTTGGTAACACAAAGACTTACCTGCCCCTGTGGGCATAATGACAAATGTATTCTTTTTTGCAAATACGTTCTTAATAATTGCCTCTTGATTTCCTCGAAATTGGGTATAGCCAAAAACAGATTTGAGGCTCTCTTTTAACGTCGACGTAACGTCTTTCTCTAAGGTCTGTGTCATCTTCTGTCGTCGTTTTAAGTAAAAAAACATCCTCTTGATTTGCTGTATTTCTTTATTTATACTCAGCAAAAATATTTTGCTTTCAAAATATAATCTAATGAAAGGGAAAACAAAAAATCCCTCTTTCATAAAAATCAGCTAAGTGTGAGTATAAATTACAGAAAAGTAAAAAATGTAAATGTTTTGAGATTTGATTTGTAAAATATTAAACTAATAATTTATCTATTTCTTTTGCCAATGTACGGTCTTTGTCTGTAACGATATTACCTGCATCATGAGTACTAAGTCTGATTTGAACTCTGTTGTATATGTTTGTCCACTCTGGATGGTGGTTCATTTTCTCAGCGATAAAAGCCACTTTGGTCATAAAGCCAAATGCCTCTATGAAGTCTTTGAAAGTAAAAGTTTTGATTAATTGGTTGTTTTCTTCTTGCCACATATTTTGCTAAGTTTAGGGTAAATATAGTAAAATCTCTGTAAATAATTATCAAAAAAAAAAGTATAAAAAATTGTATAAAAAAATAAACCCTTTAAAACTTTGAAATTTTAAAAGATTTGATTATATGTGCTTTGAAAACCCTTCTTAGTTAAAATTTGCTTTTTTTCAGTGTTATGTAATCTCAAACAAAACCAATACTATTATGAAGAAATACCTATATTTTTTACTTCTTTTTCTTACACAAGTTATCTGGGCGCAAAAAAATACTCCTAAACCAAACATCATCTATATTCTCATGGACGACTTGGGTATTGAGGAAATAGCACCTTATGGAAACACTATTTTTAAGACTCCTCACTTGACCAAAATGGCTCAGGAAGGCATGAAATTTTCCAAGCATTACGCAGGAACTTCAGTATGCGCCCCTTCGCGATGTGCTTTGATGACGGGTAAGCATACAGGCAACTGCGAAGTAAGAGGAAACAAACAAGCCATCCCTCACGGACAAATGCCTATATCAGACCAGACTCTAACCGTAGCCGAACTACTCAAGCAAGCAGGTTATCAAACTTTTTTATCTGGAAAATGGGGATTAGGCATTGAGGGAACCTCAGGCGAACCTACCAAGCAAGGTTTTGATGCTTATTATGGATTTTTAGACCAAATCCTTGCTCATAATAACTTTCCTGAATATTTGCTGAGAAATGGGCAAAAAGAATATCTGAAAAATAAAGTTATCTGGGAACCTACTCAAACTACATGGAGTAGAGGTTTAGGAAGTTATACCCCAGAGGAGAACAAAGCAGAATATGCAAACGATTTATTTACCCAAGAAGGCTTGAAGTTTATAGAAGAATATGCAAGCAAAAAACCTTTTTTCCTTTATCTTGCTTATACTTTGCCTCATAACAATGGCGAAGCACCCAAAGAAATCCGCTTCCAATCGCCTACTTTGAAACCTTATGAAAATGAGGACTGGACAGAATTGGAAAAAAACTATGCCGCTACGATTAGCCGAATGGACGATTATATAGGTCAGATTATGCAAAAATTAGAGAAAAAAGGTATTGCAGAAAATACCATCATCTTTTTCTCAAGCGACAACGGCTCTACGGAAGATATACCAGAAAGGTTTGTGCAAAAAAACAGGTACAGAGGTTTTAAGCGAAGCCCCTACGAAGGTGGGATTCTGGCTCCTTTGTTAGTTTGCTGGGAAGGCAAAATCAAGAAAGGTGGCATTTCTGATTTTCCTACGGCTCAGTGGGATTTTCTGCCGACTGCTTGTGAATTGGCTGGGGTAGCACCACCCAAAGACATAGACGGCATTTCCATTGTACCAACTTTAACGGGGAAAAAACAGATAAAACGCAAAACTAATATGTATTGGGAATTTCACGAACAAGGAGGTTGGCAGGCACTGCAAGAAGGCGACTACAAACTCATTTATTTTGTAAAAAAACAAGTCTATGAACTTTATAACTTAAAAAAAGATACAGGTGAAAAAAATAACTTGGTAAACCAAGAACCTGAAATCTTTGAAAAAATGAAAAAGAAACTTCACAACGCTCGTTCAGAGTCAAGTACATTTAATTTTTAGGATACTTGTTTCTCTCTATAAAATTTATTTACTTGGCAATGTATCTATAAAAGTTTTAATCACTCATAACCTAATTATAAACAACATGTTATCACTCGGATTTGTAAGTGCTATTTTGGCAGAAAGTAGCTTTGAAGAAGTAGTAGAATTTGCCGCTAAAAATAAGTTTTCGTGTGTGGAAATAATGTGCTGGCCTTCAGACAATACGGACAAAAGGCGTTATGCAGGCGTTACACACATCAACGTAGAAGATTTGACAGAAAAAGAGATAAAGCAAATCCATAAAACGCTTAAAAAAAATGAAGTATTTATCTCTGGCTTAGGCTATTATCCTAATCCTCTTGACCCTGACAAAGAAAAGTCAGAGTTTTACATTGAACATATCAAGAAAGTAATCCGTGCTGCTGCTAAGTTGGAGATTCCTGTAATGAATACTTTTATTGGTAGAAATCCTTTTAAAAATGTAGCTGAAAATCTGCAACTATTTGAATATCATTGGAAGCCTATAATCAAAGTAGCAGAGGAATGTAATGTAAAAATTGGGATAGAGAACTGCCCTATGTTATTCACCAATGATGAGTGGCCCGGCGGGAAGAATCTGGCAACTACTCCCGCCATTTGGGACAGGATGTTTGAAATCATACCTTCTCCTATCTTAGGACTAAACTATGACCCTTCGCACCTAATTTGGCAAATGATGGACGAAGTGCAACCTCTTTACGATTACAAAGACCGATTGCACCATATTCACCTCAAAGATGCCAAAGTATTCAAAGACAAACTCAACCGAGTAGGCATCATGGCTTATCCCTTGGAATATCATTCGCCTAAGCTACCGGGACTGGGAGATGTGCGATGGAGGGAATTTTTCTCTGCCTTGACCACTGTTCGTTATAGAGGGGCAGTGTGTATAGAAGTAGAGGACAAAGCCTATGAAGGCTCTAAGGAAGACGTACAAACTGCTATTTTAACAAGTCGCAACTATTTGAGTCAGTTTTTAGTGCTGTAGTAAAAGAAAATTAAAAAGCCCGTCATCGTAAAAGGAAGGGCTTTTTAATTCTATTTATATGCTTAGAACTGCTCAGTTCCTGCAAAGAAAAATGCACCCTCTATGGCTGCATTCTCATCTGAGTCAGAGCCATGTACGGCATTTTTTTCAATAGATTGAGCAAAAATTTTGCGGATAGTACCAGCCTCTGCGTTAGCAGGATTCGTTGCTCCTATCAACTTGCGGAAGTCTGCTACTGCATTTTCTTTTTCTAAAATCATCGCAAAAATATTTCCTGAAGACATGTACTTACAAAGGTCTTGATAAAAAGGTCTTTCTTTGTGGACTGCATAAAACTGACCTGCACGCTCTTCTGTAAGGCGAGTAAGTTTTGCCGCCACAATTCTAAATCCAGCCTCCTCAATCATTTTGATAATTGCTCCGCTATTACCAGCCTCATAAGCATCAGGCTTTATCATGGTAAAAGTCCTATTTGTTGCCATAAATTTGTGTTAAGCTATTAGATAAATAAATAAAAAAATAAGTCTAACTAATTAGTCATCAAATACTAAGCATTTTGTTTTACTTATCAATGCACGCATTTGCGAAGCAAAATTATAAAAGAAATCTAAATGCACTATGGATTTTAATAAAAATACTCACTACCTTTGACAACCTTAACAGCTTTGAACTAAGCTATTGCTTTTATATTAAAAGTATTAATTGTTGATTATTAACTGTTTACTAACTTTCTTATTGCTCTATGTGGCGTAAAATTCTTGGTTGGCTCATTACACCCTTTTATGCAATAGTTTTCTTTTTTATTCTTTGTTTCTTCCATCCAATCTTGTGGATTACACATAAGTTATTTGGCTATCAAGCCCTTAAAAATAGCGTAGATGTATTAATGCACTCCTTGCTTAATAGCCTTTATCTCATGGGGGTTCAGTACACCTTTGTTATGCCAGATAATCCTTTTCCCTTAGACCGTCCCATGATTATTGTGAGCAATCACCAAAGCATGTTCGACATTCCTATTATAGGTTGCCTGCTCAAAAAACATCACCCAAAATTTGTTGCAAAACAAGAATTGGCAAGAGGAATCCCAAGTATTTCTTATAACATTAGAAATGGAGGCTCTGTTACCATAGACCGCAAAGATGCTCGTCAAGCCCTTACTGCCATCAAAGAGTTTGCAGAATACCTCAACAAAAATAATTATGCAGGTTGTATTTTCCCCGAAGGTACCCGCTCTCGAAATGGCGAGCTTAAAACTTTCAAATCGCAGGGATTACTGATGCTCTTGCGTTCTATGCCTACAGCTACGGTTGTGCCTGTAGCAATAGACGGTGCATGGAAGCTCATGCGCTACAATGCCGCTCCTATCCCTTTTGGCGTACACGTCAAAGCCAATATTCTTCCTGCAATAAACCGCGAAGGTAAGACCAACGAACAAATCATAGAAGAAATAGAATCAGCAATTAGAGAGACTTTGGGGCAGGAACTTGTAGAGAAATAAGTCATTTTGTCTTAGTTTTGCTCTGTTTTTTTGAAAATCCTGAAATTTTGACAGCTTTTTTTATTGAAATTACTGTGGCAATACTTTTGTTAAAATGAAGTAAAAACTTTTACTTTAACAACTATGAACTTTGATAATTTCACAATTAAAGCACAAGAAGCAATACAGCAAGCGGCAAGCATGGCAAGTTCACGAGGACAACAAATCGTGGAAACAGGACATATCTTGAAAGCTGTTTTAGAAACTGATGAAAATATTACCAATTTTCTTATTAAGAAATTGGGTGTCAATAAGAATCTGTTAGACAGCAAATTAGAACAGTTTATTAACAACTACCCTAAGTCGAGCAGTACCTCCCCTTATTTGTCTAATGATGCTCATGCAGCCTTGCAAAAGGCACAGAACTATTTAAAACCTTTCAAAGATGAGTTTATCACCATAGAGCATATACTTTTAGGATTGTTAGCAGGCAAAGACAAGGTAGCAGACTTGATGAAGGAAGTAGGCTTCACAGAAAAATACTTGATAGAAGCGATAAAATCTTTGCGAGGGAATACTTCGGTCAAAGACCAAGATGCAGAAACCAAGTACAGAAGTTTAGAGCGTTATTCCAAAAATCTCAATGAATTGGCACGACAGGGTAAAATAGACCCCGTGATAGGCAGAGATGAGGAAATTCGTCGCGTTTTGCAAATTCTTTCTCGCAGAACTAAAAATAATCCTATTTTACTTGGTGAGCCGGGGGTAGGTAAAACGGCTATTGTAGAGGGCTTGGCACAGCGTATCGTCAATGGAGATGTTCCTGAAAATTTGAAAGGAGTAACTTTGGTATCTTTGGACATGGGCTTACTGGTGGCAGGAGCAAAATACAAAGGCGAATTTGAGGAACGCTTGAAATCCGTCATCAAGGAAGTGATAGATTCTGATGGGCAAATTGTACTTTTTATAGATGAGATTCATACTTTGATAGGTGCTGGTGGAGGCGAAGGGGCTATGGATGCGGCAAACTTGCTGAAGCCAGCCTTAGCAAGAGGTGAGCTGCACGCAATCGGGGCGACAACTTTGAAGGAATACCAAAAATACATAGAAAAGGATAAAGCCTTAGAGCGTCGTTTCCAAGCAGTTATGGTGGACGAGCCAAGTGTGGAAGATTCTATTTCTATCCTAAGAGGTATCAAAGACAAATACGAGGTACATCATGGCGTACAAATCAAAGACGATGCAATTATTGCTTCTGTCCAACTTTCTGACCGCTATATTTCTGATAGGTTTTTGCCAGATAAGGCAATAGACCTTATGGACGAGGCGGCTGCCCGATTGCGAATAGAAATAGACTCTATGCCAGAAGAACTGGACGAGGTAAATCGCAAAATCATGCAGTTAGAAATTGAGAGAGAGGCGATTAGGCGAGAAAATGATGTAGAAAAAGAAAGAGTTTTATCTGCCCAAATTGCAGAATTGGAGGAGCAGAGAACTTCTATGCAAGGCAAATGGAAACAGGAAAAAGAGATTATCAGTAACTTGCAACAAGAAAAAGAAAATGTAGAACGCTACAAGCAAGAGGCAGAGCAGGCAAGGCGAGAAGCAGACTTAGGCAGGGTAGCGGAATTGGAATATGGAAAAATTCCAGAAACTTTGCAGAAAATCAAAGATTTACAACATCAATTTGATACCCTTTCTAAAGAAAAGAGTATGCTCAAAGAGGTTGTTACTGCCGAAGATATCGCTGAGGTAGTCGCTAAGTGGACGGGAATCCCCGTGAGCAAAATGTTGCAAAGCGAAAGAGAAAAACTACTGAACTTAGAGGCAGAATTAGGTAAAAGAGTCGCAGGACAGGAAGAAGCTATTACTGCGGTAGCTGATGCAGTTCGCCGAAGCAGGGCAGGTTTGCAAGACCCTAAACGCCCTATTGGTTCATTCATTTTCTTAGGAACGACAGGTGTAGGAAAAACCGAATTGGCAAAGGCTTTGGCAGAGTTCCTGTTTGATGATGAGAATGCTATGGTGCGAATAGATATGTCTGAGTATCAGGAAAGACACGCCGTGAGCCGTTTGATAGGGGCACCTCCGGGCTACGTAGGCTACGATGAAGGCGGGCAACTTACCGAAGCAGTGCGAAGAAGACCTTATTCTGTGATTTTGTTAGATGAAATAGAAAAAGCACACCCCGACGCTTTCAACGTACTCTTACAAGTGCTTGACGAAGGGCGGCTTACAGACAATAAAGGCAGAGTAGCCAATTTTAAAAATACTATTATCATCATGACCTCAAATATGGGTTCTGACCTTATTAGAGAACGCTTTGAGTTGATTTCTCCGTTCAATGAGGAAAGCATAGTGGAGCAAACCAAAAAAGAGGTGATGAATCTGTTGAAAGCCAATATTCGCCCTGAGTTTTTGAACCGCATAGATGAGATAATTATGTTTAAGCCTTTGTCTAAGAAGGATATGCGTAAGATTGTAGATATTCAAGTGAAGCAAATTCAAAAACGCATGGATGCGGCAGGCATTGTGTTAGAAGTAGCCCCAGAAGTGTTATCTTATTTGGCAGATTTAGGTTTTGACCCTCAGTTTGGGGCAAGACCACTCAAACGCATCTTGCAAAAACAGTTGTTAAATGAACTTTCCAAAGAAATCCTAAGCGGAAAAATTAACAAAGATACGCCCGTGGGAGTAGTGTTGGAGAATGGACAGATTCAGTTTATTAATGTAGAAAATGTGGAATTGCCTTAGGTGGGCTAACGCCCCTACCTCATCTGAAACAAAGGGTGTAGGGGCTTTTGCCCACTAATTATCTGAGCAGCTAATTCGCCTAAAGCAGGCGCGTGCTTGAAGCCATGTCCCGTACCACCGCCTAAGAACCAACAGTTACCTGCCTCTGGGTGCGTATCTAAAATAAAGTTTCCATCGGGAGAATTTTCATATGGACAAACCCTGTTTTCTACCAAAGGAGCATTTTTGAGGGCAGGGAATCTATGAGAAATAAACTGAGAGGCTTTGATAAAAACTTCTTGATTCAAGAAACGATTGCTACATGTAGGGTCAAAAATTTCTCCTCTTTTGTCCACCCCAATCTTGAAACCACGAGCAGCATTGGCAGGAATACCATAATAAAAATTTTCGCCATCTAAATCTACCCAAACAGGCATACCGTCAAACAAGGCAGCATGGGAAGCAGGTACGCCAAAATAATACGCTTCTTGCTTGGTGCAAGTAATGACCTCCCCTAATACCTCAGGGAAAATTTGCCCTAACCACGAGCCACAAGCAAAGATAAAAACATGTGATTGCCAAATACTTCCATCAGATAGTCTTATGTTTTCTAATCTTTCATTCTTGATAGTAGCAGGACTAACTTGGGCTTGGAGATACGTTCCACCCTCTTTGACGAAGGCTTCTTGGACTGCTTGACAGCTTTCACGAGCTTTGAGATAGCCACCATAGGGGTCAAAAACCAAATGATGTAGGTCATCTACGTAAATGTGCGGAAATCGCTGTTTTGCTTCTTGCAAAGGAATGTATTGGTATGCTAAGCCATGTTTTTGCATAAAAGGTAAGCTATCTTCTATGATAGGCGGATGGGCTTCGTAGCAAAACCACAAAATCCCTGAGTTGAAAAATAAGGATTTGTTCCACAATTTTTGATGAGTTTTCCACAACTCTAAAGCCCTGACATTGAGGTCAAAATAAGCTTCATTAGCGCCGTAGGTGGAGCGAGTAACTCTGGTTTCATCTCCCGAACTTGAACGAGAGTTTCCTGCTCCCCACGCATCTATAAGGGTAACTTTAAAGCCATTTCTAAGTAAGAATAATGCCGTCCAGCCTCCAAAAGCCCCCGCACCTATGACGGTAATAGAGGCACTTTTTTCTAATAGAGGGGCTTGTCTTGGTATTTTAGTTTCTACTGTGCTTCGTGGGGCAAAAGTTGCTTGTTCTTTCATATTGATTAGTACGGGTCTGTAATCACAGGTTGATACAAACTAATGATAGTAGGGTCTGGGGCTATCAAATCAGCGATTTCCTCCTTTTCCCTGTAATTAATCGTTCTCAATACGTATTTGATAGATTCCAAGCGTGCTTTTTCCTTGCTGTTCCCTTTGATAATGACCCAAGGGCTGTATGTACGGTGAGTAGCATCAAACATTTTATCTTTGTAAATAGTAAACTCTGACCATTTTTTTTGGGCTTCCATATCTATTGTGCTAATCTTCCACTGTTTAAGTGGATTGGTTTGGCGTGCTATTAGTCGGCGTTTTTGTTCTTCTATGTCTATGGAGAACCAAAACTTGATGAGTAGAATACCGTCATCGACTAACATTTTCTCAACCATAGGTACTTGCTGTAAAAATAATTGGTACTGTTCCTCTGTGCAAAAACCCATGACAGGCTCTACTACGCCTCTATTGTACCAACTTCTGTCAAAAAAAACCATTTCTCCCGGATTAGGAAGTTCTTTGATGTATCTTTGGAAAAACCATTGCCCTTTTTCTACTTCGGTAGGTTTAGGCATAGCTACTACGCGCATAGCTCTGGGGTTAAGGTATTGGGTAAAGCGAAAAATAGCCCCTCCCTTGCCTGCGGTATCTCTTCCCTCAAAAATCAACAATACTCTTTTATGGTTCTCTTGCACCCATCGTTGGAGGCTTACAAGTTCTATCTGCAATTTTTCTAAGGTAGCTTCATAAGCCAATGGATAGTTCTCCATGTCTATGTAGCCATTGTTTCTCAAAGGGGAAATAGTGGGGTTCAATGTTGAAATCTCCATAATCGGTAATAAAAAGTTTCTACTATGCCACAACAAACGTAAAAATACACTTTCTTGTTACTTTTTATTCAAGATGAATTAAGTTAGACACTTACTTTTCGTGGTTTTGACTTTTTCTGTCAATCACCACTGAAAAGGTTGTTCTAAAATATTTTTAAAAAGTCAGAAAGTACATACAATGCTCAAAATTAATTCTTTGAAACATCATTTGTATCAATGGCAAGTTAATAAATTGCTAAGATATTTACATAGAGGTTTCATATTTTTTATCTCTAAGCAAATGAATCCGCCAAATCTTACTCCTACACAACTATACTATTCAAAGAGCGACACACTTTCCAACTCCTCCAAGTGGGTTTGCAAGCGTTTCATCGGCTTGGCAATCGCTACCCTGCCTGAGCGCACAAAACTCAAAATCCCAAAAGGTTCTAATTTCTTGAAAAGGGCTTGAGTTTCATGTTCTCTGCCTGTTTTTTCTATCACGATAAACTCAGGCTCAATCGCTAAAACCCTTGCATTGCTCTCCCTAATGATGTCTTCCACAGATTCGCTATTGGCAAATACTTTGGTAGGCATCTTGTAAAGTGCTAACTCTTGATAGACAATCTGCTCGTCTTCGTAGAAAAAGCATTTCAGTACTTCTACTTGCTTTTCTATTTGCTTGACTACTTGGGCGATTTTGTCATAACTCCCATTGACCACAATGGTAAAGCGACTAACGCCCTGAGTTTCCGTTTCTGAAACGGTAAGGCTTTCTATGTTAATTTTTCTGCGAGTAAAAACCGTAGTTACTCGGTGCAGTAAGCCAATGGTATTTTCTGTAAAAACAGAAATGGTAAATTTTTTATTTTCCATTTTTTTATTTTTTCCACGAAGACAATAAACCATGAAGAAATTTAATAGAATACATATCAAAATCTCGTCATGGGGTATTACGTGTCTTCTCTTAGTAAGTGATAAAACTAAATATTTGTAATTTTCCAAAGAATTAAAGACTTATCTTTATAATTTCCATCGCCTTCCGTACAGTTTTCATTAATGACTTTCAAAGGTTTAGGAAAATGAAAAGGGGCAATCTCCAAGTTTAAAGTACGCCAATCTCCTGTAACGATGTCCTGATTTTCAGTTCTATCGGGAAAACTTGTCGTTAAAAGATATTTAATATTGCTTTTCTTCAGATTCTCGAGAAATCGGTGAATGTCTGCAAAAGACAAATGCACCAAACAATCCCTGCAAAGCATTAGCTCTGCCTCGGGGAGTGCATCATTGGTAATATCCAAGACAAGAAATTGGTAATGCGTTTGCTTTGTGGCATTGGCTAAGGGGGCATGTTGCTCATTATGTTTGGTGATGACCTCTGGCACTATGTCTGCCCCGATGTATTTTTTTACGGGCAAATCAACTTTGCTAATCCAGCCAAAGTCGCCACAAGGGGCATCAAGGAGGGTTTCTATGCCCAATTCTGCCAATAGCTTAGGTACTTCTACGGAAATAGTAGCTGTTTGCTCGCTATTAGAGCCTTGCCCAGACACTGACTCGCCGTCCCCCCAATGGTTTTCTTGGTGGATTTTCTTAAAAACTTCCTCAATATTTAGGGCTACTCCACTCTCTTTTAGTTTTTGAAAATGTTTTTCGTCAAAAGGTAAATTCATGTTGTTTATGGTTAAGAGTTTAATGTACCTCAATCCTTTTTCATATAAAAATCAGCTATTTGTTTTAAAATACTCAACAAAATAGGAAGTTCGTTAGTCCCACTATAATAACGTTGCAAGTCAATGTAAGCATCTTGATGGTCTAATTTTAGAAAAAGCCAATCATATCCGTTTGTTACACAGCCATAGATAATAGGGGTAGGCTTATCGTTGCGAAGATTAAAAATTTGTGCGGCATACATTTCTGCAAATGCTTGTGGTATGCCTTCCTCTATTGCTCTGTTTTTTGCCTCAACTACACAAAAAACTATAGAACGAATCTCTATACTTTGCTCTGTGCTGAATAGATAATCACAAACCCCAACTAATTTGTCTTCTTCTGAGATATTAAAAGAATAGCCAGAATAAAAATGAAACTGACGGTCGCTTTTTCGCCAAACCTCACGCAGAATGGGAGCAATCATGTTTTCTGATTTTGCTTTTTCACTAAGTATAGGAAGCAGTGCAGCTTCTTCCAAATCTCGAACTAAACTTTCACTTGGTGGTAAAGGCGTAATTGCTTGCAAAGAAAAGAGGTGTGCTTTTTTTTCTTTTAGACCAAATTTCTTAGAAAGTTCAGTCATAGTAAAATCGCTATATGCCATAATAATTACCTTTTTAAAGCATAAATTTACAAAATATTTGCACAAAATCCTATCTTGACAACTAAACCTTCCCAATGATTTTTAGACAAACCATGAACTAACTTCATTCTAACCTAATATCCCCTACCCCTGCACCCGCAGGTACCATAGGGAATACATTGGTTTCTTTTTCTACGCAGATTTCCAAGAAATAAGCCTCTGGACTCTCGAGCATGGCATCTAAGGCACTGCTCAATTCTTCTCGTGTTTCTACTTTTTGGGCTTTGATAGAAAATGCTTCTGCTAACTTGATAAAATCAGGGTTTTCCATATCCACTGACGAGTAACGATTGTCAAAAAAGAGCTGCTGCCACTGGCGAACCATGCCTAAGAAATTGTTATTCAATATGATGATTTTTACAGGAATTTTGTATTGCATAATTACGCCTAACTCTTGCATAGTCATTTGGAAACCTCCATCACCGATAATAGCTATTACTTGGCGGTCAGGTCTGCCCACTTTTGCACCGATGGCAGCGGGCAAGCAAAAGCCCATGGTCCCTGCCCCCCCTGAGGTGATATTGCTGTCTGTTTCGGTGAATTGGTAATAGCGAGTTGTGGTCATTTGGTGCTGCCCTACGTCAGTAGCTATGATTGCCTTGCCTTCAGTTTTATCAGAAAGCATTTTAATGACTTCCGCCATCTTGATTTTTTCTGTATTAGGGGCAAAATCTTTACTCACTACTTTCTCATACTCAATTCTATCTGCATCTGCAAACTCCTGTAGCCAGTCTGGGTAGGATTTTGGAGTTACTTTTTCAGTCAAAGCTATTAAGGCTTCTTTAGCATCGGCAATAATAGCTACTGTGGTTTTTACGTTTTTATCTATTTCCGCCGGGTCTATTTCTATGTGAATCACTTTGGCTTGCTTGGCGTAAGTCTTCAAATCGCCTGTAACTCGGTCATCAAAACGCATTCCCACTGCCAAAAGCACATCACATTCATTGGTTTTGATATTGGGTCCGTAGTTTCCGTGCATTCCCAAATAGCCTACGTAAAGCGGGTGTTTGGTAGAGAAAGCAGACAAACCAAGCAAGGTACTTGCCACAGGAATCCCCGATTTCTCAGCAAATTCTTTGAGTTCCTTTTCTGCTTTGGAAAGTATCACGCCTTGCCCTACCAACATCAAAGGTTTTTTAGCACTATTGAGCAAGTCAGCCGCTGCCTCTACTGCGTTCATGTCCACTTTACGGCGAGGGAAGTAGCTACGAATTTTAGTACATTTATGGTATTCAAAATCAAAACGTTCATTTTGCGCATTTTTAGTAATGTCAATCAGCACAGGACCGGGACGACCACTCTGGGCAATATAAAAGGCTTTGGCGATAGCAGTAGGGATTTCCTCTGCTCTGGTAACTTGAAAATTCCACTTGGTTATCGGCAAAGAAACACTAATCACATCTACTTCCTGAAAAGCGTCAGAACCAAGCAAGTGTCGGAAAACCTGACCTGTAATGCAGACCACAGGTGTAGAGTCTATCATCGCATCGGCGATGCCTGTAATGAGGTTGGTCGCTCCAGGTCCGGAGGTAGCAATAGCTACTCCTGCTTTGCCTTTTACTCTGGCATAGCCCTGTGCAGCGTGGATAGCCCCCTGCTCATGGCGGACTAAGTAGTGCTTTAGTTTGTCTTGGTAGTGATAGAAGGCATCATAGACAGGCATAATAGCTCCCCCAGGGTAGCCAAAAACGCATTCTACGCCTTCTGCTAAAAGGGAAAGTACAACAGCCTCCGCTCCCGTGATATTTAATTTCTGACTGCTTGGTTTTTTTTCCGTAGTTACTTCTTGCAACAGTGTTTCCATATATTCTTAAAAAGTTGGATAGTTTAATAGTTAATTGTTAGTTGTTGGTTGTTATTAGACATTGTTTGAGGTAGTTTGACATTGTTTGAAGTGGTTATTCAACCATTTCAAACTTTTGTATTCAAACTTGTATTTTTTACAAATTTAATGAATCAAATTGGCAAAAATTCTATAATTCGGTTCATTTTTTTTATAGTTCGTCAAAAAATGACTGATAGTCAGTTTTTGTAAGTTAATTTCAAATCCATATCATTATGTCCCAAAGGAACGAGATATTGGTAGAAAAATTTACCTATCAAAAAAATTATGTTCCATAGGAACTATATATGGTGGTGTACCTAACAGCACACTCACAGATGTCTTATGATTTTTCTACCAATATTTAATTCCTAACGGAATATTTATTTTTGTACTGTTTCTATTAAGAATTTGATTTTCAAAATATTGCTGCATTTAAAATTCCGTTAGGAATGACCGCTTTGTAAAAAAAAATTGATTTTTAAAGCAAAGGAGTTACTTTATCTTTATACAAATTTACTACTTCATAATTTTGTAAAGCAGCTACAATTTCATCTAAATAACTTTCAAAAACAGCTTTCAAATCCTTTGTACTCATATTGCCTGTTTGGATAAAAAGAATTTTATAAGGCTGTTTCTTTAAAAGGAAAGTATCAAAAAAATCACTGTCTTTTGTTACAACAATCCTCTCCTCTTGCATAGAAATTTTAATAATTTCCCTATCATCTGTTTCATTTTGCAAAGGCAAATCTCTTGTATGCGAAGTATCAAAGCCTTTTTCAATCAAAAAAGTCTGCAAGCTTGGCGGAATATGAGCATCTAATATAAACTTCATACTATGCCATAGTTGTCGGTAAATTTTTGGCTCTTACAGATAACAAAGCATACTGAAGACAAGCCAAAATATCCTCTCTTTCCAAATCTTCAAACTCTGCTAATAAGTCTTCTACTGTATCGCCTCCTGCTAAGTATTCTAAGATTGCTTCCACAGGATACCGCTTATTGCGAATGGTTGGTTTCCCATGCGAAATAAGTGGGTTAATAGTAATTCTATGCAGATGTGTTTCCATATCAGTTCAATTTAAAATTATGATTTTCAAAACATTACTGTATTTAAAATTTCGTTAGGAATGACCGCTTTATAGCAAAATAATCCATATATTTTTTAGTTCCGTTAACAATGCAACTTATTTTAATTTGCTAAGAATTTGATTTTCACCATAATTTTACTTAAATAAATTCATTACCTTTTTATAAATACTTTTCAATAAGTCTGGTAGAAAGAAAAGACCAAGAAAACAAGCTATACCGATAAAAATAGTATATTCTATTGCAGTTTTTGGTCGATTCCAATAATGATGATGCAAATAAGCAAAACTTAAAAAGGCTGTTATTATGCTTCCTGCTATACTAAAATACAAGTACCCATAAAAAAATTTATTTGAGAGAGAGAATTCTTTCTTTTTTACTTCTTTTATCTCGTTGTTTTCCATATTGTTATAAAATTTAGATTTTACAAATTTTATAAATAAATACGCTGTTTTAGGCGATAGAGTTATCAAACCACCTCAAACTTGTATTCTCAAACCACTATCATTTCAAATATTTTAGTTATCTAACAATCTTCTATGGCAGTTAATTTACCCAAAATTTATTTAGGAGTTTGACTTTTCTATGCTTCAAAACAAAAAAGCCCCTCTACATTGGAGTAGAAAGGCTTTTTTGTTTTATTTAGTATGCAACTATTCCTTTCTTACCCCGAAACCGAAGTAATAATGAGAATGACCACCACGAGAATAATTGCACTAAATTTCATTTCTTATTAGTTTGTGTCAAATGTCTTGAATAAAAAATAAAAAAGCAAATAATTTTTAGAAAATTTATATTTTTAACAGGAAAATAACCACAGGTTTCTAATATACTTTGACTTGGAAGATATAGTCTTGTAATTTTTTGATTTGCTGTGGTCTTTTAACCCCTGCTAATTTGTTACTTTTTGGCAAAACTATGGGTATTTTTAAGGAGTCTGGGTGGACTTCTTCTAAGATTTTAAATAACTCTTTGGTTTTAAGTGCAAAAGCTACTCCTTCTGAGTCTTTGTCTTTTTTGGTAATTACCCCAATGATATTGCCTTTACTGTTAAAAACAGGACTTCCACTGTTCCCACGATTGACTGGGATAGATACTTGATATTCAGTGGTATCACTATCAAAACCTGTTTTAGAACTTACCGTTCCCTCGCTATATACAATATCATCTTTGGGGTAAGCCAAAGTAAACACCTCCTCGCCCAAATCTGCAATATTTTTCTCGAGAGTATAAGGTAATTTGCCAAATCCTGTGAAGTTACTATCTGAAATTTTTAAGATGGCAATGTCTTTATCTTTATTACCATAAATCATTTCTATTCTGTATCTATGTTGAGCATTGGTCATAGACTCAATAACTAAAGAATCTGCCATTCCTTCTAAGTGCTGATTTGTCTTTTTGACGACGTGGTAGTTAGTAATCAAGTAGCCGTCAGACGAGATGACAAAGCAAGTGCCTCCACTTTTTTGTACTCGGGAATGTTGATTTTCTTGTGCTTTGATAGTATTCTTTAAATCATTGATAGAGAGTTTTGTTTGGTTTAGCTCTCTGGCAAGTTGCTGTACACGAGAATATTGCTTCCCTTCTAAGGTTTTGATGTAGTCTAAGGTAAATACTGTACTTAATACAGCTATCAAGGCTACCGAAGCCGCTACGGCAATGGTAGGCAAGTATTTCTTTTGGAATAACTTGATAGAAAAATTGAGTGATGAAGGCTTAACCTTGCTTTGCGCAGCCATTTCCTCATGAAATTCATTAAGCATTGATTTCAACTGCTTGCTTTTGGCGTACTTATCAAAGCCCTTTCTTAGTTTTTGGTGTGCTTCTACTTCTTGGGCTAAGAATTTATCATTACTTAATTCCTCCTCAAATTGGCGTAATTCTTTTGCTGAGAGTTGTCCTTCTAAGTATCTTTCTATTTGCTCTATTTGCTTATTGGTCATCATGGATATTAGTAATTTCTAACGGTTAAAAAGCAAAATATTTAAAATAGCTTAAATACCAATTATTTTTTTCAAGCGATTTAAGCATTTATATTTCTGAGTTTTAGCATTATCAGCATTGGTATAGCCCATTTTTTCGGCTATTTGATTCATGCTTAGTTTTTGGATATAGTAATCTTCTAAAATAGTACGACAGGGTTCACCTAACTTGTTGAGTGCTTCTTCCATTTGACCAAAGTGAATTTCGGTATCTACCTGTTCATCTTCTTCAATTAGAATGAAATCCTCAAAATCCTCTATTTTTCCTAAGAATTTGTTTTTCTTATATAGATTTTTTAACCAAAGTCGCCTACAAACAGAATAAATATATGTTTTTATTTTACAATTCAGTTGGAAGTCAGGATTTTGGAGATTTTCATAAAGGATAATAAAAGCTTCTTGATAAATGTCCTTTGCTTCGTCTTCTGTTCCGTTATTGGTATTGACAAAGTGCAATACCATAGGAAAATGGATTTTATACAAGCGATTCATTATCTGGCGGTTATCTTGCCTAATACCTTCAACAAATTCCTCTTCCGTCAGAATTTTTAATTGGTTCATGCAAATGCTATGCTGTTAATACGATTAATAAGGTAAAAGTAACCCTCAAATTTGCAAAAATAAGTTTTTTAATATTTTTTTAATTAAATGAGTAGCAAGAATCTATGCTCAAAATTTTTGAATCTTCTGACTTTTTAGTGCAAAAGTTATTTTCTATCAATATACTACGCCCAAAGATATTTATTTTGTAGCCTGATGGTTATGTGTTATCAAGTAAGAAGTTACGTTTTGTGCTAAAATCATTGATGAGCCAAAGTTTTTGATATTTTCTTGATTTTAATGATGGCGATGGTAAAAAACAAAACAAAAATCTCAACTTTGTACTCAATAAGCCCATAATTCAAAGTAATAACATCTAAATATGATTTTGAGTATAGAAACTTCCACTGAGGTTTGTTCGGTTGCCTTGCACGAGAATAGCAAGGTGCTTTCCTACTATGAACTTTTTACAGAAAAATCACATTCCTCTGCCTTGACTTTGCTCATCAAAAATGTGATAGAAAATACTCAAAAAAAACTTTCTGATTTGCAAGGCATACTACTTTCTCAAGGACCGGGGTCTTACACTGGGCTGCGTGTAGGTACTTCGGTAGCCAAAGGACTTTGCTATGCTTTGGACATTCCCTTGTTTGCGGTAGATACGCTATTAGCAATGATACATACTGCTAAGCAAATGATGTATTTAAGAGATGAAGTACTATTCTGCCCGATGATTGATGCAAGGCGCGATGAGGTATTCACCATGCTCGCTGATAGCCAACTTCATATTTTAAAGCCCACAGAAGCCCTGATTCTTACTCAAGATTCATTGGCAAAGGAGTTAGCAGAGAAGACTATCGTAATATTTGGAGATGGGGCAGATAAAGCAAAAAGAATCATTAGCCACTCTAACTTGATATTTTTAAAAAACATTTACCCCTCTGCTAAAGCTATTGGAGATTTATTTTTCCTGCAAAAAGCACAACAAGTTGATGTGGCGTATTTTGAGCCTTTTTACCTCAAAGAAGTTTATACCAAAGTAAAAATACCTTCTAATTCATAAATTAGATTTTTGTAGCTTACTTAGGTACTATTCCCAATTTTCCATTCTTTGCTGTACTTTTGCTATTTCTACATCAAATATTTTTTTGAAAAAAGCATATTCTTCTTTGGGAGCGATTTCTTCCAACTTAGCTATGGCATCTTCTGCAAAAGCCACATAGTTCATCTCTAAGCATTGTAAGATGTACAACTCATACAAAGAAACAGGAAATTCTTGATAATCAGAATATAGACTTAATGCTTCTACCAAAATATCGTATGCCTTTTGTGTTTGACCTCTTTTATTGTAATGCACAGCCAACTCCATAGAAATATCTGTTTGCAAAGGTAGTTGGTGATGTGCTTTCCTGAACAAAAACTCTGCATTTATACTGTCTTTTTGACTATCTAAATAAAGAGCCTTGAAAAAGTTTTTATAACCCTCTTGGTTTTTCTTTGGTTTAAAACTATCTATCAAATTCCCTATTTCTTTGATTTTCTTTAACTTGTAAAGTAATTTTAAGTCAGCCAAAATGAGTTCTTGCTGTATTTCTGGGCTTATGCCACTCACTCCTGTTAGTGCATTGCGGATAATCTCTGCTGAGGTTGGTCGGTTAAGATTAAGATAATAAGAAATTCTATCAATAGTAGCAAGTATTTGATAATTAGGCTCTTGGATGTTTTTTAGAATTTCGTTAAAACTTTGGTCTGATAGTGAAAATTGGTTGTAATGAATAAGCCTATATTTTGAAATATCATCTAAGCTAACGATATTCAATTTCTTAATACTATCTGGGTGGATAAACCTTAACATGTCCTTCGCCATAAATCTATGAATGGAATCTGCTTTGGTATCATTAGAGATAGTAGTCCAAACCTCTATGGCTTTATCGCGCTCTTGAGGAATTTCCGAAAGTGCAATCGCATAGTTGAGCCTACCTTGTTTACTGTCCAACTTGGAGGCGGAAGCCAGATATTTGATAGCTCTTGGGTAGTTATCTTGCTCTATCATCATGATTCCTGCCAAATTTCCATAAAAAGGACTTACATCATTCAAGGAGCTATGCAACTTATCCATGTTTCTGTAAGCCTCTAAGTTTTCTCCTATAGCTCTGTTTCTCAGAATATCAATCAAATCTAAGTAGAGCATTACCTCGCCGTTACTGCTTACTTTTCTGTATTGGCTTAACTTTGACCATATCAAACTGTCATTGTTTTCTATTTGATTGAGTGCATAGTTGTAAAAATAGCATAGAGTTCCTCCCAAAAGTACAGAATCAGGGAGATAGGCTAAATTAAGTTTTTTAGTACTTTTTTGCTTTTGAGCATTATAGAGAACTAACTCATTGTTGTCGGTGTGCAAGTCATCTTTTAAGCCTAACATAGTTTTCACAGAGTCAGGGGACATCAAAAGATTATTTTTTAATAAAGTAGCGTAAATATTAGCAGAGGCTACGCCCTCTTCGGCGAGTAGTGGACGTGCTTTTTCAAAGTGGTAGAAAGCAGAGTCCCACAAGTTATTGGTGTTAGCAAAAAGCAGCCCTAATTTCAAATGCAATTCACCGCTTTTGGGAAAGCGATTTATCCCCTCTTGTAGTTTGAAAATAGCCTCTATCAATCTGTCATTTTGCATGTACAAATCAGCTAACTGGGCATAAGAGAATGGTAATGTATTTTTTACCACTGCCCTGTTAAAGTAAATGTAGGCATTCTCGACATTGCTGAACTGTAGGGCTATTGTTCCTAAGGAATAGTTGGATTTATGATTAAAGGGGTCATAACCTGTGGCGGTTTTATAGTACTGTTCGCTTAGGAAAATGTCATTGGTGGCTCGATAGGTATCTGCTATTCCATTGTAATAGCCTGCAATAGACTGATTATAAATAAAATAGCTTGAACGAGAAAACATAAAAAAGAGTAGTACTCCTCCAATTACATAAATCCAAATGAAATCCAGTCGCTTAGGCTGATAAATTACCTTATAAACTTTTTGGTTAGCTTGGATATACGGATAGAAATTGGTGAGGGAGTATAAGAAAAATGATGCTCCAAAGGCTAAATGTGTATATAAAATGCTATCATGGAAAACGTCTATCAGTGGGTCATTGGCAGTAGCAAGGGCATAGCTGATAGTAGCTAAGCTAATGATTGCCAATGCCAAGTAGAAGAATGCTCCCGTGGGAGAGAACAGCATAATGCCTTTATAATGAATTTCTCTTCGTTTGAACCCCCATAGTCCAATAATCACAGTAATAGCAAAAAGTACAAAAGTATCTATATACAAAATTCTCCAATTTACCGCTCCAATACTTACCATGTAGGCATAAAGGACATTGAAAAGATAAATACTTGAAAGGACTATGTAATGTCTTGCTGTATGCTTGCTTGCTACGCTTGCCGAGTCTGTTACCAGATACAAAATGCCGTTAATGATTTCATGAGCATTAAAAGCGACAAAGGTTACGCAAATAATCATAGGTACGATGATACCGAAGTTAGCAATGAACATTTCAGGATAAGAAACTTCTGCGAATTGGTAAACAAAGATGCCTAAGCTAAGTGTAATCAAAGTAAAAACTAAGAAACGAAAAAAAGCAGATGACTGCCAACCTGTTTTACTGTTGGCGAAGGCATTGAAATAATAGCTAAGTGGCATGTAGGCGAGCAGAGCGATAAGAAGGAAGATTTTCTCTTCAGAGCCAAAAAATCCTAAAAGTTCGCTATTGAGCGTAGCTAAATAAAGCACAAAAATAGAAGCAATCACAAAATACCAAGTACGACTCAGAAAGGTAGCCGTAGTAAGTAAAACTACCAGACCAAACAAAAGAAAAATCAAATACAGGTAGGTAGCTGTAAAATTTAGTTCTATGTTACCCGCTTTGTAGCCTTCTACTATGAGGTAACTATCCGCAGTAATTTGAAACTCAAAGAGATTTTTATCAAAGGTATCTACTACTACTTGTTGTGGTTTAGTTTCGCTGACTTTTTCCCAGCGAATTACAAATCCATTGCCTACCCAATAGCTGATAAAGAACAAAACGACAGCAACTCCAAATACTGCTAAAGTTGTCAAGAATAGGTATTTTTCGCCTTTGCTCACTTCTGAGTTTTTCCAGCGATTCCAGAAAAGTAAGTCTTTCAAGGGTGTTGTTTATTTTAATAATTACAAATTTTACTGATGTAAATAATTGTAACCTCTCTATTGTTTATTTTGCAAAATTAAATGCAAATCTACATAATTTCCTTAATAAAATCAGCAGTAGGCAAATCTTCTTCATCTTTGAGTGCTACTCCTGACAGTTGTTTGTTTTTTATCATTTCTAACAAGTAAACGATCTTTGCTTGGGCGAGGGGATAAGTTAAACCCTCAGGACGAATATTAGAAATACAATTTCTCCTTTCATCAGTAGTCCCGATAGAGGGTTGGAAAGTAAGGTAAATGCCCATGCTATCCGCTGCAGTTAGCCCAGGACGCTCTCCGATTAATATAACGGCGATTTTTGCTTTTAGTAAAACTGCTATTTCATCAGCACAAGCGACTCTACCCTGCTCAACTAAACAAATCGGGGCTACTTCCCATTTTTTTGCTTGTAAGTAAGGAATGACTTGGTTCAGAATGGGGGCAGCATGAGCATTGACCGCAGTAGCAGAAAGCCCGTCTGCAATTACAAAAACTACCTCATGGCTTAGCAAATGATTCGTATTTTTTTGTAATAATTCTTGTGAAGTTGGGCTTAGCCTTCTGCCTTGATTAGGGTTTTTAAGATAGGTTAAGCGGTCTTGGGCTTGTGTCTGCAAATCAAAAATAGTAAATGATGGAAGTAAATCTCTTTTGATTTTATTTTTGTCTAAAATCGAGTAAACAGCGTCTCTTGCTTTAGCATGTTCTAAGCGAAAATGCAGTAGAAAATGTGTGGGCAAAGAAGTCCCTGTACGCCCAATAGCAATGCGTGCCTGTGTGAACTGGTTTAAAAAATCCCATGTATTCTTTTCATATTCCATGGATTATAGATGTTTTGTATTTGCTTATTTTTTTACTTGCTCTTGTTTGTTTTTTGCTAAACAAGAGCAAGTTATTCATTACAAGTTCCCCAGCAACTGTTTTCTCTGCATCTCCAAAGCCGCTACATTGTTTTGGGCAATGCTTAGATTGGGAGGTGTGCCATTAGGGAAGATGATTTCTGTAAAGTTTTCATCTTTGTCGCCAAGGCTAACCTTGTATTTCCTAATTTGTAACTTGCCACTGCCTGTGGGGGATTCTGTACCAAAGACGTAGTAGTTATCTTCCTCTTGTAATACTGAAGACAGAGGGACTGCTTGGGCTTCCACATCATCATCTTTGCTCAAAACGATGGCTCTGACGCTCATTCCCGGTAAAACCAATGCCCCTTGTGGGGGATTGAAAGTTACATGGACTTCTATGGCTTTGGTTTCGGGGTCTATGGAGCGAGAAATGCTTTGTACCTTACCTGTAACTGATTTAAAAGAAGAATTGACAAAATCTATTTCTACGCTTTGCCCTTCTTTAACCAAGTTAATTTCCTTGTCATAGACATAAATCTCGGCATGGAGTTCATTGACATTGACCAACTCTGCCAATACGGTCTGCTCCGATGCCAATGCCCCCACAGAAATAGGTAGTTTGATTACGTAGCCGTCTATAGGTGAGGTAATAGTTACCGAATTGGATATTTTAGCGTTTTGGGGGTCTTGCAAGTTATTCAGATTAATGCCTAAAAGTTCTAATTTCGCGCTGATGCTTTTTTCTCTGCTGATAGCTGCTTTATACTTTGCCTCAGCAGTTTGTAGTTCCACCAAAGCTCCTACTCTGTTTTTGATAAGTTCTTTTTGTCTTTCTAACTCGATAGTAGCGAAATCAGCCTCACTTTTGGCAGCTAAATATTCGTTTTGCAATTCTATAAGACGCATACTCGTCAAAGTCATCAAGGCAGCTCCCTTTCTGACTATACTTCCTTCTACTACGAAGATTTTGTCGACCTTGCCCTCTATATTCGAGCTTACTGTAGCACTCAGGTTGGGCAGGGATTTGACTTTGCCATTGAGATAGACATTCTGAACAATCTGCTTGCGTTCAGGCTTGATGAATTTGATATTGAGGGTAGCTAACTGACTTTCAGAAAGTTCTAAAAAGTCAGGTGCTTTGGCAAGGTTTTCTCCTGCTTTTTCATCTTTGCTACAACCTGATAAAAAAAGTACAATAGTGAGTATATAAAGAATGAATGTATTTTTCATAGGAATAATTTTTTTGTTAATTAATATTTAGTATTTACACGAGTTAAAAATTCGTGTCCCTATTTTTACTGTTCTCCTTTGAGGTATTGCAAATAAATAATGGACTGATTAAAGTTTTTAAGCGTTTCTAAGTAGTTACCTTCTATTTGAAAAGCCAATTCCAGGTTTTGCAAGTAAGCGTAATAGGTAATGCTCCCTAATCGATAGCTTTCCCTTGCATCGCGCAAAATTTCATTTGCTTCTCTTAATCCAACATTTTCAAAGTAATTTAAGTTTTCATCTGCTTGCCTATATAGGGCAAGGGCATTAGTATATTCTGTATTGAGTTGTAAGGTGTTGATGCGAGTTTGGGTTTGGGCTATTTCAAATTCTTTCATGCTTGCCCTGATGCTTGCTCGCTGTCCCCATGCCCAGATAGGGATAGAAATTCCATAACGCAAACGATTTTGGAAAGGAGCATAGCTGAGATCGTTTATATCTGTCGAGCCTTGATTAAGGTAGCCGAAAAACAAATTGGGCAAAAGTTTCCTTTTCTCTACCTTTACCAAACTATTGTTGAGGCTTTCAATTTGGCGATTAAATGTCAAGATTGGGTTGGCTGCAAAAGCAGTTGTGTCCAATAATCTATACGAAGCGGGTAGGGGAGGCATTTTGCTTAGCTTGGCATTAGGGAGCTTGGTGGTATCTGCCGCATTTCCTAAGAGTAAGCCAAATTGGAGTTTGGTATTGCGGAGTTCTACCTCTGCCTGTCGTAAGTTATACAAGATTTTTTTGTACTGAGATTCCCCATTAATACGCTCTAAATTAGTGATTTGCCCCACGCGATAGCGTACATCGTTTACTCGGATAATATCCCGATAAATAGAGTCTTGTCTTCTCAAAAGATTTACCTTTTCTATGATAAACTGCAAATTGACGTAGGCGGCTTTTACTCGGTAAGCTAAATTATTAGCTGAGATTTGCTTTTCTGCTTCTGAAACTCCTATTCTGTTTTGTTGTGCTTCTGCCTGAGCGGCATAAACCGAAGGAAATTGTATCCTTTGCATTACCCCTGGACGCATTGCCGTTCCCGTTGGGGCTTCAAAAATCAACTCTGGACTTTCTATGTAGTAAGCGGCAGGTTTGAGCAGGATTTGCTGTTGAATTTTTTGGTCAGCCAATTTGATTTGTGGATTTTTTTCTATTGCCAAATTAACCGCCTCTTGCATAGAGAGGCTTTGTTGCCCAAAAGCAAAGGTGCTGATAATCAATAAGCTCAAAGTCATCATTACCTTGCTGAAAGGTACATGCGCCTTTTCTCTTTTAGAAAGGTCTTCCTCGTCTTCTTTCTTTCTTTTTCTTTTAAAAATACAATACAAGGTAGGTAAAACAATAAGTGTCAAAATAGTAGTAGTTACTAAACCTCCTATAACTACCGAAGCCAAAGGTTTTTGCACTTCTGCCCCAACACTTGTGGAAAGAGCCATAGGCAAAAAGCCCAATGCCGCCACTGCTGAGGTCATTAAGATAGGTCTGAAACGCTCTCTCAAGCCTCTCATTACTCTGTGTTCTGGTTTGATTACGCCCATTTCTCCTAATTGATTAAAATGCTCTACTAATAAAATACCGTTTAATACAGCTACTCCGAACAAAGCAATAAAGCCTACCCCCGCAGAAATACTGAAATTCATGCCTCTGATGAGCAAAGCAAAAACGCCTCCTACAGCAGATAAAGGAACAACAGTGTAAATCAATAAACTATCCCCCACCTTGCCAAAAGAAGCAAAAAGTAAGCAAAAAATGATGAACAAGGCTATAGGCACTACAATACCCAGTCTTGCTTTGGCTCTACTAAAATTCTCAAATTCACCGCCGTACTCTATTTCATATCCTTTGGGAAGACTCACTTCTGCATTAACTTTCGCCATTAAGTCTTTGACAATAGATTCCAAATCTCTCCCTCGAACATTAAAACCAATGTTAGATTTTCTTTTTAGATTTTCATGACCGATTTCTGAGGGTCCGATTTCTTCGGTAATATCTGCTAATTCTCTGATAGGTATGCTTACGCCTGTCGAGGATTGCACAAACAAGTTTTTGATGTTTTCTACTTTTTCTCTTTCAGAGCTGCTCAATCGCAAAGTTAAGTCAAATCGTTTGTCATTTTCGTAAACCGTTCCTGCGATTGCTCCTGCAAAAGCCAACTGAATTGCACGATTCATCTGCTCTACAGTAACGCCGTACACGGCCATTTGCTTGCGGTCGTATTTGATATTGATTTGTGGTAAGCCAAAAATCTTGTTTTCTTGCACATCTACCGCTCCTTCAATAGTCTTAATGAGGCTAATAATCTGATTGCTTTTAGCCACAATAGTGTCCAAATTGAATCCATATACTTTGACCACTACATCGGTTCGCGCCCCGCTCATGAGTTCGTTTACCCTGTTTTCTATGGGCTGTTGTACCGAAATCACAATTCCGGGAAACTGCTTCATCACATCGGAAACCATGTCTGCCAAGTCTTCCTGTGCGTGTGCTTTTTTCCACAACTTTTTATCCTTTAATACGACAACTATTTCTTGAGCTTCCAAGGGCATAGGGTCCACGGGTACTTCTGAAGTCCCTATTTTGGAAACGATACGCTCTATCTCATCAGGGAATTCTTTTAAAAGTACTCTTTGAATTTTATCTCCCAAATTGATGGCTTCAGTCATGGCAGTTCCCACAGGAAGATTGACCTCAATCACTAAATCTCCCTCTTGAAGTTTAGGAATAAACTCACCTCCAATTTTGCTAAAACCATATCCCCCAGCAAACAAGATAAGCAAAGCCGCTCCAACAGCAATGTAATTTCTTCTCAAACAAACTTTTACGACAGGTTCTATGAGTCTGTAGTAAATAAACTGCACAAAAACCTCTGAAATACCGTGAGAATGAGCAGACTTCGGTGGACGCAGTATTAAGGCACTCATCATTGGGACATAGGTAACTGACAAAATCAATGCACCCAAAATAGCAAAACCCACCGTTTTCGCCATAGGGGCAAACATTTTGCCCTCTACGCCCTCTAAGGTCAAAATAGGAAAATATACGATTAGAATAATTAATCCTCCAAAAACTACTGATTTTTTGACCTCCTGAGCTGCATCTATGATGATAGCTTGTCGTCTTTTGTAAGACATAGGTTTACTTGGAGCGGATGAGTGATTATTATGGCTGTATTTACTCATTTCATTTGCCAAGAACAAGACTACGGTTTCTACTACAATAATAGCAGGGTCGACCAACAAGCCGAAGTCAATAGCACCCAAACTCATGATATTCCCTACTACATCAAAATACCGCATCCAGCCAAAGGCAAAAAGCATCGCTAAAGGAATCACTGAGGCAGCAAGTAAACTCGCCCTCCAATTTCCTAAGAAAACAATGATAACTAAAACAACTATCAACGCTCCCTCAATCAAGTTTGTCATTACTGTTTTAATCGCATTATTTACTAACTTAGAACGGTCTATGAAAGGCTCTATGACCAAACCTTCAGGGAGCTTAGCTTGGATTTCCTCCATCTTGGCTTTAATACGAGTGATTACTTCATTGCCATTTGCACCTTTAGTCATCATAATAATTCCACCTACAGTTTCACCAAGCCCGTTGTAGGTAATTGCACCGTAACGAATGCTATTTCCATAGTCCACATCTGCCACATCTTTGACTAAAACGGGGATATTATTATTCATTTTTACTACGGTATAGCCAATTTCTTCTAAACTGGTTGCTAAGCCTATACCTCTGATAGTAAAGGCTTTATTTTGTTTTTCTATGTATGCCCCCCCTGTATTGCTATTCCCTTTACTAAGGGCTTCAAAAAGTTCATCTACTGTTACGTTCAATGCCTTCATTCGCTCAGGGTTGATTTTGGCTTGGTATTCTTTTTTATATCCACCAAAACCACTGACTTCTGCAATACCCGGAATACCTAAGAGTTGTTTGCGGATAACCCAGTCCTGCATAGTTCGTATCTCCATAAGAGAGAAGGACTTATCATTAGGGTCTTTAGGGCGAATGATGTATTGGAATACCTCGCCCAAGCCTGTAGAAGCAGGTCCCATATAAGGCTTGCCTACTCCTGCGGGAATTTCATTTGCGACCTGCTCTAATCTCTCAAAAACTTGTTGGCGAGCCCAGTAGATATTTGTATCATCTGTAAAAACTACTTTTACTACAGAAAGTCCAAATTTGGAAATAGAGCGAATCTCTACCAAACCTGGTATGTTTGACATTGCCATCTCGATAGGCGCAGTAACAAACATTTCCATTTCCAAAGGAGCGAGGCTTGGTGTATTGGTGATAATATCTACCTGATTGCTTGTTACATCAGGAACTGCGTCGATAGGCAAGTTGCTAAGGGAAACACTCCCCCAAATAATCAAGATTGTTACTAAGATGCTAATAGTAAGAGGTCGCTTGACGCTGAACTCAATGATTTTATCTATCATGATGAATATGTTGCTGTTAATAAAGAAATAAACAAAGGCTTAATGAAGTAAAAATTACGTTGTTTAAAAAGGTAATAAGCTAAAAATAATCAAATAGTGGAGGTTTCATTTGAGTTTTTTAAACCTACCAATTTGTTATTATAAAGTTAAGTAATTCAACTTTTTCAAGCGTTCTTTTTAAAATTATAAAGTATTAGTTATCAATTAGTTACAAATTTGAAAGAACGATTAGAATTTTTGACTTACTTAAAATCACTTGAAATGTTTTAAGTAAAAGGCTATAGCTCGGAAAGTAATTTTTAGCAACGCAGAGAACAGTACTTCAAGTGAAGTTTGGTGAAGAAAAATGAAGAATATGACTGATAAACGGGGATATTTTTGAATAAAGCAAGTCTAATTTTGTAAAGGATACAAAAAGGAAAAACAGGTACGACAAAAAAAATAGAGTAGTTCTTATTTATAGGTTGAGATAAATGAGCAGGAGGGCAAACTAATTTTGTAAATCGTGTACTTCCTTCGTCAAAGACTTCTTCTACACATTGGAAGTTAAGCGAGGCAGAGAAATCTGCTAACCATTTTATATGTTTGAAAAACCTATCTCCTTGCATAATAGCAACTATCGTAAACAAGTAAAAGGCAACAAACAAGGTGAATTTTTTACTATAAAATCGATTAGTCATTGAAAGATAAAATTAGCCTGGCAAATTTAAGACTAATTTATGAATATTTGTATAAAAAATGTAAAAAGGTCTAAATTTCTATACCTATAACAATAATATCGTCGGTTTGTTTATTATTGCCTTTCCAGTTATTCAAGGTATCGAGCAGTATTGCCGATTGCTTTTCGATGGGTTCTCTACTAATATTTTGTATTAGATTTCTGAAATTTTTTACTAAAAACTTCTTATTGTGTTCGCCTCCAAATTGGTCTTGGAATCCGTCGGAAGCCAAGTAAAACCTATCACCTTTCTCGATAGGAATAGTATGCTCGGTGTAGGTACGTTGCATAGCATAGTGAATATCTCCAATAGGTAGATGGTCGGCTTTGACAATTTTTAATTCCTGATTATGAATAAGATACAGAGGAATTTTCGCTCCTGCATAAATCATCTGCTTTTTGTCATCAGAAATCTTGCAGATTGCCAATTCTAAGCCATCATTGCTTTGTCCTTCCTCTTGGTGCAGTTGTTTGACAATTTTTTGGTGCATTAGGGTCAGAATAGCCGCAGGAGAATCTATATTTTCAGTAATTTCTTGTAAAAATGAATTACATAAAACTGTAATCAAAGCGGCAGGAACGCCATGCCCTGTGCAATCTCCTAAGGCTACTAAAGTATGCCCTTCCATTTGTTTAAACCAACAAAAATCTCCACTGACTATATCACGGGGCTGATTAAAAATAAAATACCCTGAAAAAGACTGCATAATTTCAATGCTCTCTGGTGCAAGTGCGTCTTGAATATTGCGGGCATAATTGATGCTACTAAACAAGTTTTGATTTATTTGCTCTATGGTTTCCTTCTGCACCTGAATCTCCTCCGATTTCTGTATAATTTCCTTATTTACCTCTATTAGCTGGAGATTCACTGCTTGTTTAAGCCTATATTGTCTATAATAAGAAAAAGTAACAATTAGTGCTAAGAGGGTAACAATACTTAGTCCTATTTTTATCAACCAATCTACTTCTTTTTCTTTTTCAAGAAGTTCTTTCTCCATCTTGATAGTTTGCATCTCTTGTTCTTTCTTTTTTGCTTCGTATTTCAGTTCCATTTCGTTGATGCTTTGGCGCACATTCTTGTTAATGAGGCTGTCATCTGCGGACTTATAAAGTTTATGATAAAATAAGGATTTGTCGAACTCTCCCGATTTTTCATAGACTTCTGAAAGCACGTTGTAAATATTACGAATAGTGGGAAGTGCTTGAATCTCAATACTATTTTCCAAAGCTTTTTGCAGACTTTCTTTAGCTGTGGCATAGTCCTTTTTTAGCATATACGCCTTGCCTAAGTTGAGTAAACTTGTGGCGATTCCAAACTTGTTGTTGGCTTCTTCGCTTACCTTCAAACCTTGACTTATGTAGTCAATAGCTTTGGAAGCATTGCCCATACGGTAATACAAATCACCAATATTGGTCAATGGCTTGTAAATCAAATCTTTATCATTGGTTTGGCGTGCAATCTGTAAGGATTCTTCCAACTTTTTGAGGGCAAGGTCGTAGTTTTTCAGATTTACATAAATAAGTCCATGAAAATTAACGGCAGAGGCAAGCCCCACTTTATCGTCGAGCTGCCTCCAGATTACTTCCTCTTTCTCGGCAAATTTGAGTGCATTGTAAAAGTCTTTTTGGAAAAGATAAGTAACCCCAATTTTGTGCAGGGCATCAGCTTGTATAGGCAAATTCCCAATTTTCTCAGCCGAAACTAAGGCTTTTAAAAACTGCTCTAAGGCTACTTTAGAGTCGCCCTTGCTTCGGTAGGCTACTCCCTTATTGATTTCGGCAATTGCTATTTTATCTAAGGCTCCAAAACGCTCTCCCAAAGCGATTGCTTCCTCAGCATAACGTACTGCAAAGTCTAAATCTCTGTCTCTGAAATATTCTGATAATTCATTGAGAATATCTATTTTATCTTCTGTCTTAGCTTTTTCGAGTGCAACCTTTAAGCTATCTGCTTCGTTTTGGGCAAATAGCTGAAATGAAAAAAACAAACAAAGACTGACCAAAATATATTTCATAAAAAATGCAGTACCATGCAAGGAAAATTTCTGTTTGCAAAGATAAACAGAAATAATTTTTAAATTTGTACGCAGTATGATTTAAAAAACTCTTTTTTAAGAATTTATAAAACAAATGACGATGAGAACCTTAAAACTTTTAGTTTCACTGATATTCTTTTTCATCCTTCTTCGAAGTGAAGTGCTTGGGCAGGCAAGACAGGATTCTACACGCAATGAAAGACAGAGCAGTCCAAGCGAACCTTCATGGAAAGACCGAGTGCGATTTGGAGGTAATTTTGGCTTGCAGTTTGGCAATATTACTTTCATAGATGTTTCTCCTTTAGTGCTTTACGGAATTACTGACAGGCTTCAGTTAGGCGTAGGCGTTACCTATCAGTACATTCGCTTTAACTTTCCTACCTTGCGTACTTCGGGCAATTCTATTTATGGAGGGCGTGTTTTTACGCGGTATTTCCTATTTCCAGGTGTTTTTGCCCAAGCCGAATACGAAACGCTGAGTACGAGATATTATGATGCTTTTACCAACGAAATCAAGCGTGCCTTAGTCCCTGCGGGCTTTATTGGTGGGGGCTACAGCCAACAGGCAGGCGGCAGGGCAGCAATTAACGTAACTATTTTATACAACCTACTTTATGAACAGTACAAGTTCCAAAGTGTGTATGCAAGCCCTTGGGTCATCAGAGTAGGCTTTAACTTATAAATTTCATGACATCTCTTGAAAAATCAAAAAAAGTTGTCCCCAAAAAACATTTAGGGCAGCATTTTTTGAAAGAAAATTCCATTGCAGAACGTATCGTAAACCTTCTTTCTTTGCACAAAGGATATGATAAGGTCTTAGAAATAGGAGCAGGTATGGGTGTGCTTACTCAGTTTTTGCTTCAATCTGATAAATACGAAACCTTTGTAGTAGAAATTGACAAAGAATCAGTGAGTTATTTGCAAAAAAATTTGAACTTAGATGAGAAGCACCTAATTTCTGCTGATTTTTTAAGCTATGATATTCGCCAACTTTTTGATAGTCAGTTTGCTATTATTGGTAACTTGCCTTATAATATTTCTTCTCCTATTTTTTTTAAAATCTTAGAAAATAGAAATCAGGTGGCAGAAGTGGTTTGCATGATACAGAAAGAAGTAGCAGACCGCATAGCCTCCAAGCATGGAAATAAAACGTATGGAATCCTAAGTGTGCTTTTGCAGGCATTTTATGACATCAGATATGCTTTTACTGTACATGAAGGCTCGTTTACTCCTCCTCCCAAAGTTAAGTCGGCAGTCATTACCCTTAAAAGAAATCAAAGAGAAAACTTAGGTTGTGATGAAAGATTGTTTTTCCAAGTAGTGAAAGCAGGCTTTAACCAAAGAAGAAAAACTCTCCGCAATTCATTGAAAGTCTTAGACTTGCCTATTGAATTTAATACCAATGAGTTCCTAGATAAGCGTGCAGAGCAGTTATCAGTCGAGGATTTTATTAGCCTTACTCGACAGATAGAGCAAGTAAGGAAATAAAAAAGTCTTTATCAAAAAATGATAAAGACCTTATGATTAGTTATCTTGACGCTTTACTCAGCAGAGGTGGGTTCTATAGAAACAAAAGACCTATTTTCTTTACTTTTTCTGAAAACTACTTTTCCATCTACTAAAGCAAATAGTGTATGGTCTTTGCCCATACCTACATTCTTACCTGGGTGGTGCTTAGTGCCTCTTTGACGAACAATGATATTACCGGCGATAGCATTCTGACCACCAAATATTTTTACGCCGAGACGTTTACTTTCGGATTCTCTGCCATTTTTTACTTTACCTTCACCTTTTTTATGTGCCATGGTATTTAAACAGTTATATTTTTAAAAATGAGGATTGTTATTATAAAGTAATATCTTCTATTAGGACTTTGGTAAAGTGTTGTCTATGCCCATTTTTCTTTGCATATCCTTTTCTTCTTTTCTTTTTGAAAACAATTACCTTGTCCCCCTTGGCATGACCAAGTACCTTTGCAGTTACTTTTGCACCACTGACTGTCGGTTTCCCAACGCTTACGGTGCCGTTATCATCTGTGAGTAATACTTTGTCAAAAGTAAGTACATCACCTTCATTTGCCTCTAAACGATGCGTATAGATGTAACGGTCTTTTTCTACCTTGAACTGTTGTCCTGCGATTTCTACGATTGCGTACATAATTTTTTCTTAGATTGGTTAATAGGTTATTGGCTGATTGCCAATGATTTGATACCTGTTTAACATTAAAAATATTTAAAAGTGGTACAAAGCTATGATAAATACTTTAATTTTCAAATGTTTTGAAAAAGAATTTGTTTGTTTTCATCACATTTGATAAATCACTTCTATAATCATTAGGCTCTACAAATTCTTTTTGACTTGGTTTTTTATTTTAGGTACCGTTTTCAGGTAAGCAAAGATTGCTTTGGCTTCTGTTTCAGTCATAACAGGATATGGCAGCATGGGATATTTGAGTAGGGTGCCGTCTTTACGTTTGCCATAACGCAAAGTATTAACAAATTCTTCTTCTGTCCACGTCCCGATGCCTGTTTCCTCATCCATAGTAATATTGGCAGTGTACATTTCTTTGCCTTCTAAGTTATAAAGCATATTGCCACCACCCAAGTAACCCAAAGATTTCTCAGGCTCAACTTCATTAATTTTAGTGAAATCCGCTGAATGACAAGGGTAGCAATCATATCTGCCTGCAACCAAGTACCTACCTAATCTTACAATATCTGTAGTATCTGGCTGTATAATTGGTTGTTGTGGCATAGGATTGGGTTTCATTACAAAGTTGCATAATAGCTTTACTAAAAAGGAAGGAGTGCTTTGTGTTTGTTTAAGGTCATAAGCCTGCACTGCGGGCAAGTCAGAACGTAAATAAGCAATAATGGAGGCTAAGTCCTCATCAGACATATTGACAAACTTAGGCATGTAGTTAGGAATGTACTGACCGTCTGGTCTTACTCCAGTGCGTAATAGCCGAGCAATTTCCCCATCTGTCCACTTTCCTATGCCTGTTTGAGGGTGTTGAGTGATATTGGCGGCATAAATAGTCCCAAATTCTTTTGGAATATCCACCAGAAGTTTACCTGCTAAAATATTTTTATCATTTCCATGACAGACCCCGCAAAGCACCGAGGAAAGCTTTGCTCCATGAGCTACTCGTTCTGGAGTAATCTCGACTTTTAAGTTTACAGGCTCTGGCGTATAAGAAGGAATCCCACGCAAAGCTACATAAGCAAGTAAACCTACAAATGCTAATAGGAGTGACCCTACAAAATAGGCAACGAACTTGATAATCTTTTTCATAAAAAAATAAGATGTTTAAAAAATTAAAAAAAGATTTTAAGAGATTTAAAAATTTTGCTCAAATTACGCCAATTGCTTTGCCTTCATCTTAATTACTTCTTCTTTGCTAAATCCATTTTGGCGAAGATAGCCTGCCCCTAAGTATTGGCAATTTTGTAAGGCTTTCATGCTCTCAAACGCCACAGGCACTTTTTCGTAGTGATAGACCTCTTCTAAAGACATGGTTTGGTTGTTATCTCCCACACTCACATCTACATCGTGGGTAGTCATTTGGCAAGGGTGTTCATAACCGCAAGCATGGGTAATTTCTAAAACTTCTTTGCGGAAAGTTTTGATATAATTGTAAAAGCGAACGGATTTGAACGCAGGGTCTAAACCTGAAGTAAGCCAGCGATTATTAGTAGCTACACCCGCAGGGCAGCGATTGGTATGGCAGACTTGCGCTTGGATACAACCAATGGACAGCATTGCTTCTCTGGCTACATGAATAAGGTCTGCCCCCATAGCAAATGCCATGAGTGCATTGGCAGGGAATCCAAGTTTACCTGAGCCGATGAAAACGATTCTATCTGTCAATCCTGCTTCGGCAAATATTTTATATACATTGGTAAAAGCGTGAACAAAAGGAAGGGCAACATGGTCTGCAAAAGCTGGTGGCGCCGCCCCCGTTCCGCCCTCGCCCCCATCAATGGTAATAAAATCAGGACCTTTGCCTGTTTTTGCCATGATTTCCGCTAACTCATACCAAGAATCCATTTTACCCACAGCTGATTTTATTCCTACTGGAAGACCTGTTCGGTCTGCTATTCTTTCTACAAAATCGACCATTTCTCTCACATTGGAGAAGGCAGAATGATACGCAGGCGACAAAACGTCTTTGCCCAGAGGCACGTGGCGAATCTTGGCAATTTCAGGGGTAATCTTTTTGCCGGGTAAGACCCCGCCTTTGCCCGGTTTTGCTCCTTGTGAAAGTTTAACTTCTATGGCTCTGACAAAAGGATTTTTTTCTACTAATTCTCCTATTTTATCAAAACTAAATTTGCCATCTAATTCTCTGCAACCGAAATACCCCGTACCAAAATGAAAAATTACATCTGCACCAAAACTATGGTAAGGAGAAAGACCTCCTTCACCTGTATTATGATAACAACCTACCATTTTTGCTCCTTTGTTCAGGGCTTCTATGGCATTGGCAGAAAGCGAACCATAGCTCATAGCAGAGATATTGATGATAGAGTATGGTCTGAAAGGTCGCTTGCGATTGGAAGCCAAGCCCATGACTTTGGCGCAGGGTAAAAAATAGGGGTCTTTGTAGTTTACATGACCTTCTTTGACAGGAAAGGGGAACATGGAAGGATTGATGAAGATATGCCCTGCTTGGAAAAGGTCTTTGTCTGTACCAAAACCTTGATAGTTATTTTCTTGCTTAGAGGAGGCATATACCCAACTGCGCTGACTGCGATTGAAAGGTAATTCTTCGCGATTATTGGCAACGATGTACTGTCTAAGTTCAGGTCCAATAGTTTCTAACAGGTAGCGTAAACGCCCTACTACAGGATAGTTGTTTTTTATAGTTTGTTTCTTATTACGAATATCTTGGACAAAGATGACGACCAAGAAGATAAAGAAAGCAATGGCAAAATACACGCCCCAAGGCAGACTTGCTACATACTCAGCAAAACGCTCAAAGGCAGTCAATTCTTTGACGAGTTCTTCTTTCATATATGATTCTCTGTTGATTGATATTTGATGAGATGAATTGTTACAGTTTGGAGGTATTTGAAATACAATTTTTTACTAAGCTTTAAATGTTTACAAGTTATGAGTTTTTATAGAAAAAGCAAAATCATAGCAAAAAAACAGCAAAACAAAAAACTCACCCCATGAGATGATACTTGTTAGGGGTGAGTTTTTGTTTTATTAGTTCGCTTAAACTTAGCTTGCTTTTTTGAGTTCACTTAAATACTCTACTAAATCAATTAGTTCTTTATCAGGTAGTTGGAAAGCAGGCATCAAAGAACCATCATATTCTTTCTTACTTTCTATCTCACTTATTTGTACTTTGGTAATAGTCCCTCCTACTTGTTTGATAGTAACCTCTGTTTCTGTTTGGCTGGCAATAATTCCTACTAAGGTAGTACCATTTTTGAGTTTAAATACAAAACCTTCGTAGCCAAAACTAATGCCCTCATTGGGTTTTAAAATAGATTTATAGAGGGCTTCTTTAGGCAATTTTGAGCCAATTTCTGAAAGTTTGGGACCGAAATCTATACCTTCACCTTTAACTTGGTGGCACTGGGCGCAGTATTGAGTAAAAATATTTTTTCCACTGATAACATCTCCTTTTTGAGCTACTAACTTTGCAATAGGGGAGGTTTCCTGAGTAGATTCGTTTCCATAAAACTTAACAGCTTGCCCTTTGATGTCAGCTCGCCATGCAGTAGTAAGTACTTGCTTTGCCGTAGGTGCTAAATCTTTCTTTAACTTACTATCTTTTACCAATTTCCAAAGTTGCTCTTGTCCTCCCCAGCCTGCACCATACTTCTCCAAAGCCAAAGTGCGTATAGCCATTTCATATTCCTCATTGTTCATTACGCTGGAGATTAGTTCTCTGGCATCTTCGCTATCTAATTTTCCCAAGACATTAAGCGTATTTCTGACTTTTTGGTTATCTTGGTCTTTGAGGGCTTTGGCAAGAAGGTCTTTCCCGCCTTTTTTCATTAATATTTTAGCCCCTTCAACCGCTTCAATGCTATCCGATTTAGCAAAGATTATTTCCATAAGAGCAGGATACTGCTCCTTGATTTCAAATTGACTGACTAAATCTACAAAATCCAAAGTACCTTTGGTCGCCGTTAAAGCGGCAGACAAGGCTCTTTTTAATTGTGGAGTTTGAGGTACATTTTTATCTAAATGCCTCAAAACCAAGTTATCTATTTCGCCTTGTTCAGGGTGTTTTGCCTCAAATAAAGCTAAAAGTACGCCTTGCTTAGAGGCATCTTTTTGAAAGTCAAAAGCCCTAAAATAACGCAATTTTTCTTCTCCTTTACTTTCTTGAATCAATTTAGCAAGGAGTTGTGGGGTTTTTCTGGCTCTGCTTCTCCAAATAATGTCTTTGTTCCAATCTTCACCTACTCTTTTTAAATATGCTTCTAAAAAGCTATCCCACTGCTCATCAGCCCCAATTCCTAAGGCTTCCAAATACCAACGGTCGCCGTTATGCTGAGTGGCTAACTCAGCCCAGATTTCTGCGGCTTCGGGGGCTGGGTTATTTCTCAACGCTAAAGCAATCTCTCGTCTTACCTGAGCAGAAGGGTCTTTCACCAAAGTTTGGTAGGCAGGTAATAAGTTCATTTTTATTTCTCTGCCTGAGCGGATAGCAGTAATTCTCAAATCTGCATTTTCACTTTTCAAAGCTTCGTTGATATAGTTTTCTCCTTTGCCTTTGATTTTTGAAAGCAACCATAAAGCACGTGCTTTCATGCGTGGATTGGGGTCATTTTTCCACATATTTGCTAAAACAGGTTCTGCCTGCTCCTGCCATTCGTTAAGTTTTGTCCATGCCAAATAACGAGTAGCCATATTGGGGCTTTTTAAGGCTTCTATGGCTTTTTCAGGAGTAGAAAGGTCAAAAGTGGGGACTTCGTATTTTTTCTTTTCAGGCACAGTAATTCTGTAAAGCCTTCCCCTGTCCAAATCGCCGACTTGATGTCCACCTACTCCCGGGTCGTACCAGTCAGCTACTATCAACGAGCCATCAGGAGCTACGCATACGTCAGCAGGTCTAAACCATTGGTCTTTTGTGCCTTGCAAAAGATTGACCATAGTTGCTTTGTAACCTGCCCCGTCGTTAGTAACAGGATAAGCACGAACTACATTAGGACCTGCATCGCAATGAATTACTTGATTATGAAACTCTTGTGGAAGTAAGTTTCCTTCATACACCAACAAGCCAGTGGGAGAACCTGCTCCTGTTTGTAAAAGGTTTGGTACTACGCCAGGGTCGTTCAAATGCCAATGTCTAAGCGGGATTTCCTTTTCTATGTTGGTTCTGCGGGCTTGCCAACTCGCTCCTGTCATTTGGTCTTTGAATCCAAAGTTGCCATATTCCATGACATAGTTGATTCTCACGCCTTTATTCCCGTCATCATCATTGTCAGACTGCCAAAGTGTACCGTAGGAGTCCATAGCTACCTCATAGTTGTTGCGGAAATTGTACCCTAAAACTTCTACATTTTTACCGTCTAAGTCGCAACGGAATACCATACCTTCCTGGTAAAGTTTGCCATCAGCAATGATAGGTCTGCCAAATTGGTCGCTGATAACTACGCTGTCTTTGTCTAAGAGTGCTTTCCCATCATTGCCAAAGTTGAAATATAATTTCCCGTCATGTCCAAATGTAACAGCATGAACGGCATGGTCGTGTTGGAAACCGCCTCTGGTTTTAAATAAAATTTCTTTGCTATCTGCTTTGTCATCGCCGTCAGTATCTGTCAGCACAAAAATGTTAGGACTGCAAGAAACAATGACTTTATGGCCTAAAACACAAATTCCTAACGCAGAATTTACATCTGTTCCTTGATAAAAAACCTTAGTTTCATCAGCAACACCATCGCCGTTCTTATCTTCTAAAATAATAATTCTATCTCCTTCATCATTTTGGGGATTATTTGGATTGAGGTGCATGCGATAGTTATAACCTTCGCAAACCCAGACCCTCCCCTTAGCATCTACATCTATGTTAGTCGGATTCACCAGTTTGGGTTCTGCTGCAAAAAGCTGAGTAAGTAAACCTTCTTTGGTTTCTAAACCTGCCAAAGCATAGTCTGCGTGTCGCTTGTCTGCGTCGGAGAGTTGGGCATAGTCCACTGTCGTTTGTTTTTCTCCACAAGCATAAAGGAGCGAAAAACAAGTAATAAAAGGAAGTAATTTTTTCATTTTCAATATATTTTAGAATAACTAAACACTTGCTAATAATTGGAGGTATAGAATAGAGTTAATCAAAGCGTTTTTCTAATCACAAATCTTCTTATAATTCAAAATTAATTGTTTTAAAGTAAAGTTTAGAAAACGATTGCAAAAATTTGTTCTGTTGTTCAAAAATACTACAAATAACTATCCTTACTAATAAAACTTTTAGTCTTATCTTTCTATTTCTCGTAAAAAATTAAGTATATTTGCTAAAAAATTAGGGACTTATGATAATAAAGACAGACCCAATTACAGACGAAATTATTTATCCTTCTTCTGACGGTAAACGTATGGCAGAAAATACATTACAATACCGCTATATTACTACCATTCACGGTGGCATAGATGCTATGTTTGCACAAGACCCTAATGTTTTTGTGGCGGCAGACTTGCTTTGGTATCCTGTGCAGGGACAGCCGCAGATTAGTACTGCTCCAGATACAATGGTAGTCATAGGCAGACCAAAGGGGGAACGCCTTTCCTACCTTCAATGGAAGGAGGATAATATGCCTCCTCAAGTAGTTTTTGAGGTGCTTTCTCCAAGTAATACCCCTTCGGAGATGAATCGAAAACTTGCTTTTTACGACCGATATGGAGTAAAAGAATACTATATCTATGACCCTGATAATGGAGAATTTTATGGGTACATACGTAGTGGAGAACGCCTTACACAAATTTTAGAAAATATGCAAGGTTATCAAAGCCCCATTCTAAAAATTACTTTTGAAATAGGAGAGCAGGGAGAGCTAAAAATTTACGACCCTAATGGTATGCCTTTTTTGAGTTACAGAGAGCAAACAGAACGTTTTTTTCAAGAACATAAAATGAGAATAGCTGAGGAGAAAGCTAAAGAGGAAGCTCTAAAAATGTTAGAAGAGGAACGTAAGGCAAAAGAAGAGGAACGTAAGGCAAAAGAAGAAGAACGTAGAGCAAAAGAAGAAGAACGTAGAGCAAAAGAAGAAGCCTTAGCAGAGTTGGAAAGGCTCAGACGCTTGCTTGGAGATAAAAAGTAATGAGATTTGTCTGGTAAAAAATTGCTTAATTTTTATAAAAATCTACATGTAACTTAATACATAGATTAAATGCACAAAATCAAACCTATTTGTTATATTATACTCATTTTAGCATTATTCTTAAACTGTCAGAAAAGCACAGAGCAGGAACTTTCAAAGGCAAAGCAATTATTCAGCGAAGGAAATTTTAGCATGGCAGTGCCTATTTTGGAGGAGATTACTAAGCAAGATGAAAATAATGCAGATGCTTGGAATATGCTGGGGATAGCATATTATGAAATGAAAAATTTTGAGCAATCCATATCTTACTTTAATAAAGCGATTAAGATTAACAATCAGAATTACAAGTATTTTTACAATCGTGCCAATGCCCAAAGAGAACTTAAATTGCTTTTGGAAGCTATAGAGGATTATGGGCAAGCATTAACTTTAGAGAAAAATGTAGTAGACATTTACTTTAATCGGGCTGTGGCACTGATGAGTTTGAACCGCAAAAAAGAGGCTATTGCTGACTTTGAGGTGTGTTTACAGCTCGATAGCAAGTTTGCCAGAGCATATTTTGGTTTGGCTTCTGCCCAAATTTCTTTGAATCAATCCGTAAGTACAGAAAATTGCCAACATCTGCAAAAAGCCTTAGATTTGGGCTACATGGAAGCAAAAGAAGCCATAGATTTGTACTGTAAGTAAGATAAAACAGCTACTGCTCCCCCAAAAAAGAAGTAATAGCTGTTTTTTTGTCTATTTATCTTCCTATCCTTCTTTCTAAATCTGTTCTTTTCAAGGCAATTAGATGCCCTATAGGTTTTCCATTGCGATAAGTAACTACCCTAAGCGTAATATTCCCTTCAGGAAGTTCAAGCGGTTTGCCATCATGTTTTGTGGAAAACTGGTCAGGCATGGTGTCATCTATGGTATAATAAATGTCTAAACCTGCAATTTCACTTTCCATTTCTATAATTAATTTTCCATTTTTTCTCGAGGTACGTATTATGGCATCATATACAGCTTTAGAGTAATTGATTTCGGATATGTCATTTCTTTGAAAATGTGCTTCCATGCGTTTGGCAAAATTATCCCAATTTTTTACTTCTTTGGGTGACCAATATACCTCTGCTAATGCCCATGCTCTTGGGAAGGTCATATAGTAGGCATGGCGAAGAGTAGGAATCTGCTCCGTCCAAAGATTGCCTTGTCCTCCTAAAATATATTTGGCATCTACCCCATCTGGCACAGGCTCAAAACTATACGATTTTTTAGTACGTAAGTAAGCATAAATAGGTGGTTCTATAGTAGGCTCGCCTTGCATATAGTCCAAATAAGCAAACGTAGTGGGGGTCATCACCACATCATGCCCTAAATGAGCCGCTTCTATGCCTCCTTTGACTCCTCTCCAACTCATGACGGTCGCTTTTGGGGAGATGCCTCCTTCTAAGATTTCGTCCCAACCTATTAATTTTTTCCCTTTTGCTTCCAAGATTTTTTCTACCCTACCCATAAAATAGCCTTGCAAATCCTCTACATGTCTGATATTTAGCTTTTTCATCAATGCTTGACAGCCCGCATCTTGCGCCCAATAACCTTTGTAGCACTCATCGCCTCCCACGTGGATATAGGGATTAGGGAAAAGTTGGGCTACTTCGGTAAAAACTTTGTCCAAAAATTCATATACTTTTTCATCAGAGGGGTTTAAGGTATTTTCTACTAACATTTTAAAAGTTCCATTCCCGTACCATTCAGAAAAAGCTGTTCCCGGGTTTACATGAACTTTTTGTTTGGTACAACTTAGCTCAGGATAAGCCGCCAAAGCCGCCATGCTATGTCCTGGCACATCTATTTCAGGTAAAATACTAACATTTCGCTCTTGAGCATACTGTACTACTTCTTTGATGTCCTCATGCGTATAAAAACCTCCATAAGGAGTAGGTTCGCCTTCTTTGGGTTCTTCTCTGTCGCCAAAATGCCCTGTGCGTGCTACTCTCCATGCTCCTATTTGGGTTAATTTAGGTAAAGACTTGATTTCTATACGCCAGCCATTGTCATCGGTCAAGTGCCAGTGCAAGGTATTGTATTTGTACTTGGCGATTTGGTCTATGTAGTCTTTTACTTCGTTTTTTGTAAAAAAATGACGGCTTACATCAAGCATGATACCTCGCCATACAAAGCGCGGATAGTCTGTAATCTTGATTGCGGGGACGCTCCAGTTGGCTTTTGTTGCTTTTTTGCTTTCTATTTCTTTGGGAAAAAGTTGTAAGAGTGTTTGCATACCATAAAACAAACCTGCGAAAGCGTTGGCAGAAATTGTAATTTTTTGTGGGGAAACATTTAGTATGTAACCTTCCTTTCCTATTTTTACATCATCATTCTCATTGATAATGAGTTGTATCGCTCCAGCATTGCCTTGTTGGGCTTTTAGGCTAAAACCTGTAGGCACATTGAGTCTTTGAGCAAGCATTTCTGCCACTGAGCGTGCTTCTGCTTTGTTGAAACTGATGCTTTGCCCGTTTTTAAGTTGGAAACTGCCACTTAGTTGCCGTATCTCTACAGGCTGGGGAATGATATTGACAGCACTATTTTGTGCCTTACCTATGTTAAAAATTAGCAAGGATAAAAAAAGTAATAAAAGTTTCTTCATATTACCAGATAGTTTTAAAATATTGAAATCTCATTTTTGTTCAAATGTAATTCAAAATTTATAAAATTTATAATTTTTAAGATAAACTACAAATAGCGTGATAGAAAACCAGAAAAGTCATTTAATAAAATATTGGGAACATAGATTTGAGGGGCTGATTTTTAAAGTTTTACCTGATAGAGTCCTACCTTTGCTTGCGGTGGAAATCCGCCATGCTGAAACTAAAGAAGCAAGTTTTGCGGTCATCGATTACAAAAAAAATCAATTACTTTTCAATGGATTGGGTTTAGAAGAAAATTGGTGGGTAGGTTTAACGGCTTTTTATGCTGGAAAACTATTTTTCCATCTTTTTGAAGGGAGGGAATATCCTGAGCCTACGGGTTTGGTTGTCGCAGATGCCCTCGAGCAGAGTTTACTTTGGGAGAAAAAAGATGTTTATTTAGAAAAAGTAGAAGCGCAAGGAGTGCTGGTTTCTCCTTTGAAAAAACAAGGGAAAGAGTTACTACTATTAGATATAAAATCAGGGAACGAACTGAATAAAAAGGAGTTAGAAAATTTGGGAGGCAATTACGAACAAGTAGCCAATTCACTCACTTTTCCTTCTCAATACACAGAAGGCACAGAGTATTTTAAAACCATTGCGCAGTTTTTGAAATATAAATTAGGTATAGAAGTCGCTCATAAAATAGATTATTTGGAGTGGAATGAATATATCCTACTCTCTTATTGGGAAGGAAAAAGCAATTTTCTTCTTTCAATGAATAAAAAAGGAGAAACCTTATTCCATGAGTTGCTCCAAGAAAATGCAGGGAATCAATTAGAAGAAACCTTTTTTTTGGTGAATAATTACTTGGTCAGCATAAAAAACAAGCAGACTATTTTGATAAACAAATTGGTCTAAATCGGCTTTTACTCAGGCAAAATCACCGTCCCTAAGTCTGCCAGCATTGTTTTTTTTACTTCGTTGAGGTGAAAATATCTATCCAAGAGCATTTGCATTGCCTCCTCCTCAGCGGTGTGGAGTTCTTCTTCTATTTCTTTTAATAGCTTGATAATGAACTTATATTTGTGCCTGATTACGTACTCATACACTGTATTGGGCAGTCGCTCGGCATCGCTTTCGTGAGGAATAAAAATCTCGTGCATGAGTTCCCAATTTTCGCTGGCTTGGTATTTTTCTGTGGTAACATTTACGACAGTTTCTACTACCTCAGGCGTGCCAAAACGTATCATGTAACTATCATCTGCCTCAATGCCTTGACCGATCGCTTCTTTGTACATGGTTAGTATTTTGAAGTAAACAGGAGTATGAAATTGCAACTCCTCAATCTCGCTGAGTAAGTATTGCCAGAGTTTTGTTTCAGAATCTACTTGATAGTTGCCATATTTGAGCAGTAAGCGCACACACTCTCTTTCATGTACCGCAATGGTACGCAAAACTTTGTTGTCTTTTCGCTGGAATAAAGCAATATCTTCCTCATAATAAATTTCTTGCGAAGGTGTATAGTACTCTTCCGTAGGCAGAGGAATATCGTCTAAAAAGGGAGGTAAATCTGCGCTTTGTTGCTTTTGCTTTGCTTCATTTCTTTTCTGCTCTTCTTGCTTGCGTTTTTCTTCTTGCAAGCCCTTTTGAATCAGGATTTTATCAATTTCCACTAAAAGCGTATGTGCCTCTATATCAAAAAGTTCAGCGCATTGCTTGGCATACACTTCCCTTTTGATGCTATCAGGGATTTTGCTAATGCTGTTAGTAATTTCTCTGATAGCTCCCGCTTTGCGTATAGGGTCTGTTTTTACTTCCCCCAAGAGCATCTCAGCCTTAAAAGTGATAAAATCTTTGGCATTTTCTTTTAAAAAATCTTTGAAAGCCATGCTACCTACTTTCTGCACGTAGCTATCAGGGTCTTCTCCATCGGGAAAAACCACTGCTCGCACATTCAAGCCCTGCTCTAAAATCAAATCAATGCCGCGCAAAGAGGCTTTAATTCCTGCATTGTCCCCATCGTAAAGCACAGTAATATTGTCAGTAAAACGCTTGATAAGTCTGATTTGCCCTTCGGTGAGCGAAGTCCCCGAAGAAGCCACCACATTGGTAATGCCAGCTTGGTGTAGGGAAATCACATCGGTATAGCCTTCGCAGAGGTAGCAGTTGTCCTGGTTTCGGATTTCATTTTTGGCTTGGAAAATACCATACAAAACTTCACTTTTTTTATATACCTCATTTTCAGGAGAGTTGAGGTACTTAGGCTGTTTATCATCTTTTTTTAGAATCCGCGCTCCAAAAGCAATGACTTTTCCTGCTAAATCATACACAGGAAACATTACTCGCCCACGAAATCGGTCGTACTGATTGACTTTGCCGTTTTCTTCTTTTTTGATGAGTAAGCCAGCTTTTTCTAAAATTTCTTGTGTAAATCCTTCCTTTGTCGCACTTTGCTCTAAATCATGCCAATCGTCTTTGCTGTATCCTAAGCCAAACTTTTCAATAGTTTGTGGGGTAAAGCCTCTTTCTCTGAAATAACTCATGCCCAATGACAAACCTTCTTGGTCATGTTGAAGTAGTTTCTGGTAATGCCTTTGAGCAAACTGCATGACTATCAAAATACTTTCTCTAAGACTTTGCCATGCTTTGTAATCATCTGTATTGGTACTTTTATCTTCTTCTATTTCAATATTGTACTTACTTGCCAAATACTTTAAGGCTTCGGGATAGCTCAGTCCCTCTATGTCCATGACAAACTTGACCGAGTCCCCTGCCGCCCCACAACCAAAGCACTTGTAAATGCCTTTGGCGGGAGCAACAGAGAAAGAAGGCGATTTTTCATTGTGAAAAGGACAGCAAGCCCAATAGTTTTGCCCTTTCTTTTTTAAGGAAAGGAAGTCTTGCACCACCTCCACAATGTCAGCACTATCTTTGATTTTTTGAACGGTCTGTGAACTAATCCGCATGAGTAATAAAGAAGATGGAAAAATTTACCAAATACAAATTTAAGCGAAAAGTTCGATAAATTATTCGCATTTGATAGTCTTCTAATCCTTTATCCCTGTTACATTTTCAGGTTTGTTGATTTGCCACTCAAATTTGTCTGCTTTTTTCTTTCTTGGGAAAACCTCGTTCAGATTACCTGCATCGTACAAGCGTCCATTCTTCATCACATATTTTAGTGTATTGGAATTTCTAATATTTTCTAAAGGATTTTTGTCCAAAATCACTAAATCAGCCAATTTCCCCACCTCGATAGAGCCCAAATCTCTGTCTAAGCCAATAGCCGTAGCCCCTAAGATAGTCGCTACTCTGAGGGCATCGTGGTTGCTCATGCCTCCTGATTGGACTGACCAAAGTTCCCAATGATAGCCTAAACCTTGCAGCTGCCCATGACTTCCTATGCCTGCAAGTCCTCCACTTTCTACTAAATTTTTCATAGATTGAGCGTGTTTGACAAATACGTGTTCTTCGGGCATAAACCAAGAGCCACGTCTTCGAGATTTTGCAGCTAACTCCTCATAAGGTGTAAAATATTGGAGCTTGGCATCTTTGTAAGGACTTTCAGTAGCATAATAATAGTTTTCAGCCCAAGGACCTCCATAAGCCACTAATAAAGTAGGAGTTACGCACATTTTTGAATCAGCAATGGATTGATATACGTCTTTGTAAATAGGGTAAATCGGCAGAGCGTGTTCGTGCCCAGGATAGCCGTCAAGGAGTTGGGTCATGTTGAGCTTGAAATCTAAGCCTCCTTCGGTAGTGGGCATTAGATTCTGTTCCTTAGCCGCCATGATAATCCATTGGCGTTGTTGGCGATTGCCCGTGAGGTACATTTTGATGGTTTTGGTATTGTAATATTTACTATACTGTTTCAGAATTTTTCTGGTTTGGTCTAAATCTTTCAGGTTATACGCCCAAAAACCTACCCCAGGTCCTGTAGAATAGATGCGAGGACCAGGGATAGCACCTGCTTCTACCATGTCGGCATAAGTCAATACATCAGTAGTCGCCGTTTGCGGGTCGCGGGTAGTAGTTACCCCATACGCCAAATTTGCGGCGTACATCCAAACATGGTTTTTATGCAAGCCCCAATAAGGCCACATGTGGGCATGAGTATCTACAAATCCAGGGATAATGGTTTTTCCTGTTACCTCTATGACTTGAGCATTAGCAGGTATGCTCAGAGTGCCACTTGCTCCCACTGCCTTGATGCGGTTGTTTTCTATCAGAATATCTCCATTTTCTATGATTTCTTTGCCTTTCATGGTAATAATTCTTGCTCCTTTTAGCAGCGCAATGCCTTGGGGAATGTCTTTGGCAAAGTTTACTTTGATTTCGTATTCTTTAGCCTCGTATTTGGTGCTTTTCTTTTCGTCTTTTTTAGTTTTATCTTCTGTGGTTTTGTTGTCCTTTTGTGTAGTGTCTTTGGCAGCTAATCTTTTTCTCTCGGCTTCTTCTTTTTGTGCCAATTTGACACTGTCTTCAAAGGTTTTTGCCTTGTCCAAATCATAGACAAAATGAGATGCTCCTAACGACCAATGCACTTTTTTGCCATCTCCAGACCATGCAGGAAACTCGCCTCCTAACTCTGTGAGTTTGCGAGCAGGGAAAGAGGCATTGGTCGGGTCTGCTACAGAAATACTTGGTGTTTTTCCTGCTTTAGGAATAGTAACAGTGTAAATCTCATTGTTGATTTGAGCGAGGGCTTTGTCGCCTTCTGGGGCAATCTCTATTTGGGAAGCTACACTTGGGCGATTCATCTCCATTTCTTGGAAATTTTCAGGCAACATACACAAATAGGCTTTGTCAAAATGCACAGTTCCAAAGGTAGTAATGCCTGTAATTTTAACGTGAGATTTTTCATCTGTGCCGTCCCAGCGCATAGAAATCAAACCTTCCTCAAAAGAATTAAGATAAACTCTGTCGTCATTTTTAGTAAAATGGGGATTGGAACGACCATAAGCCTTAGTAATGACATTTACCGCTCCTCCATTATCCGCAATCCAGCAAATATCCTCTGCTGTATTAGGTTGGAAAGGGTCGACAGCATCTTTGTAAACCTGATTGCTTCCACGCATAAAAGCAATGCGATTGCTTTTGTAAGACCAAGCCAACTCTGTATAAACCGCAGGGGTATTGGTGAGTTTTTGAGGAGCAGTTTTACCATTGGCACTTACCTTATAAATATGTCCTCCGTCTTCTGCCCAAGTAGTAAAAGCAATGAAGTTTCCATCGGGCGACCAAGTAGGTTGAGCTTCTGTAAAGTTAAAATTGGTCAATCTTTGTGGTTTTCCATTGGGGAAGTCCATGACATAGAGGCGATTGAGTGCGGTAAAAGCTAATTTTTTACCGTCAGGAGAAGGCACAGCATCGCGTATTTGTGTAGCTAAAAGTTCTTTTTCATCTTTGATAGGATATTTGAACTCTAAGCGAGGTCCCATTTCCAACTCTATATCTACGTCCAAAGGAATTTCTACTGAGGAAGAGCCATCAATGCTGATTTTATATATTTTCCCACCATAAGAGGTAATCAAAAATTTGCTGTCAGGAGTAAAAGCCATACCAGGCAGTACGCCCATCAAAGCAATAGATTCTTGCTCATCACGCTGAACGGGGTAAGCCAGCCATTTTTCATCTCCATTTTGTAAGTTTCTAATAATCAGTCCCGTTTTGTCTTCGTAGCGCGTTCCATACACTAACCATTTGCCATCTTTGGAAAGCACAGGGGTAAAAGCAGAGCCATAGCGAGAGGTAATGACTTGGTTTTTCCCTGTTTCGCGGTCATACACTCCTATTTGGTACTGAGGAAGTTGGGCATTGTAGTTCCAAGCTCCAAAGCGGCGAGAATAATATACATAGCGTCCATCAGCACTTACGGCAGGGTCATAAGCACGCATATTTTCTGGTTTGTCCACCAAGTGGATGCCTCCACCGCCATCTTTGTGGAACATCCACAGTTGCACTGTTCTTCTTCCTCTTGCCGCAATAATGTACTCTCCGTCAGGTGTCCAAGCAGCAGAGGTATGGTTTTGGTCGCGGTCTTTGGTGATTTGTAGGGTATCTTTTTTCTCTAAATCAATCCACCAGATATTTTCCGCCCCACTTTTATCAGAAGTAAACAAAATTTTCTTCCCGTCGGGGCTGTAGCGCGGGTGAGTATCATAAGCCAAACCTTTGGTGATAGGGGTAGCTTTCCCTCCACTGATAGGCATGGTATAAATATCTCCCATCATATCAAAAACGATATTTTTTCCGTCAGGACTGACATCTAAGGAAATCCAAGTACCTTCTTTGGTATTGAAAGAGATTTTGCGTTCAGGTTCGAGAGGAAGTTCTTTTGTTGCTTTTTTTTCTTTCTTAGTAGAGTCGGCTTTGCTATTTTGGGCATCTTGCGCTAAAAGAGAAGTGGTACCAAAACACCACATTGCACAAGCAACACAAAGCCAGTACGGCAATGTAATTTGATTTTTCATAGTTTAAAATTTTTTACTTTCCTATTTTCTAATTTTATGTAATGCTTTGAAAGTCTGATAAATATGATAAAGTAGTCGTTCCCCTATTTTAGCAGATTCGAAATCAGAGGCAGGTTTTAGGTTTGGGTCTTCTCTAAATTTTTTCAAAAAAGTATCATAAGGCTTAGGACTACTGAGCCAGCCACCGTCCCCCTCAAATTGATATTCTTTGGCATCTAATAGCTGTCCCCAATTATACTTTTTTAAGCCATTAGCATCTGTTTGAAAGCTATTGACGCTAAACAAGAAATGCTCGTCAGTAGAACTTTTTTGTACCTGCCTAAGCCAACCGTCTTGGATATGACCATTGGCATAAGAGAAAGCAAACATTTTCAAGAAGTTATTGATAAATTTGGCTTCTTCTTCAGTAAGGTCTTTGTAGTCAGCGATGTTGTATTTGCTTGACAAAGCACTGACGAAGTTTTTAATATCGCCGTCTTGGTGATTTTGTACCATAAAACTCAAAGCATAAAAAGCAGTCCACTTGTCCATGAGCTTGTACTGCTCTTCCTGCCCTACAAAGTCAGCAAAGGTGAAGTCAAATCGCTCATTGTCATTGACTATAGTTTTGTATAGGATTTTATGTTCTCCTTTTTTTATACTGCTGTCTTTAAAAAAATCATAAGCAGCACTGGCACACATTAGCTCTACTACATGAGCCACATTTTTCTGCTCTGCTCCACCCGTAGTGGTACTTTTTCCAGTTTTTCCCTCATCGTAGTTGAGCAGTCTCGAAGACCAGCCCACATGATACATTCTTTGATAAATATTGCGAATAGTGCTGTCTGCCTCATAAAACATCAGAGCGGCTTGGGAATTGAGGGAAAACTTATCAGCATCTGCAATGACTTTTTCTTGAGCAAGTTGCTGGTTAGTAGGCTTATTGAAGGTAAAATAGTTGGTGAGCAGGGTCGTACCAAAAAGCAACTCCTCTGCTATATTGGCTGTGCTGTCCCAAATTTTTAAGGCATCTTTCAAGGCTCTGGGAATCACAGGAATAGATGAAGCCCCTGTACCTCCAAAAATAGAACCCATGATGAATACCCTGACTTGTTGCCCACTCAGTCCAGCATCAGAAAGTCGCTTTAAAAAGGCAGTAATATCATCGGGTTTGGCACTTTTTTCCCCATTTTTTATTTTAGTAACTTCCTCTAAAATAGCATGATACATCAAGTAAGAACCTACATGTGTTTGCGCTCTGTATCCATGAGAAAGGTCAAACTCTTGTACCTCTTTGTCAAACAACAAACTCATTAAGTCTTCATTATTTTTGTTTACATGTCTGTCTGTACTTTGCCCTAACTTACTGACTAAGCGAAAGGTACGGTTTGTTCCTGAGTACTCGGGCGAAAAGCGAAAAAGGTGAATATTAGCAGAGAAAAAAGAATCTCTTAAGGCTACTTGCTTGCCTGTACTATCTTTTTTGATACGGATATAGGTATCTATGAGTTGTTCAGATTGGCTTTTATTTCCGTTGTTTGTATCTGTATCTAAGGACAAAATATCTATTTCTTGCCCATCAAATAGTCCGCAAGCGGCAAGATGAGTAAAAGCCTCTAAACACCTCATTCCCGTTCCGCCTACCCCAATGAGAAAAAGTTTCATAAAAAATTTGACTTAAAAATGTAATTCTGAGTAAAGAAAATAAATTTTATGCAGACTTTCTAATGAAGGCAATTTTTATTTTATTAGGACTTTTGTCTTTTACATGATAATACATGAAAGAGAGCAGAAAGCTGTTTTTCACATAAAAACACATGAAAAACATAAGTCCTATTTATATTTAGAAGGAGATAGACAAAGCTAACATTGCATTTATCTTTCCACAATCGCAAAATCAATCCTTCTGTTCTCAGCGTGTTGAGCTTCTGTGCATTGGATTTTATAGCAATCATTTTTCATTTTGGTTGCTCCCAAAGAATAAATAGCAATGAAACGTTTTCTATCTATACCTTTTTTTAACAAATAACTTACAGCAGCATTGGCACGCTGGCGAGAAAGTTCCTCATTGGCTTTGGGTTTGTCGGTATTGTCTGTATGAGAAAATATGCTAACTTTCAAACCTTCATGCTCTTTTAAAATTTTAGCCACTGCGTCCAATTGGGTTTGTACTTCTTCATTAAAAGTAATTTTTCCCGCAGGATAATAAATAGAAGGCAAGGTAAATGTCAAAGGCACAGGCTTGTAATTGACTGCTCGCATCGGCAGAATTGCCTCTACTACTCTCCCTGACTCTATGCCTATCATGCTTACATCTATGTAGTCATTGGCTTGGTATTTTTCTTTGACTGCCCAAAGCTGATAGTTATAGAGTGTATCTACTACAAAAATGGCTACTCCATTGTCATCAGTCTGTCCTTCGTAAGTTTGTCCTGTATTTTTATTTCTCAAACCTACGGTAGCCCCTATCAAAGCTCTGCCATCTTCTGTATCGGTAACTATCGCTCTGATAACTGCTCGGCGTTTATTTTGTATTGTCTTGGTCAAAGGTATTTGCAAGTCGAGGGTTTGAGCAGAATTCTTGCGGACTGTATAAATACGATAAGGCAAGCTAATGTCAAAGCCTTCTTTGAAAACAGTCAGTTTATAACTTTTATCTTGTTGTAAATCAAAGGTATATTTTCCTTGCAAGTCAGCATAGACTTCTTTCACCTCCTTCGAACCTGTTTCTTCTAAAAGCAACCTTGCATCTGGGATAGGTTTTTTTATAATTTCTGAAATTGTATCTTTTTCTATTACTTCTATATTGAGCCTAAAACGGTAAGTGTTTGGGGACATGAGCATATCTATACTCACAGAGACAGGACGCAAGATACCAAAGGTAGAAAACTCATAATCTTTGGTAGTTTGGTAGTTTAGCTTAGTTACAGCTAACTGATAGCGTTTTTCATTCTGTACGATAAAGCGATACTTGCCACTATTATCAGTAAAGCCGATGCGAATGTCGTCATTTTCTATGTCCCTAATTTTGACAATGGCTTTTTTGATAGGCTGTCCTGTAATACTATCAAATACATTGCCTGTAAGTTCAAAGTTGAACTGTCCAAACACGTCTGCACCGCCGTCAGTAATATTCCGAGAAATATTGAGTAGCAAGGTATTAGACCTGTAAATATCAAAATTCCCTCTACGGTTAGAGGCAAAGTATCCTATTCTTTTGGAATCATTGATAATGAAAGAGATATCATCATCTTCGGAGTTGATAGGTGCACCTACATTTTTTACTTTTTCAAAAAAATCGCCTATTTTCTTGGCTTCGTAAATATCAAATCCCCCCATGCCTCCTTGTCGGTTAGAAGCAAAATACAAATTGCCGTCTTCGTGATAGAAAGGGGTAATCTCATCGGCAGGGCTATTCACTTGACTACCCAAGTTCTGGGGTTCAGACCAAGTACCATTGGCTTGTTTAGTAGTTACATAAATATCTGTACCTCCATAGCCACCGGGCATATTGGAAGTAAAAAATAAGTATTTTCCATCTGGTGAGATAGAAGGATGGGCAATAGAATAGTCCTCAGTTTCAGGAATCTGCACGGGAGAAGCACTGAACCACACACTTCGGCTTACTCTGGCTTCGTAAAGCGAAGACTTACACAGCTTTATTTCTTCCTTATCAAAAATATTTAAAGGTAAAGGATTGGTCTTAGCAAAAAAAATGTGTTCCCCGTTTTCTAAAAATTGCGCCCCTACTATATTACTTTTTTGTGCTTGACGCACTGCCGTATAAATGCGTCTTTGTTCTCTCATGCTATCTGGGTGAGTCACAAAAAATACGCGGGTGCGTGAGGGTTTATTCCAAGCTGTAATGCCTAATTTGAGTGGATATTTATCCTTTAAGCGATGAAAAAACAAACCTTGCCTGTAAAAAACAGGGAATAGCTCATCTGATTCTGTGTTGAAACGCAGTAATTTGATAGAAAAGCGGTAAGATTCTGCAAAAAACTCAGGGGCTTTCAAAGACCGTACATTTTGCATAGTCGAGTCTTGCTTGCTAAAATTGAAAAGACCGGGAAGCAAAGGAGTGGTTTTTTCTGTATTTTCCTCAAAAGTTGGTCTTTGAGCAAACAAATTATAGGAAAGGAAAAAGCAAATAAAAAAGAAAACAAGGAAACATACCAATGATTTTTGACAAAAGTAGGATAACTTTTTTAGATGATTGATAGCAAGTAGTTTAACATCTAAAAAGCCCAAGTAATACTTTATGTGTAATATCTGTACGTGTATATGATTCATTTCTTTTTATTCAAAGCAAGCCTGTTTCATTCTCATACTTGCAAATTCCTTGCCTACTGTTTTTCAAAACGTAATTACATCATTTTTTGTATAATTACGAAATAAAAAATAAAAATGTAAACCTATTCCACCGCTACCAATACTTTTTCTAAACAAGCCGTAAACTGCTCATTAAAAAAGTCCATTTCTTGTTGAGCAAGGTTTAGGGCAGGCAGCAAACGAATCGTATATTTGTCGGAGGAAGAACCCGTAAATATTTGATAATCTTTTACTAAGATATTTCTTACTTCCTTGCAAGGCATCTCTAAAGCAACGCCTATCATTAGCCCTTTTCCTCTTACTTCTTTTACACCTTCTATTTTCTTCAGCTTTTCTATCCATTCGTTTCCTGCTTTCTCAGCGCGTTGGATTAAGTTTTCTTCCTTGATTACGTCCAATACAGCTACTCCCGCCGCACAAGCCAAGTGATTTCCGCCAAAAGTAGTTCCCAACATTCCGTAAGTAGCTTTAAACTTAGGGCTTATCAGTACGCCTCCAATAGGAAATCCATTACCCATGCCTTTGGCTGTAGTAATCAAATCGGCTTGGATACCAGCGTGTTGGTGGGCAAAAAACTTTCCTGTCCTTCCGTAGCCAGACTGTACCTCATCGGCAATCAGGACGGTATCGTATTTATCGCAAAGTTGGCGTGCCGTCTGCCAAAACTCCACTGAAGGCATAAAAACCCCGCCTACGCCTTGTATGCCCTCAGCAATGACTGCACAAATTTCGCCTGTACTTAGGTGTTTTTCTAAAGCCTCTACATCATCAAAAGGAATAAAAATCACATTAGGCGTTTCGTTGATAGGAGCAACGATTTTAGGGTTATCTGTAATCACGACTGCCCCTTCTGTTCTTCCATGAAACGAGCCTTTAAGGGCAATTACTTTTTTGCGTCTGTTGTAAAATGAAGCCAATTTTAAGGCATTTTCGTTGGACTCAGCCCCTGAGTTAGTAAGGAAAAGCTCGTAGTCAGGATAGCCAGAGAGTTCACCCAATTTGTAGGCTAATTCTTCTTGGATAGTAATTTGGACAGAGTTGGAGTAAAAAGCAATTTTATTCAACTGTTCAGTAATTTTGGCGACATAGTGCGGGTGCGTATGCCCGATGGAAATTACAGCATGACCGCCGTACAAGTCTAAATAACGCTTTCCCTTGCTGTCCCAAACGTAAGAGCCTTGTGCTTTTACCAACTCTATATCAAAAAGTTCATAAACATTAAAAAGTTTCATTGGCTTATTTAGTTTTATACTCACATCTAAGGTTTACGAAACCTGTCAGATGTAAAAGATTGTTTTGGGTATAGATAAAATTTACCCCCTTAAACAAAAGATAGATACGATAAGTTTCAGTTCTTTCGGACAATGGAGTAAGTTTTATAACTTAATTTTCAATTAATCACTTTGTATTTTTCTTAAACAACATCATATAATGGTATAGAATTGCTTACCCTAAGAAATGCAAAATAGCCAATCTATATCCATCTAATCCAAATCCACAAATGAAACCTTTACAGTTTTTGCTGAGATAGCTTTTGTGACGGAACTCCTCTCGGGAATAAGTATTAGAGATATGTACCTCAATGACAGGGGTTTTGATAGCTTTGATAGCATCTCCCATAGCAATAGAAGTATGCGAGTAGCCTCCTGCATTTAAGACGATGCCGTCATAGCCTCCAAAACCGCACTCATGTAACTTATTGATAAGTAAGCCTTCTACGTTGGATTGATAGTACTCTAAGGTAACTTTGGGAAATTTTTGTTGCAGAATCTCGAAATAAGCCTCAAAAGTCTGCAAACCATAGATTTCTGGTTCTCTCCTTCCTAAGAGATTCAAATTGGGACCGTTGATAATAATAATTTTCATTTTTCTAATGCGTATAATAAAATAGTAAAAAAAATGCGTTTAGTACGATTGAAAAACAAACCTATTGAAAATAAAGTAGATAATCAAGTGTAAAGAATATTTAGCTTAGCAAGTTACTCAAAATGATTACAAATAAAAACCTTTTACCCGAATCAGAGTTTCTACGTCTTCATGCACTAAGTATTTGATAGACTGACGGTTGCGTATCAGATTTCTAATATAAGTAGCTGAGAGGTCTATCAAAGGAGCAGAGATAAACTTCACTTTGGGGTGAGAGTGAAAGGGGGTCTGCTCAACGTAAGGACGGGGATATACTAAAACTTCGTAATACTCCAAGATTTTATCGTGATTTTTCCACTTCTCAAAACCCTTGAGATTGTCCTCACCGACTATAATTTTGAACTCATGCTGAGGATATTTTTCTTGCAAGTAAGTAAGTGTGTCAATGGTATAGCTGGGTTTGGGAAGGTGAAACTCTATGTCTGTAACATTAAGTTTTTCATTGTCAGCAATCGCCAAACGCACCATATCGAAGCGGTCAAACTCATGCAAAAGTGAAGTGTTTTTTTTGAAAGGATTGTGAGGGGAAACTACTAACCATACTTGGTTTACCTCAGGACTGTTAGCAATAGTATTGGCAATAATCAAATGTCCAATATGAATAGGGTTGAAAGAGCCAAAAAATAATCCAATTTTCATACTTTTGTGCAATTTTTAATAAAGTTTGTGCTTTTAATGATTGTATTTTAGCGTTTTTGATTGTTGAGAAAAAAGAAAAATTAACCAAAAATAAGAAACTTATACCTGAACCACCAAACTGATATGCCCAAAATCCTGATTATTCGCTTTTCCTCTATTGGAGATATTGTCTGGACTACCCCTATTATTCGTTGTGTGAAACAGCAAGTTCCTGATTGTGAACTACATTTTGCTACTAAAGCGAGTTATGCAGAAATGTTGGCTGCCAATTCGTACATAGATAAACTTTTTTTACTCAAAGATAATTTAGGGCAGCTTACTCAAGAGTTAGCCCAAGAAAAATACGATTATGTAATTGATTTACACAAAAATCTGCGGACTTTACGCATGAAACTGAGCCTTTCAGGAAAAAAATTTACTTACAAAAAATACGTAATAGAAAGATGGCTTTTTGTAAAGCTGAAGATTAACCGAATGCCCGATTCTCATATTGTGGATAGGTACTTTGAGGCAGTTGCTTCTTTGGGTGTAAAGAACGACGAGAGAGGTTTAGACTACTTTATTCTGCCTGAGCATGAGATAGATACAAAGCAATACCTTCCTTTAGCGTTTCATCAAGGCTATGTAGCTTACGTAATAGGAGGGAGTGAAGCTACTAAAAAATTACCTTTAAATAAAATGGTAGAGTTATGTGAAAAAATTAATCGTCCTATGGTCTTAGTAGGTGGCAAAGAGGATATTGATAATGGAAATAAATTGGTTGAAATCATTAACTCTCAAAGTAAACAAGCAATTATCAATCTTTCAGGAAAGCTAAGTATTAGCCAATCTGCTTCCATAGTTAAGCAAGCGGAGCGAGTGATTGGGCATGATACGGGCTTGACTCAAATAGCGGCAGCTTTTCACGGAACGGTTTATTCTATTTGGGGAACGACAACGCCGCTTTTCGGCATTAAACCTTATACGAAAAATTCTATTTTATTAGAAAATAAAAATTTAGACTGTCGCCCATGCTCCAAAGCCGGGGCACCTGTTTGTCCTTTGGGGCATTTCAAGTGTATGAATGACTTGGATTTGAGCCAATTAGAACTTATTTAACCCAACAATTATGAAAATCAAAGTTTGTGGAATGAAAGAATCAAGCAATATTATAGAAGTGGTCAATTTAGGAATTGATTACGTGGGCTTTATTTTCTATGAAAAATCTCCTCGCTTTGTACAAGACGATTTCTCCTTTCCCAAAGATTTCACTTTGCAAACTAAAAAAGTAGGTGTTTTTGTAAATCATTCCTTGCAAATAATTGTAGAAAAAATTATTAAATATCGTTTAGATTTAGTACAGTTGCACGGCAATGAAACCGCAGATTTTTGCCATCATTTGAAAATGAAACTTGCCTCTTTGGATAGTTTTATGCCGCAAGTAGAAATCATCAAAGTTTTTAGTATAGGAGAAAGTTTTGATTTTAAGCAGTTGGAGGCTTACAAACCATATATAAATTACTTTCTTTTTGATACCAAAGGTACTAACTTAGGAGGGAATGGCGTTGCATTTGACTGGAACATACTCAAAAACTACAAACATGAAGTACCCTTTTTTCTAAGTGGGGGGATTGATGTGCAACACGTGCCAGAAATTAAGCATTTAAGTAGCCTACCCATTCACGCTGTGGACATCAACAGCCGTTTTGAAGTTAGTGCAGGTTTCAAAGATGTAGAGAAGATAAAAAAATTCAAACAATCATTGCTTTAAAAATTATTTTTTTACCAAGACACACCTAATTTGCTTATGGTAAGTAGTTTCAAAAGCATAATCAGCTATATAATTTTGATTTTCTGCAATAAAATAAAACAAAAAATCTCTAACATTGATAAAATTCACTGCTTCGGTTTCAAAGGTAAATAGTTCGGTGATTCGGTAAGAAATTTTTGTTTTTTCCAATAACTGATTTATTGTTGAAAATAAATGTCCAAGACGCGATTTTTCTTGTACCTTTATAGGTGTAAACTCCTGATTAACTGATATATGTTCTCCTTTTTGGAGGGAGAAAAATGCTTGAGAAAACTTAACAAAAGACTGCAAAGTAGGATACTCAAAAGCAAAAGCATATGAAAAATTCCCAGCCTTTAATAATTTTAAAGCTACTCTTTGTTCATTAAACTCTTGATTATCAATGAGTTTTTTCAGATAGGGTAGGGGAGAGACTATTTTTTCCTTAGCATATTTTTCCATAGCTTTGAGCCAAAGGGCAGGCATGAGGTCTTCGTTAGAAGCAGAAGCGTGCCATTGGTGAAAGGTCGGGGCTTCATTGATACTCAATATCTTTCCTTGTACGCCTGCGGCTAAAAGCCTCTTTTTCAAATCCATGTCTTCTACTCCCCACACTTTAAAATACTCATCATACCCCCCTATTTCGTGCATTTTTTCCTTAGGCATAGCGATTAGTCCTGCGGCAAACTCTGTGCTACTGACCTTGTAAGGATAGGTTTTGGAGAAGTCCAAGTTTTGACAATTTTGCTGATTTTCAGGTAGATAGTAACATTGGTATTGCACAAAAGAATTTTCATCAATCTTATTTTTAAGTAAGTCAGTAAAGTTAGGCGGATAAATCAAATCTATGTCGACAATAACTAAGAACTGTCCTTGTGCTTGCAATATGCCCAAATTAATTGCGTGGGAGCGTGACCAAAACTGGTATTGAGTATCAAAAAAGTAGTATTTTACTTTGGGAAATGTGCCGCATAGTTTTTCCGTTGCTTGCTGTATGGCTAAATCGCTCCCATAATCTATGAAAATGACTTCAAAATCAGCAAAGTTTTGATTTTGAATAGATTGTAGGCAGTTTTTTACGCGAATACTATCGCGATTCCTATACGGGACGATGAAGGAAAAAAATGTCATTTACTTTTTTTAATTTGTGCCTCGTATAAAGCAATCCACTGTTCGGGTGAGATTTTTGAAGCCAACTCCCCAATGAGTTCGTAAGGGATAGCCTCTATTTTTTTGAAGCGAATACAACTTTTTCCCATGTCTAATTTAGTTTTGCTGTATTTAGGATATTCATTAACAAACCAATTCAGGATAGTTGGGTCGGCATATATACCCATGTGATAAACAGCAATAAAATTTTTCTGAGAGGCAATATTCAAAAAAGGTAAGGCTTGCTTGGGGTCGCAGTGATAGCCGCTTGGATACAAGGAATGAGGGATTACATAACCTATAGACCCGTAAGTCATGGCTTCTACAAAACCCGAGGGAAGATTTTGGACAATGGTTTCTCTTAATTGGCTCATAGGTTTTTTCCTATCTTCTGGAAGAGAGGCGAGGTATTCTTCTACTGTAAAGGCTTGTGATTGCATATTACTAAAATTAATTTTTTACATAAGCAAAAGTAAATTTTTATTTTGAAATATTGCTTATTTTCACTATTTATTTATAAATAATTACACATAAGATTTATATTTTACAACAATAAAGAAAATAATCTTATACAACTTTTCAAAAATTATGTAAGAGCATTGTGGTATTTATTTACGAATTTTGCAAAAAAAAATCTATGGAAAACAATAGATTAAAGATATTACTATCATTTTTTTTGCCTTTGTTAGTACTACCATCGGTAAAAATATTCGCCCAAAGCACGATAAAAGGCACTGTGTACGAAGCACCTAAAACACCTTTGGTTGGGGCGAATGTCTATTGGCTGGGTACGCAACAAGGTACAGTTACAAACCAAGAAGGCAAGTTTGAAATCAAGACTTCTAAGGAGTCTAAAAAATTGGTTGTCAGCTTTGTAGGGTTTAAAAATGATACGATTGACATAGCCACGAATTTCACGAATTTACACGAACTGGAAATTGTCTTGCAATCCAATACCGAACTCGAGGCGGTGGAGGTAGTAGGGGAACGCAAAGCCTCTTATACGGATTACATAGAAACGAAGGCAGTCAAAGTGATGACAGAGAAGGAGTTATTTAAGGCGGCGTGTTGCAATCTGTCAGAGAGTTTTGAAACTAACCCTTCCGTAGATGTCAATTTTGCTGATGCAGTGAGCGGCACAAAGCAAATAGAAATGTTGGGATTGGCAGGGACTTACACGCAAATTACGACGGAAGTTATGCCTTCGGTGCGTGGTTTGGGGGCTTATTTTGGACTTTCCTATATACCGGGTACTTGGATTCACAGTATCCAAGTTGCCAAAGGAGTTGGTTCTGTGGTTAATGGATACGAATCTATTGCAGGACAAATCAACGTAGAGCTTAAAAAGCCAGAATTTGATGAAAAACAGCAAGAAAGAATGTTTTTCAATGCCTACATAGACGGCGGCGGGAGAATGGAAGCAAACCTCAATTTGAGCAAAACTTTCAATAGACGCTGGGGAACTGCTTTGCTCTTGCATGGAAGTACAAGACCCTTTCGTAGCGATATGAATATGGACCATTTCTTAGATTTTCCTTTGACTAATCAGATCAACTTCATTAATCGCTGGGCATATCGCAATGCCAACACGGGTATAGAAGCCCAATTTGGTATCAAATATGTGAAAGACAGCAAATTAGGCGGAGAGTTTGACTATAAGCAAAATGGACAAACAAGTAGAATAGAACCCATAGACCACTCTTTGCATACGCCAGAGGAACACGCAGAACGAATCAATGAAAACTTCCAGAAAATTCCGATTTGGGGCTTAGAAATCAATACACAACGCTCTGAAGGTTGGGGAAAAATTGGTTGGGTAAATAAGAAAAAACCTTATCAAAGTGTTGGTTTACAGCTTTCTATGACAGATTACAGACAAGATGCTTACTTTGGCTTTACTACTTACAAAGGCAATCAGCAGACAGGCTATGCCAATTTGATTTATCAAAGTATCATAGGCAATACCAATCACCTCGTCAAAATGGGGACAAGTCTGCTTTACGATAATTATGATGAGAGATTTAACGCTCTCCAATTCGCTCGGAAAGAAGTAGTTGCAGGAACATTTTTTGAATACACTTATACGCACTCTGAGAAGTTCAATATGGTGGCAGGGCTTCGGGCAGACTATCATAATTTATTTGGTATATTTGTAACTCCCAGATTTCATGCACGTTATGCTCCTACGGAAACTACTGTTTTCCGATTTGCAGCAGGAAGAGGACAGCGTACTGCCAATATTTTTGCAGAAAATATGTCCATTTTTGCAAGTTCAAGGGTTATGCGTATCCAAACCGACAACATCAATAGCAAGGCTTATGGACTGAACCCCGAAGTAGCTTGGAACTTTGGTATAAATCTTCATCAAGACTTTATCCTTGCCAGCAAGGAAGGAAGCATCAGCATAGATTTTTATAGAACTAATTTTGAAAATCAGGTCGTGGTAGATTTGGACAAGTCAGCGAGGGAGATTAATTTTTACAACTTAGATGGGAAGTCTTATTCCAATAGTTTTCAAACAGAAATAAATTACGAATTGGCAAAGCACTTTGATATAAGGTTAGCCTACCGTTGGTACGATGTAAAAACCACCTACCACGGTGAACTTTTGCAAAGACCTCTGGTAGCCCAGCATCGCGCTTTCGTCAATCTTGCCTACATGACGCGTAGCAAGTGGACTTTTGACTATACCTTGCAATGGTGGGGTAGAAAACGCCTGCCCAATACGAGTATGAACCCTGAGAAATATCGCTTAGCCGATTACTCACCTACTTTTTTCTTAATGAATGCACAGATTACCAAGAGTTTTGCTTGGTCGGCAAATCAAAAGAAGTTTGATGTATATGTAGGTCTGGAAAATATTTTGAACTTTCGCCAAGAAATGCCCATCATTGCCCACGAAGCTCCTTTTAGCCGATATTTTGATAGTGCTATTGTTTGGGGACCTATTTTTGGGAGAATGGTCTATGCAGGGCTAAGGTGGAGGATAAAATAGCGATAAAAAACCTTCATATTAATTTTTTGTGTATTTAAACCTTAAAAATATTGCTTAATTTTAAAATTATCTTTGTTTTGCATTATCAAAAGTTCTAAGTAAATGTTTTTTTAGTATTTGACTACAATTTAACCCGTTCATTTACATAGAACTACCAAATTGATTTAGGATTAATCACTAAGTAATCTTACATTCATTTAACCATATAATTATGAGTGCAAATAAAGAATCTTGGGGTTCACGCATAGGTTTGATATTAGCTATGGCAGGAAATGCGGTAGGTTTGGGCAATTTCTTACGCTTCCCTATGCAAGCTATTCAAAACGGTGGAGGGGCATTTCTCATTCCGTACTTAGTCTGTTTTCTAATTATGGGCATACCGCTCCTATGGATTGAGTGGTCTATGGGACGTTTTGGTGGAAGGTTTGGGCATCACTCTACTCCTTTTATCGTACAGGAAATGGACAAAAAGCGAAAATACTGGAAGTACATAGGTACTTTTGGAATTTTTACCAATATTGCCGTTGCTGCTTATTATTGTTATATTGAGTCTTGGACGCTATCTTATGTATTCCATTCACTTTTTGGAACATTTGATGGCAAGAGCCAAAGCGAAGTTGCTCAATTTTTTACAGATTATATCAATGTTTCTACCACTACTTCTGGCATTCCGTATGAAGCAGTGGTTTTTTATTTGATATGTGTTAGCCTAAATACTTACATACTCTCAAGGGGTTTGCAAGGCGGGGTAGAGGTAGCGGCAAAAATTGGTATGCCCTTATTGATTCTATTTGGAATTATCTTAGCCATCAGAGGTATTACCTTAGGGACTTCAGGCGCTCCAGAAGGTTGCACTGATTGTGATTCTTTCTTGGGAATGAACTACTTGTGGGAGCCTAAGTTTGACTCTTTGGCAAATCCCAAAGTTTGGCTGGCGGCGGCAGGGCAAATATTTTTTACGCTTTCCGTAGGTATGGGGACGATTCACTGCTATGCCTCTTATGTTCGTTCTAAGGAAGACGTAGCCCTCAATGCGATGTCGGCGGGTTGGATGAATGGCTTTGTAGAAATCGTTTTAGGAGCATCTATTGTTATCCCAATTGCTGCTGGCTACTTGGGTTTAGCTTGGGTCAAAGAAAAAGCAGGCTTTTCTATGGCTTTTCAAACTATGCCGTATTTATTCGAGCAATGGGGGACATTTTTCTCTGCCTTAGCGGGTATGATGTGGTTTGGTTTGTTGTTCTTTGCAGGCATAACTTCTTCATTAGCCATGGGAACGCCTTGGATGGGCTTTATGCAAGATGAATTTGGCTGGAAAAGAGAAAAAGCGGCTTGGTCTTTTGGACTTTTTACTACCGTTTTAGGTTTACCCACTGTTTTCTTCTATAATGAAGGCGTTTTTGGCGAATACGATTATTGGGCGGGGACAGTTTCTTTGGTAGTTTTTGCTATGGCTGAGGTGATTTTGTTTTCTTGGATTTTTGGTTTGGAAAAAGGTTGGCATGAAATCACTATGGGTGCGGACATACAAGTTCCTGAATTTTATCGCTTTATCATCAAATATATAACCCCGATGCTTTTGTTAGTTGTATTTATTGCCTCTTTCTGCTCGCCTGCGGGAGGGGATTGGGGTGCGGCTTTCGCAGGGCTATTCAATGGTCAAGGCTGGAATTTAGACAATGGCTCTATCATTGCCCAAATTATGCACAAAGGACTGAATGAGCAGATAGCAAACACTACCGACCCAGCAACCATAGCACAATTAGAAGAAAACAAATTTTATATCAATATTGGACGCATACTGCTTTTGTCTGCCTTTGCTATCATTGCCTTTATCATTTTTATAGCACACGGGAAGAGAAAAGTAAGACAAGGCGAAGCAGTTTTATAATGATTAGTGTTATTTTCTTCGAAATTTCAGATTCTTAATTCTATATTCAAATATGACTACTACGGCACTTTTAATGATGATAATAGTTCAGGTAACTGTAACCTTAGTAACAGGTTACTTTTTGATGAAGGTATTAAAAACACCACCTAAAACGGATTAAGCGAAAATATGAAAATCAAAAAGTTATTGGTTGCTAATCGCGGAGAAATTGCTTTGCGGGTGATGCGTTCTGCACGAGAGATGGGGATTCAAACGGTTGCTATTTATAGCGAAGCTGACCGTTTTTCGCCTCATGTCAAGTATGCTGATGAAGCAGTTTGCGTAGGGGCACCTCCTTCTGCTCAGTCATATTTGCAAATGGATAAAATCATAGAAATAGCTAAGAATTTAGGAGCAGATGCGATTCACCCTGGCTATGGCTTTCTCTCTGAGCGTGCTGTTTTTTCACAAAAAGTAGCCGAAGCAGGTTTGATTTTCGTAGGACCTTCGCCCTATTCTATAGAGATAATGGGAAGCAAAATCGAGGCAAAAAAAGCAGCGGATAGGTTTGGTATTCCTTTGGTACCGGGTCTAAAGGAAGCGATTATAGACATTAACGAGGCTAAGAAAAAAGCACAAGAAATTGGCTATCCTATTCTTATCAAAGCAAGTGCAGGCGGGGGAGGCAAGGGCATGAGGATAGTTAATAACGAAAATGAGTTTGAAGAACAGATGCAAAGGGCTATCAGCGAGGCAAGTGCGGCTTTTGGCGATGGCTCGGTTTTCATAGAAAAATACATCACTTCCCCTAAGCACATAGAAATACAAGTGCTTGGCGACCAACATGGCAATGTAGTATATCTCTTTGAAAGAGAATGTTCTATTCAAAGAAGGCATCAAAAATTAGTAGAAGAAGCTCCCTCCTCCTGCCTTACTCCCGAAATTCGCAAAGCGATGGGAGAATGTGCAGTCTTGGTAGCTAAATCCTGCAATTATTATGGAGCGGGGACAGTGGAGTTTGTGGTAGATGAGGCACTGAATTTTTATTTTTTGGAAATGAATACCCGCTTGCAAGTAGAACACCCTGTTACAGAGATGATTACAGGGGTGGACTTGGTAAAACAGCAAATACTCATTGCCGAAGGACAGCCCTTGACTATCAAGCAAGAGGACTTGCAAATCAAAGGACATTCTATAGAAGTAAGGGTATGTGCCGAAGACCCTGCCAATAATTTTTTGCCTGAAGTAGGTAAACTCCAAACTTACCGACCACCAAGAGGGGTAGGCATTAGGGTAGATGACGGCTTTGAGGAGGGCATGGAAATCCCCATTTACTACGACAACATGATTGCCAAGTTGATTACCTACGCAGATACTCGTACTGAAGCTATCCAAAGAATGATGCGTGCTATAGATGAGTTCCAAATTACAGGCATACAAACTACTTTAAGTTTTTGCAAGTATGTACTTGGACATGAGGCTTTTGCATCAGGAAAGTTTGATACTAAGTTTGTAGAAAAATACTTTAAACCAGAACACATAGCTACCCAAGCCCAAGCAGATGAAGAAAAAATTGCTGCCGTTTTAGTAAGCAAATTAGTTGAAAAAATTAGCAAGTCTGCTACTTTCACTAATGGCACAGCCCCAGCCAGACAAGTAAAAAGTAATTGGAAAAATAGAAGGTACAACTAATAGTCTAATCTTTAGACTTTTCTCATTATCAAAACGAAAGTTCCATTTCTGCGATAGAGTTTAGTTTCATTTTTAGGGGGGTAGATGCTATAAACTATTTCCATTGGCTCTACTACTATATCAGTATTAACCGTACTTGTCCATGCGTCATCTACTTTAACCCCTTGAAAAGAAACTTCATTTTTAAAAGTTTTTTTCAAAAATGACCTCCAGCCTCTCAGTGTTTTTAGCTGTGGTTTTTTGACAGTTGCAAAAGGGGTAGCAAAAGTAAAATATAGATAATAGCCTACTGTTCCTAATAATAATCCTTTCAAGTTGTGGGTTTTGTGCAGTTTTAAGGGAATTTGTAAGTCTATGCAATGCACCATGATACCTCCCTTTTTAAGCATTTTACCCATGTGAGTAAATACATCATACATCGCAGTAGGGGGAATATGCTCTAAGGTAGAAACAGAAAAGATGACATCATAATAATCCAAAGGGATATTGGGGTTATGGATATTGCCAACTCTCTCAAATATATACTTTACATTAGGATTTTTTTGCATTAGTTCTTCACGACTGCCCCATCTGTTCCAAAGCGGTTCGCCGCTTTCTACCCCAAAGTCATCAATTACATGGACTTCACAATCGTAATTTTGGGCAATGTACTGCGGAAGGTCGCTATACGCACCGCCGACTTCTACTACTTTCATTCCTTGTTGAAAATGACAGTTTTTCAAAATAAAAGGACGATTATGCCCTTTGATTCCCCAGTCTGAAAAAGGAATTTTCTCATCGTGAAATCGCATGAGTTCCTCCACTGTTGCCCAGCGTAATTGTTCTACTTTAAACATTTAGAATAAGTTATTGCCTCGCTCAATAAAAACCTTACAAAAATAACAAAAACATATAGTTTTTAGCTGGTAGTTTTAATTTTAGTTCAAAATGAAAAAAACTCACTTCCTACATCTAAAATATTTTTGATTTCTAACTTTATCAATTATTTTTGAATAATTAAAGACAAGAAAACTCAAAAAATTTAGGATATACACTATGGCAGAAGTAATCAGAATGCCCAAGATGAGCGATACCATGACCGAAGGAGTAATCGCTAATTGGTTAGTCAAAGTGGGCGACAAGGTAAAATCTGGAGATATTTTAGCAGAAGTTGAAACTGACAAAGCAACAATGGAGTTGGAAAGCTATGCAGACGGCACTATACTTTTCATAGGCATAGAAAAAGGCAAAGCTGTGCCTGTAGATGGTATCATTGCTGTAGTGGGCAAGGAAGGGGAAGATTACCAAAGTTTGCTTCATGGAGGAGCGGTATCCTCGCCTACTCCAAAAGCAGAAGTAAAAGTAGAAACTCCTATTACTACTCCTCCGGTGGCACAAGCCTCGACTGATGATTTAGCTAAAATCAAAGCAACCATAGTGCGTATGCCCAAGATGAGTGATACGATGACCGAAGGGGTGATTGCTAACTGGTTAGTCAAAGTAGGGGACAAGGTAAAATCTGGGGACATTTTGGCTGAGGTAGAAACTGACAAGGCAACTATGGAGTTAGAAAGCTATGAATCAGGCACTTTGCTTTATATTGGGGCGGAAAGTGGAAAGTCTGTGCCTGTGGACGGCATCATTGCGATTATTGGGGAAGCTGGAGCAGATTACCAAAAACTACTCAATGCCGCCTCTACTGTAAGTATGAGTAAGTCAGAAGCAGTTGCATCTACTACTGACACCAATTTGGTCAGTGCTACTACTGCCTCCCAATCTCTTGCTTCTGAGCCTGTTACAAGCTCAGGAGGTCGTGTTTTTGCTTCTCCTTTGGCAAGAAAAATGGCACAAGAAAAAGGATATGATATAGCTAAAATTAAAGGTACAGGAGAGAACGGTAGAGTTACCAAAAAAGATGTAGAATCCTATCGCCCAGAAGCACAACCCACTCCCTCGACAAGCACATCTAAAACTGTAAGTCCTGTCATAAGCACGCCACAAGTAATTGGTCAAGAGAGTTTTACTGAGATTCCTACTTCACAAATGCGTAAAACTGTGGCTCGCAGACTGTCAGAAAGTAAGTTTTCTGCACCACATTTCTACGTTACTATGGAGATTGTCATGGACAAAGCCATAGCAGCACGCAATAGCATGAACGAAATCTCCCCAGTCAAAATCTCTTTTAATGACTTAGTCATTAAGGCAGCAGCGATGGCACTAAAAAAACACCCTGCTATCAACTCCTCATGGTTGGGAGATAAGATTCGTCAAAACCATCATATTCATATTGGTATGGCAGTAGCTGTTCCAGAAGGTTTGCTCGTCCCTGTGATTCGCTTTGCAGATAGCAAATCTCTTTCTCAGATTGCGGCGGAAAGCAAAGACTTAGCAGGAAAAGCCAAAGATAAAAAATTGCAACCTGCTGATTGGGAAGGAAATACATTTACTATTTCTAACTTAGGAATGTTTGGAGTAGATGAGTTTACGGCGATTATCAACCCACCAGATGCTTGTATTTTGGCAGTAGGAGGCATCAAAGAAACCGTTATCGTAAAAGATGGACAAATGCAAGTGGGCAATATTATGAAAGTAACCTTGTCCAGCGACCACCGCGTAGTGGACGGAGCAACTGCGGCGGATTTCTTGCGGACTTTAAAGGGCTTACTCGAAGACCCATTGAGAATGTTGGTATAAAGAAAAATATTTGTTTAAATTAACTTTGACAAAGCTCAAGGGCTTTGTCAAAGTTTTATTATTGATACATGGTGGCGGAAAGATATTTTATTACAGGAGCAACAGGCTTAGTCGGGAGCTACATCACTCGCAAATTGGTTTCAGAAGGCAAGGAAGTTCATGCCTTGAAAAGGAAAGACAGTAGTTTGGAATTGGTAGAAGACATTGCCAAGCAAATCACTTGGATAGAAGGAGATATTTTAGATGTAAGCCTCTTGTTTGAGATATTGCCACAAATGACTTATGTAATTCACTCTGCCGCTGCTGTTTCCATGCTCCCCAAAGACAAGGAAAAAGTTTTCAAAATCAATATAGAAGGAACGGCGAACATGGTAAATGCTTCCCTAAAATCTCCCATTAAAAAATTTTGCCATGTCAGTTCGGTAGCCGCCATAGGAGTTCCTGAGAATGCACATTTAGTCAATGAAAAAGCAAGTTGGAACGAAGATAATACGAACTTTATCTATGCTAAATCCAAGCATTTTGCAGAAATGGAAGTTTGGAGAGGCATAGCAGAGGGGCTGAATGCAGTCATAGTAAACCCTTCCACTGTTTTGGGAGTCAGTTCATTAAACAAATCATCAGGGCAGATTTTTAACCGTTTGCGAAAAGGTATTCGCTTTTATCCAAAAGGCAAAATTAATTTGGTAGATGCCTCAGACGTAGCGGAAATAGTCTATCACTTGCTACACCACGAAGTAAGCAATGAGCGATTTATTCTCAATGCAGGAAGTATTGCTTACAAAGATTTTTTTGCCAAAGTAGCACAAGTTTTGGGAACACCTGTACCCAAATATGCACTTAACCAGTCCGTGCTTAGTATTGCTTACTTTTTATCCCAGTTAGCAAGTTTATTAGGCATTACTAAAACCGTTTTGCCCAAAGAAATTATCAGTGCTATGCAAAGCACACACACCTACGACAACAAAAAAATTACTGATTTACTCCATTTTAAGTTCAAAGACTTGAACCAAAGCATTAAAGAAGTGAGTGAAAAATATAAAAAAACAAAGTAAAAAAATTAAATTTGTATATTTAGACTCCAATTTAACAGCTCTATGGCAGCAGATACCTACAAGACCAAAGGAATGAGGCAAGTGCTCATCAATAGCCTACGCAAAAAGGGTATCACTCATGAACGTGTGTTGGAAGCTATGAATAAAGTACCAAGACATTTATTTTTGGACTCTGCTTTTTTATCTTATGCTTACCAAGACAAGGCTTTTAATATTGGAGAAGGACAAACGATTTCTCAACCTTACACAGTAGCTTATCAATCTAGCCTTTTAGATGTGCAAATAGGAGAGAAAGTATTAGAGATAGGCACAGGCTCTGGCTATCAAGCAAGCGTATTGATAGAAATGGGTGCAAACTTATACACCATAGAATACAATCGTAAACTCTATGAAAAAGCTAAACATCTCTTGCAAAAACTTAAATACAAGGGAAATTTTATTTATGGAGACGGTTCACAGGGCTTTACTCCTTCTGCCCCTTATCATAAAATTTTGGTAACTGCGGGCGCACCCACTGTACCGCATACCTTAGTGGAGCAGTTAGCTGAGGGAGGTCGCTTAGTGATTCCAGTGGGTAATTTACAAAGTCAGCAAATGTATTGCATAGATAAATTACCCAATGGAAAAATCAAAGAAACTGCTTTGGATTTTTTTGTCTTTGTACCCTTACTTGGTAAGTATGGGTGGGATAAATAGATTTACTCCACCGTTACCGACTTTGCCAAATTACGAGGCTGGTCGACATTGCAGCCTCGAAGCACCGCAATATGATAAGCCAATAATTGCAAAGGAATCACTGTAAGTAAGGGAGTTAGCACATCGTAAGTTGCTGGAATCTCTATCACATGGTCTGCCATACTACTTATCAAATTATCTCCTTCATTGACTATGGCAATGACCCGTCCTTTCCTTGCTTTTACTTCTTGGATATTGGACACTACTTTTTCATAAGAATTGTCTTTGATAGCGATGAATACTACAGGCATTTCTTCATCTATCAAGGCAATAGGTCCATGTTTCATTTCTGCCGCAGGATAGCCCTCTGCATGAATATAGGAAATTTCTTTGAGTTTTAAAGCTCCTTCTAAAGCTACAGGGAAGTTATAACCCCTACCCAAATAAATCATATTGCTGGAGTGCTGGTAAATATGAGCTATTTTTTCTATTTCCTCATTGATTTTTAGTGTTTTAGCTATTTTTTCAGGGATACTTTCTAGCTCATAAAGCAATTCAGAAAACTGCGCTTCGGCAACATTTTGTCGCTTTTTAGCTATCATCAAAGCCATCATCAGCAATACTGTAACCTGAGCGGTAAAGGCTTTGGTACTTGCTACCCCAATTTCGGGTCCTGCGTGGGTATATGCCCCTTCATGCGTGGCTCTGGCGATAGAAGACCCTACTACATTGCAAACGCCAAAAATAGTTGCGCCCTTACTTTTTGCTAATTCTATGGCTGCTAAGGTATCTGCCGTTTCGCCCGATTGGGAAATGGCAATGACAGCATCGTCAGGATAGATAATAGGATTGCGATAGCGGAACTCTGAAGCATACTCTACCTCTACGGGGATACGTGCCAACTCCTCAAAAATATACTCTGCTACCAAACCTGCGTGCCAAGAAGTCCCACAACCTAAGATAATAATTCGCTTGGCATAGAGTAGCCTATCTATATACTTGTTGATGCCTCCTAATTGGAGATGTCCTTTTTCAGCGATTAGTCTTCCTCTTAGGCAGTTATGCACAGATTCTGGTTGCTCAAAAATCTCTTTGAGCATGAAAGAATCAAAACCACCTTTTTCTATGGCATCTAAGGTCAAGTCTAAATACTGAATATAGGGAGTAGTAGGCACATTGCTAATGTCTTTGATTTCCATGCTCCCTTTTTGTAAGATAGCAATTTGGTGGTCGTCCAAGTAAACTACTTCGTTGGTATATTCTATGATAGGCGTAGCATCAGAAGCAAGCCAAAATTCTTTTTGGTCTTTACCAATTCCTATCACCAAAGGACTACTTTTTCTTGCCGCAAGCAACTGATTAGGGTCATCGGCAGACATCACTACGATAGCATAAGCCCCTACTACCTCGTTCAAGGCTATTCTCACCGCTTCAAAAAGAGAACATTGGTTTTCTTTTTGTATTTGTTCTATGAAGTGAACCAATACCTCAGAGTCTGTTTGCCCTAAAAACTGATGCCCTTTGTGCATAAGTTCTTGGCGGATAGTGGCATAGTTCTCGATAATGCCGTTGTGAATCAAAGCTAATCTACTGTCAGAGGAGAAATGAGGGTGAGCATTGATGTCATTGGGTTCTCCATGCGTAGCCCACCGGGTATGTCCCATGCCTATACTTCCTGTAATTGCCTTATCGGCAAGATGCTTTTCTAAATCAGTAACTTTTCCCTTTTTTTTGAAAACAGATAAGTTATTTTGATGAATAAGTGCTACTCCCGCACTGTCATAACCTCTATATTCTAAGCGTTTTAAACCTTTTAAAACAATGGGGCAGGCTTCCTGCTCACCCAAGTAAGCGACGATTCCACACATAAGTTTGACGTATTAAAGAAGTTTGTTTGCTTTATCTAAGACTAATATTTTCACAAAAATTATACGCAAAATTAGCATTTAATTTTTGAGTTTGAGATAAAATATATGAGTTATTACAGCTATAAGTACTATGCCCTAAAGAACAGCTAATAGAGGTCGTTTTGAATGTTGGACTGCCTCCTGCATCACAAGCGTTAGCTACCCTTACGCACACTGAGCTATTGGTAGAGCCAGCTCAGCTATCAAGGTCAGAAAGAATACGTGTAGCGGACTTATCTATAGGAGCGAAAACATGATTCAGACGTACACATAATAGCGAATCGCTATGCTGAGCATAGAAAAAAGCATAATTGCTTTCCCCTTGTTTGACCATAAAATAGATATAATCTACTAATTTTTCCCAAATTTACAAGTATTAGCCTATTTTTGTTTGTGTACAGTTTTAAAGAGTATATTCAAAATAAAAAACCCGTTCAAATTTTTAGATTCAAACGGGTTTGATTCGTTATCAAAATCAATTTTACTCTATAATTTTCATTTCAATTCTTCGGTTTAGTTCGCGACCGTCTTTCTCGTCATCATTGCTGGCAATAGGTTGGGTATCTCCATAGCCTTTGAAAGTGATGCGGCTTGCATCTATGCCTATTCCTTTCAAATAATCCACTACAGCTTTGGCTCTATTTTCTGAAAGCCTTTGGTTAGAGGCTTTATTACCTACATTATCCGTATGCCCTCCTATTTCTACTCTCAGGTTAGGATTTTTTCGTAAAAACTCTACAATATTATCTAAGGCAGGGAAGGAGGCTTTTTCTATTTGAGCTGAGCCTGTCGCAAAATATAAGCCACTGACCACGTACTTTTTGCCTACTTCTGGTTTCTCAAAAACTTGTTTTTCTGATGGTGTACTTGTTTCTATAGTGGCAGAATCTATTACAGTCTTGGGTTCATCTACTTGGGTAACTGCGGAAGAGTCTATTTTTTCTACCTCTGTAACTTTATTTTCATCAATGCTATCTTTTCTTACTACAATCTGATTATCAATGTCTTTGTCTTCTGGCTCTACTTTTTTCTTTTCTTTCTTCCTGCCAAAATGATATGATACTAAAATTTCATGCGAACCATTAGAAACATTGCCTATTAGGCTTTTGTTATTGGCAAACTCATAAGCGTAGCCAAAAGAAAACTGTCCTAAGTGCAGACCTGCATTAATAGCATTGCCGTAATCTGTTCTATGCAAAAAAGATAGCCAAAATGTTTCTTTCCAATCTATTACCACATTTACGTCAAACTGTCCTGCTTTTTGGATAGCAAAAGTCCCAAATCTGTGCAAAACCATAGGTGTAATAGATAATTGGCTATTGGGCAATTCCACACGATAAGAAACTGCGGCGACTGATTGGTTGATGTATCTGAAAGGACTTGTTGAGTTGAGGTTTTCTTCTCTTAAAGACCTATTGAAAAGCTGGGGGAAGGCAAAACTTACTTCCAAACCTTTAAAATTGTAATATGCGCCAAAAGCCCCATCTACTACAAAGGAGTTATTTAAGCGATACAGTGCTTGGTCTTGCAAGTCAGAACCACTCAATAGCTCCCAACGAACGCTATTTACCAAAGTTCCCAAAGATAAGCCAAAATGTAACTGATTATCTTCATCAAACTTGACACCATACGCATAGCTTGCCTGCGCTCCTGTACGACTTACTACGCCCGTGTTATCGCGAAAAATCCTCATTCCTGCACCCATTGCTTTGCTAAACGGCGTTTGAAAGGAAAAAAGCATGGTTTCTGGTGCCCCTTCCAAGCCAGACCATTGCTTGCGATACACAAGGTGTGCTACGGAATAGCCATGATAACCTGCATAAGCAGGATTGTAAAAATACTTATTCTGATGATATTGAGTAAATAAGGAAGTTTCCTGAGCCTTTACCTCTTTCAATGCCCCCTCTGCTACTACAATCATACACAACACAAAAAAAACGAATAATTTATATTTTATCAGTTCCATACTTTCAAAGTTTTTATTGTCTGATTTTCATCAAGCGGCTTGTAAAAAATGATTGATTTTCTTGAAATTTCTATTATATAAACTCACTTAATAGGAAAATATTGTGAAAAAATTGTAATTTTTTTATACTTTATTTAATTAAACACCATATTAGCGTACTAAGGAGAAAAAGCCAGAGATGAATTTATTATCATCAATTTTGATAACATAATAATAGGTGGCTTCTGGCAACGCTCCATTAACCCCTGTTCCATTCCAGTTGTTTTGATAGCTTTTGGTCGCAAATACTTCCTGTCCCCAGCGATTATATACGACAATCTCTGCATTAGGAAAATCCTCTATTCGTTCAATCGTCCAAAAATCATTTACTCCGTCATTATTAGGAGAAAGCACCTTGCTGACATTTAAGGTTTCCAACACAAATACAGTAACCTCATCGGTACTTTCACAGCCTTGTGCATTACGTCCTGTAACTTTGTAAATTGTAGTAACGTCTGGTCTTGCTGTAGGCGTAGCCGTATTCGGATTATCTAAAGTATTGCTTGGTGTCCAAGTATAAGTACTCGCTCCTGTGGCTTGCAACTGTATAGATGAACCTCGTAAGATGCTTACATCTCTACCTGCATCAACAGGAACGAAGTTCTGTTCGGTTACGGTAACTTTGTTAGTAGTTTGGCAACCTGTATTATTTTGAGAAATTATCGTGTAATCTCCTTTGGAAAGATTATTGAATTCTGCATTAGTTCCTGTTTGTGTGCCAAGTACTGTGCCATTGTTATTGACCAATAGGAAAGTTAAAGTACTTTGATGCGTAGAAGTGGCTCTAATAACCCCATCTGCACCTCCAATACAAGAAATCGGTCTGGTTTCTGTATTAAACAAACTACTTCCTATAATTACTTGCGTTTCCCCCACGAGTTCACTTCCATTGACTTTGGCAATAACTTTGTAAATCCCTGATTGTAAGTTAGTAGAAAAAGGAATCACGGGGGTTCGGCCGGTAGCTGTAAAATTGTTAGGACCTGTCCATGTATAAGTAGCCCCCTCTATTTGATTAGCTTCTAATCGCAATTCGCTGCTACAAATAGGGGTATTGGAAGAGACTCTTAGTGGGAGATTTTTCTCAAAGATTGTCCAACGCGATGTTTGATTAGCTACTAAGCTAAAATCTGAGGTTTCTATAAAATTGCCATCTTCTGATAAGCTACCTTGTTTCTCTTGCCAATTTACTCCTGCATCTTTAGATTCAGAGAGTTGTAAATTAGATTCTATTTGGTTGGGTGCTATTTCTGTGTTGAAGTATCTAAAAGTAAGTTTAGTTTCATCTTTGGCAACTGGATTGGTAGTGGTAATATCAAAATAACGTCTAATGCTTTGCCCTGCTTGGTTGGTAAAGGCATCATGTCCACGTTTTACATTGATATTCCCTAAGTTAGCAGAGGAAACTAATGATATACCTAAGCCAGCAATATTTTCAACATCTGTTCTATTACTTGCTTGGAGAAAGCCACCGCTACCTTCTTCACGAATACGATTTTGTTCATTTTCCCCTACTAATTTTCCTGTTTGCCCAAAGTTGATATTTTTCCCATTCAGATTTATATAGCCAATGCCTAACAAGTTTAGTTGATTAGCAATGATGATATTCTGATTCAGTGTTACTTTTTGATTAAGAAAACTTAAGTTATTCCCAACAAGTAAATTCCAAAACCTCAAAGATGATGTTCCATTCATCTCTTGTGATGTACCTGTCAAGATAAAAGCACTGTTAGAATTGCTGGTAAGCAAGCCATTCATTTGTAGATTGCCAAGTAAAGTAATATTACCGCTATTAATTAGCGTCCCTGAGGTGTAATTCAAGTTTCCTTTTATCAATAAACTACCCTCGTTGGTTATTTGACCATTATTTTGGTTTTCCAACTGACTTGAGGTAGTAATGGAAGCCCCATTTTTGATAACTATTGTCGCACCATTATTAATAAGTTGGGCTTGAGCTTGATAGTGAGCTAACCAAGCCCAACAAAGTATCAGTAGCGACAAGATTTTGTATTTTATGATTATATTTAGCATCTTACTTTCTTTTTAAAATACAAGATTGATTATTTGTCGCTTACTTTTTCAATGGTATTATTATTTGTTTGAGATTGGTTTTGCATGAGCAACATGAGCACGTTGAGTTGCTTTTGCATGGTTTCCATTTGTGTTTTCAAACTTGCTGTTTCATTTGCTTGTGCCTTTAAGGTATTATTTTCTGTATTCAATGTATTTACCTTGTTACTCAATGCCTCAATTTGTTTTTGCTGTTCTTTGATAGCCTCTAAAAGCACAGGAATCAAACCAATGTAATTCACTGATTTGTAACCTTTATCGTTCGTATGCACCAAATTAGGGAATACTTTTTCTAATTCTTGAGCAATTACCCCTAACTGAAGAGTTTTATTATCTGAAAATTCTTCTTTCCAATGATAAGTTACTCCATCAACTTGGTTTACCTTCTCAAGTGCATTTTCAATAGGTTTGATATTTTTCTTGTAGCGAGCATCACTGGCATTAATTAATGTTCCTCCTGCATCAGTTTGTAGGTCAGTAACACTTGTCAAACCTGTAATGGTAAGGGTGCCTGCCAAAGTAGTATTACCTAAAACATCTAACGTTCCAGATAAAGTGGTCGCTCCAAAGTCATTTACGTTCAGACCTGCTCCACCAGAGATATTGAAAGCATTACCATTACCATTAACAGTAAGGTCATTCCCATTTAACTCGATAGTGGTTGCTTGTACTAAGTCGCCTCCTAATTGTGCATTCGTGCCTGTGATAGTAATGCCATTATCTGCTGTAAGCATATTAGCATCTATGGCATCTCTTACTGCTTTTTCTGTAGCTAATACATCGTCAGTTGCAGTACCTGAAGGACGAACGGTATTTAAAATTTGAGTAATAGCAGGAGTACTACTATTTATTTGGAAAGAAGAAACATCAGTAGCAGTGAGAGAAACAGAAGCTCCTAAAACTGTAAGATTTCCACCTACACTGAAATTTCCACCTACGGAACTCGCTCCTGTACCTGTAGTATTAATTGTTCCATTGGTATTAATGTTGCCATTGGTAGGATTTACATTAAAGCTTCCCACTGTCAGGTTGGCACCAGTAACATCTAAACCTGCATTAGCATCTACATTGCCACTAAAAGTTACTTGCCCACTACCAGATTGGGAAAGCTGACTATTTACAGTTACTACCGTTCCATTGTCAGTAATGTTACTTGCTACTAAGGTAGTGCCGTTTCCTTTGAAAATTACATTGTTTGTGGCTGTAACTCCTGAAACAACGCCTGCATTTTTTACTAAGATTCCGTTACTTGCAGTTCCTAAGCCTAAAGTAGCATCATCTACGTATTGTTTGGTCGCGGCATCTGCGGAAGCAACAGGAGTTCCTAAGTTGGAAATAATGTTACTACTCATATTTAGACCTCCTCCAAAAGTAGATGCTCCGGTGGTAGTTAAAGTAGTGAATCTCCCTGTCCCCGCAGTAGTAGCACCAATGTTCGTTCCATCAATAGTTCCCCCAGTAATACTCACAGCGTTTGCATTTTGGGTAGCCATTGAGCCTAAGCCAAGGTTAGTTCTTGCTGTTGTAGCATCGCCAGCCCCTGTTCCCCCTCTGGTGATAGGTAAAGTACCAGAAGTAATTACTGAAGCGTCTAAGTTAGGAATATCGCTGGGGGCTAATGTCCCTACGGAAAGCAATCCTGTTCCTGCCGCAGCTTTTACTATCCCACCTGCATTGAGGTTACTTGCCGTGATAGTTCCCGCAATCAATGTATTTCCTGTAGCTGGGGCTACTGTGAAATTACCACCACCAATGTTTAAAGCACCTGTAGCTCCTGTAATATTAAATCCAGATGCCCCTCCAATAGAAAGATTCCCATTTACTCCTGTTACTAAGAAATTACCTCCAGCATTAATATTTCCATTTGCCCCTGTAATTTGTAAATTACCTGCTCCAACATTTATGCTCCCTGTACCTCCATTAATAACTAAATTACCACTCCCCATACTTAAATTACCACTTCCTCCATTCACTTGAAAGTTACCCGCAGCAACGCTAACATTCCCACTTGTTCCATTAACAGTGAAGGCTCCCGCTCCTACAGAAAGATTACCGCCATTCACTGTTAAATTTGCACCAGTAACATCTAAACCATTAGTGGCATCAACATTGCCATTAAAAGTAACTTGATTCGCAGCCCCTGTTTGAGTCAGTTGGCTGTTTATAGTTACTAACGTTCCATTATCAGTAATATTACTTGCCACTAAGGTAGTACCATTACCTTTAAAAATAGTATTTATAGTTGGAGTAACTCCTGTTACTGTGGAGCCATCGCCTACTAATATGCCAGCGGTAGTTGCTGGAACAAAGATAGATTTGTTTTCATATTGAGGGTTTCCCGCTCCATCAGTGGTTAAGACTTGATTTGCCCCTCCATTTTGAATTTTTGCCAAAGTAACAGCGTCATCAGCAATTTTTACAGTAGTAACACTTCCGTCAGCTAACTTAGCAGTGGTTACGTTAGCATCAGCGATTTTAGCAGTAGTTACTGCATTATCAGCGATTTTAGGAGTAGTTAC
>NZ_FONY01000087.1 GCF_900113045.1 Thermoflexibacter ruber
TCGCTGTTTTTGAGAAAATACACCCATTCGTCAAGAGTGTCTTTGGCTACGTCATTAAAGTTATTTACTTTTAAAATATAGTATTTAGGAAAAATATCCGATACCTTTTCAACTTTAAAATCCTGCTTTTGCAAGGTTGTAGGTAACAAAATATCATTTTCGTGTAAGCCTACAAATTCGCCTTTGTACTCATAAACGTAGTCCTTTCCTTGCCCTAAGCCAAAATAGACAATATTGATAGAATAGATTTTTTTGATAGCCCCATAAGGCTCACCTTCTTTGATATACTCCGTAACTAATTTAGACACACCATAAATCATACGCTGAAAGTAGTCAATTTCAGAGTCATTCTGAACTTCTACTAGCATTAACTCATTATTTGGGCTTTTTACTAAAATATCTACACGATTGTATTTGTCGTATTCGTCTTGCTTGTTACCTTCGCTTTCCAAAATGCTTTCTATGGTTACATCAAAGCGAAGTAACTCCGATAAAAAGCCTTCCAAAATACCAAAATTAGCTTTGTGGCGTAGCAATTTTTTCATTGCCCAATCAAAGCGAATTAGTTTCCTACTCATAATGTTTTTTTACAAATTTACAAAAAGTTAGGCACATTTTCAGTGCCTAACTCAAAAAACTTATCCGTTGTATCCATTTCGTCTTGCATTATCAATGCAATCGGACTTGTTCACATAACCTTGTGAAGATGAGCCTACTATTTTTCCGTTTGATGCTATTCTTCTCCAACGCCACAATTTTTGTGGGTCTTGATAAAATTCGCATTTGTCGTTCATAGTTAAAATTTAGAAGTTGAAATAAACTGTACCTGCACAAGATGCCTTGTATTCAAAGTTTGCGGCTATTTCTTTGCCGTCAAGTAATTCATTAACTTGGTGTACGAAACAGTAAGTTACTGTTTGCCACCCAAAACTTGTCTGATAAGCAACTACTTCAATTTTTTCTTTTCCTCCATATTGAGGTGCAGTAACCCTGATTCTTAAAGGGACTTTCTCCCAACCATTGAACCCTTTCTTATAGCCAGTTACTCGGTACTCCTCTTGCAACATAAATAAATTTTCTTGAAGTGTTGGATGGGCAGAGCCAGAAGCAGAAATAAGGACAATAAAAATTGCCAAAACAACAAACTGAATTAAAATTGGCTTACTTTTCATAAAACTAACTATTTAAAGTGAAACAAAATTTTCATTACCAAATAGTTAGGCTATGAAATAGGTGGTTTTTTTCCGTTAGTTTCCTAAAATTGTGCCTAACGGAAAAATGTTTGCGAAGGGCGGGATTAAATAGCACTTCCCTTGCCCTACGCACAAAGTTAATAGAAAGCACAAATGTTTCAAATTAGCACATTAGTCCGCCTTTTCGCAAACATAATGTTGTGCGATGCTTATTTTATTGCGAATAATGTTGGACTTTCTTGCTTTACAAAATAGTGTATTTTGTTTGACTTTTTAACGGTTTGTATGTTGGGTAAAGATTTTAATTTTTTCGCAAGTTCTTTGTCCGACATATTCAGTTTCACTTTTTCAAGTATTTGTTTCGGGGTAAGGGTTTGTTTTTCAAGCAAAATGATTACTTCGTCTATTTCATTCTTTTTAGAAGTTCCGTTTATATTAGGTTTTTCTATGGCTTCTACTACTTCTATATTTTCTATTGCATTTCCTTCAAAATCAACTGCTTTTGCTCCTTTTTCAATTAAAATAAGGTTCGCATTTTTTTCGTTTTGATTAGGCTTGCGAACTAAAATAGTTCTCCCTTTTTTCAAACCGTCTATTACACCTGCCCAAGTTCCACCACTTTCAGAGGATTGTGCTACGTAAATTTCAGTTGCTAAGGCATAAATAATTGGGTTACGTGCCATTGCTAACCCTGCACTCCAAACAGATTTTGGGTGAAAGGTACTTAGCACTAATACATCGCCTGCGGTAATCTCTTTATAATATTTTTTGATGCCCGAACCAAAGGTCATAATACCTTGCGGAAGTACAATAATACTTTGTCCTTTGTATTGAATAGCACTATCCAATGCTTGTTTATCAACTCCTTTTGCAAAACCACTTACCACAACTCTGAATTGTTGGGAAGCCTTTTTTGCAATATTATCTGTAAACTGCAACGAAATATCATCAGCATCACGACTGCCTACTATTGCGATACTGTTTGCTTGCATAATTTGCTTATTTCCTTTTACGTATAAAATGGTTGGGGCTTTTAATTTCAAGTTGGCTTTCAAGGTTTTAGAATATTCAGGCGAATTGATAGGTACTACTTCAAATCCTTGTGAAAGTAAATCTTCTGCTAAAAAAGCATTGTTCGGTAATTCAGATTTGGCATTTTGCAAATCCAAAATATCTGTATCAGACAAAGCAAACTTATCTTTCCATTCATTTTCAGAATGGAAAAAAGTTTCCAAACTCATTTGGTTATCGTGAACAATTTTCACTACCAAACGGTTAATTTTTTCCGTTCCCCACTTGGATAAGTGAGCCAAAGTAATCCAATAAGGTATTTCGCTATGTTGCTTCATAAATCTCCACCTACGGTTTTAGCAATAACTAAGGGTGCTACTTTCACAGCCCCTAATTTAGATAAATATTTTCCAATTTCCTTGATAGTTGCCCCACTATCATAAATATCGTCTATCAGTAAAACAGTTTTTCCTATGATTTGGTTTGGATTTTCAAGTATAAAAGCATCTTTCAAGTTGTCCTTTTTGAGCAAGCCTGTCTGAAAAATCTTTTGAGATTGTGTTGTTCTACTTTTCTTCAAGGCGTTTGAAAAAGTAAAATTCAAAGATTTAGCAATTTTTTCAGCAAAGTTTTTTACTAAATCTCCACTTTCGGTGGGTGGTACGTATAAAACCACATCAAATTTTTCCTTGCCAAAATGTCTATAAAAGGCTTTGAGTGTTAAACGCAATAACCAATCAGGAAAATCCCCGCCATTTTCGTATTTACTTCTGTGAAGTGCCTGCCCTACATTGGAAATGCCGTAGTAGGATGCGGCTACACCATTTACAAGATTTGTAGTTTTGTTTTCAACTTCCAAAATAGGAAAATAGGTTTCTCTGAAATCTGCTAATTTATTTCTCCAATCTTCTGTTACACTTACTTGAATGTTCTTTTGCCGACAATTATCACAAACTCCACAATCTTTGTGAAGATTATCTCCTAAAAAGTCGCAGAGAAATTTCATTCTGCAAGTTGAAATCGTCAAATAGTTCAACATTTCATCAAATTCTTTGAGTTTTGCATCTCGTAACTCTTCAAAACTTTTTGTGTCTAAGGCTGGCGAACCAAATTTAAACTCATATTTCTTGCTGTTTCTATCAATGGCTTCAATCACAATGCCTTGTGCTATCAAGTCCGCTAAAATTACATTGACTTGGGTTTGTTTTAGATTAGTGGCTTTTATAATTCCGTGCAACCCTAGTCTTTCAGATTTTACTGCATCTATTACACGTTGGTACTTTTTAATTTCAGGTCTTCCTCCTTCTATAAAAGATAAGGGCAAAGTTTTGTCATCATTGGGATTATAAAACAAAATAATATGTGAAGGTTTGCCATCTCGTCCTGCTCTACCTATTTCTTGATAATAGTGAATAGGCGAAACAGGGATTTGCGTGTGTACCACAAAACGAATATCAGATTTATCAATTCCCATTCCCAAAGCATTCGTGCTGACTACACACTTGTATTCGTTGCTCATTAAACCTTGTTCTATGTCTTTTTTGGTTTCGGTATCTATGCCCGAATTGTAGTGTACCGACTTGATTTTCAGATATTCAAACCATTTGGCGTAAATTTCTGTGCTTACTCTTGTTCCTGTATATACTACTCCTGTGCCTTGTATTTTTTCTAAGTTTTGTGCTAACCAAATCATTTTTTCGTCTTCGGATTGCACCGTAATTACATATAACTTTAGATTTTCTCTCAACAAGTTTCCACGAATTGAAATAATATTTTTTCCGATTTGTGCTTTAATGTCTTCTTCTACTCGTTTAGTTGCGGTTGCGGTGGTGGCTAAAACCGGGAAATTGAGGGGAAGTAAATTTACTAAATTGACAATTTTTCGGTAAGAAGGAATAAAATCGTGTCCCCAAGTAGAAATGCAATGTGCTTCATCTACTACTACCATTGCAATTTTGAAATTCTTATCCCGTACTGTTTCTAACCACTTTACATTTTCCATTCTTGCAGGGTGAATGTAGAGTAATTTTAGTTTTCCGTTGAGTGCATCATTGATAGTTTGATTATTTTCTTCTTCGGTGTGCTGTGATGATATAAAGTTGGCTGCAATACCTAAATCCTGCATTTTTTGTACTTGGTCACGCATTAAGGCAATCAAAGGCGAAAAGATAATTGTAACACCTTCAAATTGTGTCGCAGGAAATTGATAACACAACGACTTTCCAAAACCTGTTTTTTCAATCAAAAGTACACGTTGCCCTTGTAATATTTTATCTATTACTGTCCATTGGTTGTCGTGAAATTCGTTAAAACCAAAAGTAGATTTCAGTTTCTGTTCGGCTTGTTGTCTTGTCATTGGCTTGTTTCATTAAGTATTGCCCAACGAATAGGGCTTTGCGTTCGGGCGGATTTCATAGCACAAAGTTTCAATTTATTACTAAAGTTCATTAGAAGCACAAAACTCCAAGTTTATGCGTCAGCCCGCCTGACGCAAAACCCGTGTTATAGGCTGTTTTATTTTCCATTCTGTTTCATTTGTGCTAAAAAGAATTTTATAACTTCTAAGTTCATATTTGATGTTGTCCAATGACCAACTTTTTCATATGTTTTAAAGGTCGCATTGATGTTAACTTTCAAATATACTTTTTGGCATTCTAAATACCTTTTTTGAATTGTCGCTCCAATATTATCATTGATTATTTTTCGTTCCTTTTTGTTGTAGGCATCATCATACTGAACTGCATCGTTGTCGTCTAATTCGCCCATATAGATGAATTGAGGAATGGATTTGTAAGTTTCAAAGTCAAATTTTTGTTTGAATAGTTTTTCAAAATCATTTGTCCCAATGGGATAGTTGAGTTTAACACTGTTAATTTCATTTTGAGGTAACATAAGTATTCCATTAAAACCACCAATAGCTAATGCTTTAATTTTAGCTGGGTGTAAAAATGAAAAACGGTTTATAAAAGTTGCAGAAGCTGAAAAACCACTCATAAAGACTTTGTCTGCAACTATAATATTCATTGTTTTTAATACATTTCTTGCATCGTTTATCATTTCCAATAATTGTAAGTCAAGTCGTTTCAGATTTGTGGATTTTTCTAAAATTACATCTCTGTCCAAGGCGTGTGTGTAGATTAGCGGTTTTGATGCTGGTCGTGGAAAAATTGGAACAAGTATCGGAATTTTTAGTTCGGTTGATATGTTATTTCCTACGGAATTTTTTGTCGCTAAGAAAATAGCGTGTTCTTTATGAACTTCAATGCTGTCTGAAAGTTTACCTGTGTTGTTAGGTTCAACAAGCAAAAATGTCTGTTTGTGCAGTTTAGTTCCTTTAGGAATAAACAAAATGTAGTCGTTGTGAAAACCTTTTGCGGTATTTTTTTCTATAACAAGTAAGCTATCTGCCGAAAAAATGTCTGTCTGTGACATTTGAGCAAACAAAATATTGCAAGTCAAAAAAAGTATTAAGGTCGTAACAATATGTCGTGTTTTATTTGTCATTTCTACTCTCAATTATTGTATGTTTTGGTCTGTTCTAAAATAGCCTATAACGTTTTCGGGCTTTGCGTTCGGGCGGGTTTCGGAGCACTAAACTGTCAACCAGCACTACACTTGAATAGAAGCACAAAGCTCCAAGTTTGCA
>NZ_FONY01000007.1:0-2056 GCF_900113045.1 Thermoflexibacter ruber
GAAACTCTATGAGCAATTGCAAGCATGTCACCCTGACAAGGAAAAGATTTATGTGATTTGTGATAATGCACGATATTACAAAAATAAGCACTTACAAGAAAAATTGGCAAGTAGCAGGATAAAACAGCTTTTCTTGCCTGCTTACTCGCCTAATCTTAATCTAATTGAAAGATTATGGAAATTTATGCGTAAAAAGGTCATTGATACTTGTTTTTATAGGAAGTTTCAAGATTTCAAGGAAAAGGTCTGTGAGTTTTTTACCCATATTGCCCAATATAAGCAGGAATTAGAAACCTTAATTTCTTGGAATTTTCATATCCCTAAAACCAAAACCAATTTTTATTGAGTATAATAAGTCTTGCTTGCTTGTCATTATCAGGTTTTTCTGAATAAAATTTGCCGTCTTTGGTTTTAAAGAGTTTGAGGGCGATACGGTTACTTGAAATATGATATTGTGGAGAAAACTGCACAATCGTTCCTACTTTCAGTTCTTCTTGTTTCATTTCTCCATACTTATCTTGTATTTCATTTACTTCTAATTCTTTGGGTAGGTTTATTTTATCTGCAAAGTCCGAAGGTTTCCCAAAGGCATGAACTTCTTTGAGAATCAATCTTTGCCCGTCTTGCTCTACCAACTCCCCTAATTCGTTCTTCTCCAGCATCTTGGGCTTTTTATAGACATCTGTAACCAATTTGCCTAAGTAAATCTGAAAGCGCAAGTCAGGGAAGGCATTGGTTTCATCTAAGTATTTCAAAATGAAATAAGGTAAGCGGTCTTGGTGTCTAAGCATTTTTTGGATAGTAACAAGGTTGCCTTCCTCATCTGTTTGGAGTACAGAGCCTTCTTTGTAATTGATGTCTTTCTCAAAATAAGCTCTATTTGTTTCAGAAAGCAAGTTATAAAGCACTTTGGGGCAGCGGTTTAGTTCGTTGAGGATATCCAAAAGCATATCAGAACTCTCTAAACGCGGCTGAGGCAAGTGGCAACAGTGGTGCATATACATTGCCCTTACTGCCCAAAAGTAAGAGGCATCAGTGCGTTTAAAGCCTGAAATACTACTTAGAAAGAGGTTTGCTTGCTCTTTAGAGAGAAAAAGGCAAATAAAAAATACTAAGCCTTTTTTTGAAAAGCGATGAGGGTTGTTTTTCTTCCAAAAGCTATGATACGGGCTTTCCTTGTCTTGTATGAGTTTATTTAACTCTGCTCCACTGATGTTAGGGTATCTTTTGAGCAAGTTCTCTTTTCTTTCCTTTTTCTCTTTGAGTTGGAAATGCGCTTGTTGTGCTTTAAGTAGCTCATCTCTTAAAACTTCTTCTTTTTGTTTTAAATCATTGATTTCCCATGTTTGCTTTTTTCTTTTAGCAAGACTCAAGCCCTTTTTACACTTGTCTAACTCTTCTTTTTTCTTTTTTACCTCTTCGTAAGACTTGCTTACCTGCTCCTCGCTTGCATAAGTAGTAAAGGTCTTGATAAAGTCCTCTCTAATCAAATCTAAGTCAGCAAATTGGCATTTTTGCCAATCTATGCTTTGCTCGTAATAATGACTATAAAAATTTCGGTATTCGTTCAAGGTTTTCAAAGCCTTTTGCAACTTGGTTTTAAGGGCTTCAAAATTATCCGTTTGGGTAGCATCTTGGCTAAAACCCAAAGCACACAAAAAAGGGAAACCCTCCATGAGTAACCTTCTGCTTAGGATTTTTAGAGGTAGGGTTTTGATTTCTTTATTGGTGAGGATATGTAAGGCATAGGCATCATTATCTAATTTTCCTTCTTCTACATCTGCTTTGCCCAGCTTCTCATTGACCTCATTGATAATCAGGTACGCATTGTGCTGGGCAGTATTGAGGAAAGCACCGAAGAGGGCTTTTTGTGTAGGCTCGTGGGTCATACTAACAAAAAAATTTGAAGGTGAAACATGGACTTAATTTTGGAAAAAAAAAGCAAACTTCCAAGGCTTGTGGTGTAAAATTTTAACAAAAAAACTGAGGGTAAGCGGCTCAAAAATGCCTCTATACCCTCAGTTTTTTTCATAGAAAAAGTGCTATAAGCCAATGA